>CAYUFY010000028.1:0-4031 GCA_964443795.1 uncultured Anaerolineales bacterium | reverse complement strand
TTCGGTGGGGAGCGGGCAACCACTATTGCTGGGATCGCCAGGCTCGGTGGGGCAGAAATCTTGATCGTCGGGGATGCCGTCACCGTCGCTGTCGGTAGGACAACCGTTGTTGCCAGAGTCGCCGGGGGTGAAGGGGCAGGCGTCCTGGTCGTCGGGGATGCCGTCACCGTCGGAGTCGCCGCTGGCGCTGGGGCAACCACCATTTTCGGGTAGGCCGAAATCGTTCGGGCAGAAGTCCTGGTCGTCGGGCACGCCATCGCCATCACTATCGGCGGCTTGACCGTCAGTTCCATCGCAGTCCTGATCTATGCCATCGCTAGGCGAGTCGAAGGCGCCGGGGTTGATGAAGGCATCGTTGTCGTCGCAATCGTTGATTTCGGCGAAGTAGCCGTCGCCGTCGTTATCGGTGAGGTCGCCGCCGCGTGGGCAACCGGCATTGTCGAAGGCGCCGAATTCATTGGGGCAGGCATCAAATATGTCCGGGACGCCGTCGCCATCGCTGTCCTCGCCACCCACGCCGCCTTCGTCGCAGGCGTCACCCATGCCGTTGCCATCAGAGTCGACCTGATCAAAGTTGGGAATGAAGGGGCAGTTATCGTAAGCGTTGGGGACACCATCGCCATCGTCGTCTTCAAGGCCGCCCCCACCGCCGAAGCCGTCTACACCATCGCAGTTTTGGTCGAGGCCGTCGCCTTCGGGATCATAAGCGCCGGGGAAGATTTGAGGGTCGGTGTCATCGCAATCAGTGGCCGCTGAATAGCCGTCACCATCCTGATCTTCAGTGCCGCCGCCAAAGCCATCGGTGCCATCACAATTTTGGTCCAGACCATCGCCCGTTGGGTCGTCGGCGCCGGGGTAGGTGGCGGGGTCGGTGTCATCGCAATCTATGTCGGCCGGGTAACCATCCAGATCGGCATCGGTAAAGTGGCCGCCATCGCCGTCAGTGCCATCGGCGCCGTCGCAATCCTGGTCAATGCCATCTCCCACCGGATCGTCGGCAAAGGGGTAGATACTGGAGTCGGTATCATTGCAGTCGCCATAGATGAGCGGCCAGCCGTCGAGGTCGTTGTCAGTGTAGAGGCCCGCATCGGTGTTGTCGCCATCGGCGCCGTCGCAGTTGGAGTCAATGTTGTCGCCTATGGGGTCGGGCGCGCCGGGGTAGGTGTCAGCATCCGCGTCGTTGCAGTCGGCGTAGGCCGGGTAACCATCGTTGTCGCCGTCATCAAAATTGAAGGTGTCGTGTCCATCGCAGTTCTGGTCAATGCCATCATCAGCGGGGTCGTCAGCGGCCGGGTTGATGCGTGGGTCGGTGTCGTCACAATCGCCATATTCAATCGGCCAGCCGTCCTGGTCGGTATCGGTGAAGCCGGTGGTGTCACCTTCCTCATCTACTTCACCATTGCAGTTGTTGTCTTCCCCATCCGGGCCATCATAGGCGTCGGGGTTGGTATACGGGTTAAGGTCATCGCAATCGCCGCCCCACCACATCCAGCCGTCGCCATCCTGGTCATTGGGGTTCCCGCCAGAGTCATTATCCCCTTCGTCTACAACCCCATTGCAGTTGTCATCAACATTGTTGCCAACAAAGTCGAAGGCCTCGGGATGAATGTCGGTGTTGGTGTCATCACAGTCGCCGAATTCCACCGCCCAGCCATCGTTATCATCGTCTGTATAGCCATTCCCATTGCCGTCGAAGCCGGAGGTGGTGTTGTCCACCTCGCCGTCGCAATCGTCGTCCACACCGTTGGCGGGCATATCGTAGGCGTAGGGGTGAACAAGCGAATCGGCGTCATCGCAGTCACCATATTCCACCGGCCAACCGTCCTGGTCGTCATCGGTGAGGTTGCCAGCAATGCGGGAGCCATCGGCCCCGTCGCAATCCCAATCGAAGCCGTCGTCGGGCGGGTCGTAGGCGCCGGGGTAAACGGTGGACCAAAAGTCGTTGCAGTCACCGTCGGCGGGGGAGAAACCGTCCGCGTCGAAGTCCGTATTGGTGCCTTCGGCATCCAGACCATCACAATCTTCATCCAGGCCATTGCCGGGAATATCGTAGGCGCCCAGGTGAATGAAGAAATTGGTGTCGTCGCAATCGCCGGTGGTGGAGATGTACCCATCGAAGTCCTGGTCGTTGGAGTCTGCTTCGGCATCCTGGCCGTCACAGTTTTCATCCACGCCATTGGCCGGGTAATCGAAGGCCGCCGGGTGGGTGAAAGGGTCGTAGTCGTCGCAATCGCCGTCGGGGGGCGCAAAGCCGTCACGGTCAAGATCAGTGTTCGCTAACGGGTCATCCTGACTGTTGCAATCGGAGTCCACGCCATCACCCGGAGTATCGGGCGCAAAGGGATGGATGGTGTCGTTACTGTCGTCGCAGTCACCCGCATAAATCGTCCAGCTGTCGGCATCGGCGTCACCATTGCCATCATCGCCATCACAGTTAGAGTCAGTGCGGTCGCCAGCGGCTTCATCCGCGCCGGGGTGAATGGCCGGGTTGGTGTCATCACAGTCACCCGCCTGGGTAGTCCAGCCGTCCTGATCGGCGTCGGTGGTGGCCGCGTCATCCTGACCGTTGCAGTCGGCATCTATGCCATCGCCGGGCTGGTCAGGGGCGTTCGGATGGATGAGTGGGTTGAAGTCGTCGCAGTCGCCCTGCCAGAAGGCATAGCCATCATTGTCGTAGTCGGCGGCCACCCCCTCGGCCCCGTCGCAGTTTTGGTCTATGCCATCATCCGGCGCGTCCGGCGCGAAGGGGTAGATGGTTTCATTAGTATCGTTGCAATCCCCATCGCTGACGCGGAAGCCGTCCCCATCACTATCGGTCTTGATGCCATCCGAGCCATCGCAGTTGGTGTCGGCGCCATCGCCGGGAAGGTCGCTGGCCCCCGGGTTGTAGTTCCGGTCGAACTCATTGCAGTCACCCACCTGTCCGGTGTAGCCATCGTGGTCGTAGTCGTTGACCAGGTTTTGGGTGTCCTGGCCGTCGCAGTCCGCGTCCACGCCATCGGCCGGGTAATCGAGCGCACCGGGATGGATGAGGGCGTTCTGGTCGTCGCAATCGCCACGGTAGGTGGTGTACTCGTCCTGGTCGTTGTCAGCCAGCTCGCCGTCGGCGCCGTCACAGTTTTGGTCAACCCCATCACCCGCGCGGTCGTCAACCAGCGGATGGATTTGGGGATCACCATCATTGCAGTCACCATCTAAAATCCGGTAATTGTCCCGATCCGCATCTTCGATGGACACGGCTTTGGCTTCGGGGTTGTTCTGGAACCAGGCGTTCAGTTCGCTGTCGTCAATCTCGGTGCGGGCATTGAACCCGTCCGCACCGAGCAGTTCGGCTTGTTCATTGGAAGCGAGCGTCAGGGTGCCGCCGGGCGTTTCCAGTGAGCAACCGCCGCTGGTTTCGAGGCAGGTAACATAGATGCGGCCATCCGCGCCGATGGTGACGCTCATGAGCGAGCCGCGCACGGCGGCGACGCCCTCCGGCGTATCTACTTCAAAGCCGCCGTCACCAGCCGAGCCAAAGAGCACCACAAAGATTTTGCCCACCGCCAGTTGTAGATTGGTGACCGGGTCTTTGGAATCACCGGCGACTTCAGCGACGGTGAACAGCGAGTCGCCGGCCACGCGGGTGACGGTACCCTCGGTGAATTTGATGGTGGCCAGCGAGTTGGGTTGGGTGCGGATCTGATGCCCCACGGCGAGGGCTTGCCCGATTTGGGCCGCGGCCCATTGGGCCTGCTCGCTTTCGCGGAAGTCAGCCTGGCCCTGTAAATCGGCCACTTCGGCCGAGCGCTCAGATTCGTTCGGGGCAACCGTCACCGCCGGAGTGGCGGACAGCGGGGGCGGGGTGATAGGGCTGGGCGTGACCTTAGAGCGGCACGCGGCGAGGAGCAGGGAGAAAATAGCGATAATCGAAAATAGACGACGTAGACGAATGAGCATACGGCTCTCCTGAAAATAATTATCTGTATTCTATTCTGATTTATAGATTTTGCGCTGTGAAAACCCGCCGCTTCCAGCGGCGGGACGCTACG
>CAYUFY010000027.1:0-27178 GCA_964443795.1 uncultured Anaerolineales bacterium | reverse complement strand
TTCACGATTTGATTAACGAGACCATGGCCGCCGCCGCCAAGACGCATATCGCCGAGCGGGGCGGCAACCCCAAAGTGGTGACGGTCGCGGCATTTGGGGGCGCGGGGCCAGTGCATGCCTATGGGTTGGCGCGCAAACTCGGCGCGCCGCGTCTCATCGTGCCGCCCAACGCGGGCGTAGGGTCGGCGCTGGGGTTCTTCACCGCGCCGCGTGCGTTTGATTTGGTACGGAGTCACAAAGCGCCGATGGCCTCGGCGGATTTCGCCGAGATTGAGAAATTGTTCCGCGCGATGGAAGTCGAAGGCGAGCGGACCTTGCGCAAGGCGGGCGCGGACGGCGCGATTGAGTTCATGCGCTCCGTCGAGGCGCGTTTCATCGGGCAAGGCTCGGAGACCAATCTCCCCATCGCCGCGCGCGATTTCACCACGCTCACCCCCACGGCCATCCGCGAAAAATTTGATGAGGTGTACAGTCACTTGTACGGGCGCACCTATCCCGAAGTGCCGATTGAGCTTGTGAACTTCCGCGTGCGCGCCAGTTTGCCCGTGCGCTTGTTGCAGTTGCCGCGCTTACCGAAAACACAGGGCGATATTCAACGCGCCATCAAAGGTGAGCGGCGCGCGTTCTCCGGCCTCGCGCGCGAGTTCATCCCGTTCACCGTTTACGACCGTTATCAACTTTTCCCTGAGGCTGAGTTCTCCGGCCCGGCCATCATCGAAGAGCGTGAGTCAACGGTGATGGTGGGCGAGGACGCGCGGGTGCGGGTGGATGAGTTTGGTTTTTTGTGGATTGAATTTGTCAACGGATTGAACGGATGAATCGGATTGACCGTAATTCCATCCGCTCAATCTGTTTCATCCGTTGAGAAAACATATGACGACCTTCGGTCCCATCACGCTCGAAATTCTCTGGCGACGATTGCTCTCCATCGTTGATGAAGCGGACGCGGCCGTAGCGCGCACCGCTTTTTCCAGCGTACTCCGCGACGCGCACGATTACACCTGCATGTTCACCGACCGACACGGGCGCGAGTTGGCGCAAGGCACGCTCGCCACGCCGGGCCAAAGTGGCGCGATGGCCATCGGCATCAAAAAATTGGTGCAACGCCTCCCCGCTGATTTATTTCAGCCGGGCGATGCTTACATCACCAACGACCCGTGGGCGCTGGCCGGGCATCTCAACGATGTGTGCGTGCTCAGCCCCATTTTTTACCGGGAGCAGTTAGTGGCGTTTACGGCGTGTGTGCTCCATCATGCCGACATCGGCGGGCGCGTGGCTTCGGACAATCACGATGTTTTTGAAGAGGGCCTCTTCATCCCGCTCGTGAAGTTGTATGACGGCGGAAAATTAAATGAAGCGGTGTTAGAGATGATTCGCTGGAACGTCCGCACGCCGGAGCAAGTCATTGGCGACATCCGCTCGCAGATTGCGGCCAACCATGTGTGCGCCGAGCAGGTGCGCCGCTTGCTGGCCGATAATCATTTGGAAAATTTGGATGCGCTGGCCGATGAAATTATCGCGCGCAGTGAGCGCAGTATCCGCGCGGCCATCGCACAAGTCCCGTCGGGCGTGTATCGCGCCGAGGGCGTGATTGAGCAAGTGGCGGGTCGCGCTGATTTGCTGATTAAATGCGCGATTGAAGTAAACGGCAGTGACATCCACGTTGACCTCACGGGTTCCTCGCCGCAGGTGGATTGGGGCGGCAACGTGGTGTACAACTTCACTTACGCCTATATTCACATGGCCGTGAAGAGTCTCTTTGACCCTGACCTGCCCAACAATGACGGAAGCGCTACACCGATTAAGCTCACCGCGCCCGAGGGGACGGTGGTCAATTGCCGCTTCCCAGCGGCAGTGGCGGCGCGCATGCAGATTGGACACTTCATGACCGAAGTGATTTACCGCGCCCTCGCGGACGCGTTGCCCCAACGCGTGATTGCCGCGAGCGGCGGCACGCCCGCGACGATGCAAGTCTTTTATGGGCGGCGCGCCAACGGCCAACCTTTTCATGTGTCGCTCATTCGCGGCGGCGGCGTGGGCGCAGGGCAAGCGCAAGATGGCGCGGGCAGTTTCATCTTCCCGGCCAATGGCGCGAACACGCCGGTGGAAATTTTGGAAAGCGACTCGCCGCTCATCGTGGAGCGCCGCGAGTTGTTGATGGATTCGGGTGGGGCCGGGCAACAGCGCGGGGCGTTGGGGCGGCGCGAGGTGTTTCGGATTCCCGCTGAGATTCAACCGCCCGTGAATCTCGCCATTCAATCGGGCCGTTTCCGTTTGCCGCCAGAGGGCTTGGCGGGTGGGCAACCGGGCGCAAAGGCGCAGTTCTTGGTCAATGGGCAACCGGGCAATCCGTATGGCCTCACCCGCCTGCAACCGGGCGATGTGGTGACGATGGATGCGGCGGGCGGCGGGGGTTATGGCGACCCACGTGAGCGTGACCGGGCGGCAGTGGCGCGCGATGTGGCGGAGGGCAAGGTCAGCGCCGATGACGCGGCGAGGAATTACGGCATCAAGGCCGCTGATGATAGTTTGTAGTCGCACCGGATACCAGCAGGTTATACTTTGTCCTGAAACTGCTCTCCCCTTCGTTGCCAATCAAGGAGTCAACCATGAGTATCGCTAGCCGCCTCATCAGCTGGTTTTTTAAATTCCCGCCCGCTGAAACTTACGACATCGTCATTGAGCGCGATCACAAAGTGCCGATGCCCGACGGGGTAGCGTTGTTGGCGGATCACTACTATCCGCGCGGTGGTAGCCAACGGCCCACTATTTTGGTGCGCTCGCCCTATGGCCGGGCCGGCATCTTTGGGGCGCTCTTTGCCAGCCCATTTGCCGAGCGCGGCTTTCAGGTGCTGATCCAGAGTTGTCGAGGGACGTTCGGATCGGGCGGCGATTTCAACGCCTTTCGGAACGAGCGCGCTGACGGTCTCGCCACATTGGCGTGGCTCAAACAGCAACCCTGGTTTTCGGGCGAACTGGCCACGGTCGGGCCGAGTTATCTGGGGTTTGTTCAATGGGCGATTGCCGCCGAGGCGGGAGCGATGTTGAAGGCAATGGCGCCTCAGATCACAGCTTCGGAATTTCGCAGTCTGGTTTATCCCAGCGAGTCGTTCAGCCTCGACACCGGTTTATCCTGGATCTATTTACTGAGTCATCAGGAGGACGACCCGCCGCTGGCCGCGTTCCTGGCTCAGGCCCGCGCCGCCAGCGCGTTGCTGGCCTCGACCGCCTTCCAACATCTTCCTCTGCGCGAGGCGGACAAACTTGCGACCGGGAAGCCGGTGCCTTTTTTCAGAGACTGGCTGGAACACAACGACCCCGCCGATGCGTGGTGGCAACCAGTGGATTTCAGCGAGACGGTTTCCGGGATCACGGCGCCGGTTTCCTTTCTGGGGGGTTGGTACGACATTTTCCTGCCCCAGATGCTCACGGATTACCAGCGCCTTCATCAAGCTGGCCGCCAGCCCTATCTCACCATCGGGCCGTGGACACACACCGATCAGGCGATGTTTCCGTTCATGGTGCGCGAGTCACTCGCCTGGTTTCGCGCGCATCTGCTGGGCGACCGAAGCAATTTGCGCGACATGCCCGTGCGCGTTTTTGTTATGGGCGCCAAGCAGTGGCGGGACTTCCCCGAATGGCCACCGAACACTCAGAGTCAACGCTGGTATTTGCAGAAGGGCAAAGGTCTTTCGCCCTCCGCGCCGCCTCAGTCCGACCCGGATCGGTATCGCTACGATCCGGCTGACCCGACCCCGTCGGTCGGCGGCTCCAGCCTGAGTCAGAATTCAGGGCCAAAAGACAATCGGGCGGTGGAGACGAGGGCGGATGTTCTGGTTTACACCTCGCCAGTTCTTGACCACGCTGTGGAAATCATCGGTCCGGTGAAGGCCGAACTGTATGCCGGGTCGAGCCTGGGGCACACTGATTTCTTCGCGCGGCTGTGCGACGTAGACCCGTCCGGCAAATCCATCAACGTCTGTGATGGATTGATGCGCCTCGATCCAAGCCGCCCTGTGCCTGAAGCGGAAGGTTGTCGCAAAGTTGAAATTGAACTGTGGCCGACGGCCCACCGCTTCCTGAAAGGACACCGAATCCGGCTTCAGGTTTCCAGCGGCGCACATCCCCGCTATGTCCGCAACCCCGGCAGTGGCGAGCCGCTCGCCTCGGCGGTCACCCTCAAAGTCGCCGATCAGATCATCTACCATGACCCGGCGCGCCCGTCGGCAATCGTTTTGCCAATTTGCTCCTAACCGTTTGCGCTCTCAATGCATTAAGCGTACACTCTGAGCGCCTCCAAAGAGAGCGACTCCTTATGCATCTGCAACAAACCAAACGCGCCGGCCGCGCCAGCGGCGGTCCCCAATATTATTTCCATGACCTCACCGAACCCGTTAAATTCTATTTGCGGCAAAAAGGGGCTGTGCGCGTTGCCTTGATGACTCCCTACGGCGCGACCAAATCTCATTTCTTCGCCGTCAGTGACGACCGCAAATTAGGCAAAGGACAAAAACTACTTCCCGGCAGCGTGGGCCACGACCGCATTCAGCAAGGCGTGGCTGGGGAAAGTATCGGTGAAGCCATTCGCCATTGGTATCATTTACCCGCCGGGGATTTTGAGCGAATAGATGTTGACATTGAAATTTTTGACGACGCTTTTTATATTACCCCGCTGTATTACAAGTTGGCACAGGCCAGCAAGCTAACGCCTATCCGACGCCTCCCTAATCCGCTTTCGTTTACCCGCCAATATGTTAGCCCGCTATGGTCGGAGCAATTGGTAACTGTGGAGCGGCGGCACAAAGGCATCGTGTGCTGGTCATTGGATGAAATCTGCCGGGTGGTTACCGACCATCGCCCCGGCTCCAAAATCCCCTATATTCAAGAACCCGATTTGTTGCGCGCCTCCGGCCCGTTGGCTCATCTCGGTGTGCGGTTGGGCGCGTATGCGGGCAAAGGGTATGATTGTGTCGGTAGCACATTTCAATTCCTTCACTATCCGACGTACACCATTCCGGTGGAGATAAAGAAGCGGAGTCGCGATTTCAAGTATCAAGAACAGAAGTACGGCAAAGAGGAATTGTCGCGGGCGCTGGTGTTGTGCGCTTTCCACGACCACGAAGTGATGCCAAATCACATTGATGTCATCGAACTCGAAGCCCTATGCCAGTACGCTAACAAGTGATGAACGATTACGCCGCCATTCAACCCATTACCCACCCCATCCCCGCTCAGCGCCAAGCCGCCAAGCGGCATTATGGCGTTCATCCATATTTCACCCGCCGGCCGTTTAATGTCATCCGCGATTACATCTTGCGCTATTCCAACGAGGGCGACACGGTTTTAGATCCCTTTGGCGGGTCAGGCGTGACCGCGATTGAAGCCTTTCTTGCCAACCGCGTGGGGATTCACAACGACATTAACCCACTCGCTAATTTTATCGCCCACGGCATTGCGGGTTTAGCCGAAGGCGCGCCAGGCACGTACACAGAGGCGTTGGCACACCTGCAAACTGCCTGCCAGCGCCAAATTGACGACTTGGAAAAAAGTAGCGCGGCAAACGTTGACCGTGTACTCGCTTCCCTATCCCTGCCTGAAAATGTGCGCCTGCCCTCCAACTCTGATGCGGAGTGCTACCACGATTTGTTTACCCCACGCCAGTTGGCGGCCCTCGCACTTATCAAAACAGAGATTGAAAGATTGACGGAGCAACCCGCTAAAAATGGGATGCGGTTGGCGTGGTCGGCCAGCCTGACCAAACTCAACAAAACCTTTTTATCGGCCAAAGGCCGCGCGGCCTCCCGGGGCGGGTCAAGCATCTTCAGCATCTATCGCTACAAAATTGCCAAAGAGCCAGTGGAGTTGCCGCTCTGGGCCACCTTTGAAGAACGCGCTCAGAACATCCTCGCCGCCAAGCGCGAAATAGATGAGACGATTAAACTCAAACAAGCCACCAACGGCTGGCGCGGGAAGTTTGAATTACACAGTCAGGATATTAATGCCCTGAGTCAGCAACTCAAAGGCAAGGTGAATTACATCTTCACCGACCCACCGTATGGCGGGCATATTTCTTATCTCGACCTGTCCACCTTGTGGAACCACTGGCTGGGACTGTCATTGAGCGAAACAGTTCGGGAACAGGAAATTATTGTGGGTGGAGAATTGCGCCATACCGAAGAAGCATATATTGAGCGGCTGGGCAACAGCATTCGCGCGTGTGTGCGAATGTTGAAGCCCAACCGCTGGCTCTCGGTGGTGTTTCAGCATTGGAATATCGCCTATTTTGAAGCCATCCTCGCCTCCGCCGCTGACACCGGGGCGGAACTTAAAGCGGCAGTGTCGCAGATTGGCGATCCCATCTGGTCCATGCACAAGAAGAAAAACAAGGAGTCGGTGCTGGCGGGAGAGATGATTTTGACCTTTTGCAAAACGGGCTTGAAGCGACAAGTAAAACCCAATGGCCAATTCAATCTGGCGGACGTTGTGCAAAAAATCATGCTCAGGGCAGATGCGCCAACAGTCTATGGTGAGTATTTGTTTAATCATCTCGTCATTGAAGCGTGGAACAAGGGTGCCATTAGCTCGCTCGCGGTCACTAAAAACGAGTTTGCGGCATTGATTGAAAGTCTCGGCTGGCATTACGATGCCCAACACCATTACTGGTCAAAGGCTAAAAAGCAAGAAACGCTTTTCGATAATCTTGCGCTATAACCCTGTAGGTCGGGTTTGTAGCGCGACGACTTTTGACACATTAGCTGTCGGGCTCAAAGCCTGACCTACCTCTATCACCCCCATTAATCAGGAGACAACTGTTATGAGCGCCTTCCCCCCCCAAGCGCGCGTCGTCATCATCGGCGCGGGCATCGTCGGCAACAGCATGGCCTATCACCTCGCCAAGCTGGGCTGGAAAGACATGGTCATGCTGGACAAAGGCCCCCTGCCCAACCCCGGCGGCTCCACCGGCCACGCCTCCAACTTCATCTTCCTCACCGACCATTCGAAAGAGATGGCCAAGTTCACACTCGACAGCGTGAAACAATATAAAGAGCTGGGCGTGTTCATCCAAAGCGGTGGCATCGAGGTCTCTCGCACCCATGAGCGCGCCGAAGAGTTTAAACGTCGTATCACTTCCAGCAAATCATGGGGCATTGATGCCGAAATCATCTCCCCCGCCGAAGTGAAGAAACTGGTCCCGTACATCAACGAGAAAATCATCCTCAGCGGGTTCTACACGCCCGGCATCGGCACGGTGGACTCGTTGCGCGGGGGCACGCTCATGCGCGAGTATGCGCAACAGCAAGGCGCGCTACAAGTTTTCGCCAGCACCGAGATTACTGGCGTGGACGTGAAAAATGGTCGGGTCGCGGCAGTCCGCACGGGCCGGGGTAACATCGCGTGCGAGTATCTCGTCGTCTGTTGCGGGTTGTGGAGTCCGCGCATCGCGCGCATGGCCGGGGCCAGCATCCCCCTCACGCCCGCCGTCCATCAAATGATCAGCGTCGGCCCGGTGCCGTTGTTCGCCAACACCAAAGGCGAGATTGAATATCCCATCATCCGCGACATGGACACCAACGGCTACGAGCGCCAGCATGGCAGTGACATGGAAGTGGGGTCATACGACCACCGCCCGATTCTGTGGAACCCCGACGACGTGCCCTCCAACGAGCAGGCCAAACTCTCGCCCACCGAGGCCCCGTTCACCAAAGAAGATTTCGACCCCTCGCTGGAACGCGCGCTCGAACTCATCCCCGACATCCTCGCCGATCCCAAAGTCGGCATTCGCCACGCCATCAACGGCCTGCTCTCGCTCACGCCCGATGGCTTCCCGCTCCTCGGCGAGACGCACGAAGTGAAGAACCTGTGGTCGGTCGCCGCGATCTGGATCAAGGAAGCGCCCGGCATCGCCCGCGCCGTGGCCGAATGGATGACCACCGGCGTGCCCGAGATTGACCCCACCGGCTCCGACATCTCGCGCTTCTACGAACATCAGAAAACCCGCGTCCACATTGACGCCCGCACCGCCGAGGGCTTCAACAAAACCTACGGCATCGTCCACCCGCGCGAACAGTGGGCCAGCAACCGCAACGTGCGCGTCAGTTCGCTCTTCGAGCGGCAAAAAGCGCTGGGCGCGGTCTTCTTCGAGGCCATGGGCTTCGAGCGCCCGCAGTGGTACGAATCCAACACCAAACTCCTCGCCGAATACGGCGAGCGCGTCCTGCCGCGCCGTTACGAATGGGACGCGCGCTGGTGGTCGCCCATCATCAACGCCGAACATCTGGCGATGCGCGACCGTGTGGGGATGGTGGACCTGTCGGCCTTTGCAATCTTCGATGTGACTGGGCCCGGCGCGTTAGCCTACATCCAAACGATGTGCGTGAACCAGATGGATGTGGCCGTGGGCCGCGTGGTTTACACGCCGCTCCTTAACCCGGGCGGCGGCATTAAGAGCGACCTGACCGTGATGCGAATGAACGAGAATCATTTCCGCGTGGTCACCGGGGTGTTCGACGGCCCGCGCGACAAGAAGTGGTTCACCGACCACCTCCCCGCCGATGGTTCCGCGCAACTCGCCGATGTCTCTTCCGCCATCATGACGATTGGCGTGTGGGGCCCACGCGCCCGCGACCTGGTGCAGGCCTGCACCGAACACGACATGTCACACAAAGCCTTCCCCTTCGCCACCTGGCAAAAAGTGGACTTCGGCCCGGTGCGCGCCATCGCCTCGCGCATTTCGTATGTGGGCGAACTCGGCTGGGAAATTTATGTGCCGTGGGAGCAAGGCCCGCGCCTGTGGGATTTGCTGTGGGAAGCCGGGCAAAAGTTCGGCGTGGCCCCGGTGGGCATTGGCGTGTATGGCACGACGGCCCGTTTAGAGAAATGTTATCGGTTGTATGGGAATGAATTAGAGTTAGAGTACAACCTTGTGGAAGCGGGCCTCGCGCGCGCCTCGGTGAAACCGCAAGACTTCATCGGTAAGGAAGCGTATCTCAAGCAACGCGCCGAGAAACCCGTGACCACCCTCTGCACGCTCACGGTGGACGACAACACCGCCAAGTCCGGGTTCAAACGCGCCATGCAGGGCCGCGAACCCATCCTCACCGCCGACGGCAAACCCATCGAAGACAAGCATGGCCGCCGGTCGTACGTCACCAGCGCGGGGTCCGGGCCATCGTTGGGCCAGACCATCCTCATGAGCTACCTCCCGCCCGAATACGCCAAAGTCGGCACGAACCTGTTGGTGGAATACTTCGGCGAACATTACCCGGTGACCGTGGCTTCGATTGACACCACGCCGGTGTTTGATCCGAAGAATGAACGGATGAAAGGCTAAAAGTAATTGGTAAAGGGTAAATGGCAATTACCATTTACCCTTTACATCTTGATAGGCCATCCTATGAATAGTCTAGTTTGTATCAAACGCGTTCCCGCCACGGGCGGGCGCATTCCGCTGACAGCGGATGAACAAGAGATTGACACGCGCTATCTCGGCTTCGCCATCAGCCCGCACGAGGAGTGCGCGGTGGAAGAAGCGGTGCGAATTATGGAAGCACAAGGCGGCACGGTGACGGTGCTGACCCTCGGGCCAGAGGCCGCGACCGAGCAATTGCGTGATTCCCTCGCGATTGGCGTGCAAAACGCGATTCTGTTGGAAACCGACGGGCGCGAGTTTGACCCCATCGCCACCGCCGACGCCATCGTGGCCGCCATCCAAGCCGAGGGACAAAATTACGACCTCCTGCTCTTCGGCAACGAAGCCGCCGACACCGGCGGTTATCAGGTGGGCATCCGCGTCGCCTATGCGCTCGATATGCCCTGCGTGACCGGCATCAAAGCGCTCGAAGTAAAAGACGGCCGGGCCATCGCCAAACGCGAAGTACCCGGCGGCTGGGAGGTATTCGAAGTGCCTCTGCCCGCCGTATTCACCGTCAAAGAAGGCATCAACCTGCCGCGTTACCCGCCGGTGCTGGGCCGCATGCAAGCCAAAAAGAAACCCATCAAGCGGCTCAAGCCGGAATGGAAGAATGGCGGGCTGGAAAAAATCAAACTCACCCTCCCGCCCGTGCAAGGCTCCAAGGTGGAAATCCTTGGCAAAGGCAAAGACGCCGCGCCCAAGGTGGTGGAAGTGTTGCAAAAATTGGGATTGGTCTGAGAGCTAAAGGAACAAACCATGATATTGGGACTCATTGACCATGACCGGGGGAAACTGAATGACCTCTCACTCCAGATGCTCACGCTCGGGCGGCGACTGGCGCTAGAAACAGGCACCACGCTCGAGGCGCTACTTGTTGGCGACGAGGCCCGCGCCCTGGCCGAGCCGTTGCAGGCCTTTGGGGTTGCGGTGGTGCATCTCGCGCAACTCACCGGGGTCAGCGATTACGCGCCGGGCGCGTGGGCGCAGAGCGCAGTCGAAGTTATCCAAGCGCACACCCCAACGGTGGTGCTGGCCCCGGGCACCGAACGCGGCAATGAAGTTTTGGCGCATGTGGCCGCGCGGTTGAATCTGCCCCTGGCCGCCAACTGCACCGCCGTGCGCCCCGGCGAGACCTATCAGTTGACGCGCATTCGCTGGGGCGGCAGTTTGCTGGAAGAAGCGCGCCTGACCGGCTCGATCAAATTACTCACCACGGCCCCCCACGCGGTGGCCGCCGAAGAAGCGCCGAGTAGCGCGTTCGCGCTAAAAGAATTCACGCCCACCCTCACCGAGAAAGACCTGCGGGGCCGCGTGACCGCGCGGGTCGAAGCCAAAGGGGACAAGATCTCGCTCGCGGAAGCGCGGTTCGTCATCGGGGGCGGGCGCGGCGTGGGCAACGCGGAGAATTTCAAATCGCTGGAAGACCTGGCGGCCGTGCTGGGCGGCGCGGTAGGGTGTTCGCGTGCGGTCACCAGCCTGGGGTGGCGCCCGCACGCCGACCAGATCGGGCAGACCGGCACGCGTATCGCGCCTGAGATTTATTTTGCCTGCGGGGTGAGCGGCGCGATCCAGCACATGGTGGGGTGCAAAGGTTCGAAACGCATCCTGGCCATCAACACCGACCCCGAGGCGTCCATCATCGCCAACGCGGATTACGCGGTAATTGGCGACCTGAACGAAGTGGTGCCGGCGATTGTGGCGGAAATCAAGAGGGTCAAATCCGGTTAAGCGGATTAGGCTTAACTGGCCTCCCCAATGCAAAGGACAACCCCCGAAGTCTCTTCAGACGCTCGGGGGTTGTTTTGAATATGAGTCCAGCCTACAAATTTTTCACGCGCATCAAAGTACGTTTCAACGAGACCGACCTGCAAGGCCATGTCAATTTTGGGCAGTATTTATTTTATTTTGATGTGGGCGCGACGGAATATATGGAAACCATCGGCTATGCCTACGACCGGATGCTGGCGGAGGGCGTGGATTTGCTCTATGTTGAATCCCACTGTAACTATCACGCGCGCGTGAAGTGGCCGGAGGTCTTGCGCGTCCACACCCGCATCGCGCATTTGGGGCGGCGGAGTGTGCGCTATGAGTTTGAGATACGCGCCGAGCAGGATGGGCGGCAGGTCGCTACGGGCCACATTGTGGCGGTGACAGCCGAGCGGGGAACGTGGGCGGAGCGGGAAGTGCCGGAGGGGTTGCGGGAGGCGGTGAGGAAATACGAGGGCGATGAAATTAGAACCCCAACAACCTAGAAAAAGCAACGATACCCAAAGCTAATAGAATAGCTATCGACAAAACCAAGACACCATAACCAAACACCCACAGCAAGACCAAGATTACGCTCCGAAGAAAATCGGGTTGATAAACATAGGCGTGCCGATTACCGGGCGTGAAGAGACGGCGGGCCATAGCTTGGACAGCCTCCAGCGAGACCTCCGGTAAAGTTTGCATAATCGGGCTGAGGGGTTCGCCGGGCGGCAAAGGAAAATGATCGAGCAAGTGGTCACGATAGTTGGCATTGTACTGGCGGGACAGTTGAATCATTCCCAAACGCATGGTGCGAACACGCTGAAAATCAGCCTCAGCGATTTGACCAGCAGCCAGTTCGTTAAAAATTTTTACCACCTCCTGTTCCAAGGCTCGGATGTGCTTATAGGGGGCCAGGTAATTTACAAACAACAGGCCGACATCAGAGTAGCCTGACGTGGTCACATCAACTTTATACAGCCAGCCCAGTTGATGTCGAAGGCGATTTGAGAGACGATCATCCACCAGTGAGCGAAGGAGGGACAAGACCGCCGGTGAGTAGGTAGCTACCCCACCATAAGGCATGCAAAACATTTGCTCAAACTCTCGATCCACGGTCACACGCCAGGCGCGCCACCGCCGGGCGGGGGGAATGGGTTGCGATGGCAAGTAAACGGCGAGTGAACTAGCGGGCGCAGGCATCACGCCCCAAGTGTGTTCCAGCTCCCAAGCCAATGCTTCGGGTTGAAAATCCCCCACCACCACCAAGTTCATCGCGTTAGGTGTATACCAATGTTTATAGTGAGTCTGAACATCGGCCAGGGTTATCTTCCGCCGGGTGCGTTCATAACCGCCAACCGAATCCAACAGGGTCCGGGTGCGATCAAAATTACGCCACAGCATATAGGGCGAAAAGTTGTTCAAGCCGCACAACATCCCCAAACGCCGGAGCCACAGCCCCAAGGGAGGGGTATCCAGCGGTAATTCATTATGCGTCACCCGTTTTTCATGTTCCAAATGGGCCTGGGTAAAATTGGGCGTACACACCACACGATGCATAATGTCAAGCCCGGCCATCCAATTAAACGCGGGCAGATCAAGTATAAAGATGGTTGATTCGTAACCAGTGGCACCATTCATATCGCCCCCCATATGTTCGATTTCCTGACCAAGCTCGCCCATAGGGAAACCATGTGAGCGAAACAACATGTGCTCAACCAGATGAGCAAGCCCACGCTTGGGAGGCGGATCGTGCCGGGCCCCCACCGCGACCACCAGTCCGAGAGAGATGGTGTGCGTGCCTGGGCGGTGATCGTACCAGTATTGTAGCCCGTTGATTAGGCGGCCACCCCGAACAGGTGGTAGCGCAGGAAAATCCCCAAGGTTAGTCATAGAGAACACCCCACCGCGCGGGTTACGCAAATTTAGACCCTGAGCAAGCCCCGGAACCCTCGGCCGCCATAGTAAGATTCCGCGCCGTTGTGATACACGAAGACATGGTCGTAGCGCCGATCGGCAAAGATGGCGCCGCCGAGTTTTCTAATTTCAGCCGGGGTTTTCAACCAGCTCGATGTCTTCGTATCGAACTCGCCGAGTTTCTGCAACGCTCGATACTGTTCTTCCGTTAAAATCTCGATGCCTAGGGTGATGGCCATATTCAGGGCGGAATCTTTGGGTTTAAATTCTTTCCTGGCCTCCAACGCTTCCCGGTCGTAACAAATGCTGCGGCGGCCTTTGGGGGTTTCCGCTGAGCAATCATAAAAAATGTAGTCGCCCGTCTTTTTATCCTGCCCAACCACATCCGGCTCGCCGCCGGTTCTTTCCATTTCATTGAGCGCCCACAGTTTTTCAGTCTGCGCTTCCAGCTTGGCCTGCACTTTAGCCCAGGCCAGTCCTTTATGGCGGTTCAAGTTTTTCTCAAACCGGGCTTGCAATACGCTGAGTAACTCTGCACGTTGTTCTGGTGTTAACTTCTTTTTAGGGCTAGGGGTGGTGTTCATGTTTGTATGTTATCCGGATTGAATGGGGGTGTCAAAGTTATAATGGCCCAGGCCTGAAAGAATGGCAGGCCCCCAATCCAGGGAGCCAAGCCAAATGAACTAATCAAGCGCCAGTTATGGAACCGGCGCCACCCGGGCCAGAACTTCCCCCGCTTCTTCGTCGGTCGCCAAACGGGGCAAGCCCTCCTCGACGACAACGGGAACCCAAGTGTATTCCCCCACCCCGTCTTTGGTGAGCGTCGCGGTAAAAATGGCGGAGTAGTTTTCGGGGAAGCCAAAGTTGTCGAAGACAAAGTTACCGAGGCTGTAGAGAATGAGGCCGCCGTTATATTCTTCCACGTTTTGCAGGATATGCGGGTGGCTACCGATGACCAGCGCGGCCCCGGCATCAATAGCGGCGCGCGCGGCCACCCGTTGGGCGCGGATGATGGCGTGGCTCTCCCAGCCCATATGCAACAGCACGATCACCACATCCGCCTGGGCGCGGGCGGCTTGAACATCAACGGTAATGTGGTCGGGGTCGGCCCATGCCAGTCCGGGCGTTGCATCGGTGGCTATCCAACTGCGTGTGTCGAATTTCAACACGGTTTCAATCGGCACATCCACATAGGCGAGGAAGGCGAGGCGCAGGCCGTTGCGCTCCAGGACCACCGGGGCGCGGGCGGCAGTGGCGTTATTGCCCGCCCCAACCGTGGCAATCTTGCGCGCGGCCAAAAGCCCCTGGGTATCGGCGAGCGCCTCCAGGCCGTAGTCGAGGGCGTGGTTGTTGGCCAGCGCCAACACATCAAAATCGGTCAGGGCGTCGGCGGCCAGCGGCGGGGCGCGGAAGGTGTAGCGCTTAGGCTCCGGCGCGCCGCGTTCGGAGATGGCACATTCCAAATTGCCCACCAACACATCGGCCTCGGCCAATACCGAGGCCACGCCCGCGAACACCACGCCCGGGCCATGCGCCACCAGCGTGTCGCTGACCGTCCCCGCCAGCATGAGATCGCCCACCGCCATGAAATTGACGATGGGCGGCGGGGTGGGGCTGGGGGTGGCGGAGGGGACAACTAAGGTCTGCGTTGGCGCGGGTGTACGGGAGGGGGCGGTGGTGGGGGTGGCCGTGGGTTGGGTGGGGGAGGCCGTGACCGTGACTAACGCGGCCACCCGGGTGACGGGTGGGAGATTCGCCGGGGTTTGAAATTGGGCGCACGCCGCCAGCCCCAGGAGCAAAAACCCCCAAAGGGCGCGGGTTGGTTTAGACAAACTCAACATGCGAGACCATCTCGCTGGCGCGCAGGCCGTTATAAATCCGCAACAAACCCGTAACCATGTCGGTCACGGTGAGGCGGGGCGAAGCGTAAATGATGCCCTTATGAAACATGCCGTTTTCATGCCAGCGCAAACAATCCACATTTTGGGTAAACATGACCCGCCGTTGCGAGGCGGCAAAGGCCAAATGCTGGTCATCCGTGGTGCCGAGCATATCCACATCCTGCGCGGTCAACACATCCACACCCGCCTGCCGCAAAGCATCGGTGACCGGGCGCGGGACGTTTTCGTCCATATAAAACCGGACTGGTTCAACCGGGGTGCTCATGGCAGTTTGGACGGGATCCGGTGGCGCAGGTCTTGCACAAATTTATCATCTTCGTGAATGAAGCTCTCGATCTCGTCGCGATGATCGCGGTAATACCCCAGCGCGGCGTTGACATCCCCCACCGTCAGGTGGTACATGCTGGCAATATCCTGCACGGTTAAGCCCAAGTCCCGATTCCAGATCACAATGCTTTGCACGGTGATGCGATGCCCGGCAATATGTGGCCGCCCACCGGCGATGACGGGTGAAATTTTGATATGCATGGCCCAGATATCTTCCACTTTGCCAACCATTTATTCAATCGCTTCAGCCAATAATTCGATGGGATGCCGGGGAACGCGCCCGGTGCCACCTTCAATTTGATGGCGACACGACATGCCCGACGCGGCCAACCGGGTCTCGCGCGGGGCCGCCGCGACCGCCGGGAACAGCCGTTCCCCGCCGATGGCCTGCGAGAGGGCGTAGTGCTCGGCTTCGTAGCCAAACGCCCCGGCCATGCCACAACACCCCGAGTTAATTTCGTTCACCTCCCAGCCGGGCAGACGCAACATGGCCAGCAAGGCCCCCGTGCCGGTGAGGGCTTTTTGATAACAGTGACCGTGAACCAGAACCGTCTGCGCCTCGGGTTTCCATTTTATCTTTAACTCCCCCCGTTCGGCCAGGCCACTTAAGAACTCCTCCACGAGATAGGTTTGCCCGGCCACCCGCCGGGCGCGCGGGTCGCCGGGGAGCAGATCGAGGTATTCATCGCGCAAGGTCAGCAGACACGAAGGCTCCAGCCCCAGGATGGGGATGCTCTGCGCGGCGAACTCGTCCAGCGCCGCCACATTATATTCCGCCGCGGCTTTGGCTTCGGCCAGCAGGCCCTTGGAAATCATGGGGCGGCCACAACAGCCATGCCCGGCCAACCGCACCTGATACCCGGCGGCCTCCAAAACCTTGACCGCGGCCAGGCCGATCTCCGGGTGGTTGTAGTTGGTGAAGGTGTCGGTGAAGAGGACAACCGATTTGGTAATTGGTAATTGGGGATTGGTAATTGAGGGTTGGAGATTGGAGAATTGAGCGCGGAAGGTGCGGGCGGCGAAGGGCGGCAAACGGCGTTGCGAGGCGATGCCCAAAATTTTTTCGTTGAGCCAGCGCGTGGGGGCCAGATTAAGCAACGGGTTCAGCACGGACGCGAGGGGTTGCGCTAACGCCGATAGGCGATTGATATTGGCAAAGAAGCGCGAGCGCAAAGGCACGCCATGCGCCGCCTGATATTGGGCGAGATATTCGTACTTGATTTTCGCCATATCCACGCCCGAGGGGCACTCGGCTTTGCAGGCCTTGCACTCCAGGCACAGATCGAGGACGGCGTGCATCCGCTCGGACGTGAAAGCGGATTGAGGCAGACGACCGGAAATGGCGGCTCGCAGGGCGTTGGCGCGCCCGCGCGTGGAATGCTCCTCGTCGCGGGTGGCCATGTACGACGGGCACATGGTTCCATCGGCCTTGCGGCACACCCCCGCGCCATTGCATTGTTCAATGGCGGAGATGAAACCGCCCTCTGGCTGGAAGTTGAGGTGGGTTTTAAATTCGGGTACTTGGTAATTGGGTGAATGGTAATGGGAGTAGCGGAGGTTCTCCGTCATGTCCGGCGGGTCAATGATTTTGCCCGGGTTCAAGCGCCCGGTCGGGTCGAAGAGCTGTTTCACCTCGCGGAACGCCCCATAGAGTTCGGGGCCAAAGAGCTTGCCGTTCCAAATCGAGCGCGAATAGCCGTCCCCATGTTCGCCGCTCATCGCGCCGCCCATCGCAATCACGATGTCGAGAATGGCCGCGCCAATGGCACGCATCTTCTGCACGCCTGCGGGTTTTTTGAGACTGATGACCGGGCGGATGTGCAGACACCCCGCCGAGGCATGCGCGTAATAAGCCGAGTCTACGCCGAACTCGACAAACAGCCGCTCGGTGGCCCGGACGTACTCGCCCAGGCGGTCTACCGGAACCGCGACATCTTCCATGAATGCGAGGGGTTTGGCGTCGCCTTTCATGGATTGCAAAATGCCCAGACCGACTTTGCGGACGCCCCACACGTTGTCCTGTTCCCGCGCGGTGAGCGCCCGCACGAAGGCTTGCCCGATATTGTGGCGGCGCAAGTGCTGTTCGAGGGTGTCGAGTTTGCCGACAAGTTCGGCTTCGGTGTCGCCAAAAAATTCGACCACGAGAATCGCGCCGGGGTTACCCTGAATAAACGTGAGTTGCCGCGCGTAGGCGGGGATGGCGCGGGTGAGGTTGATCATCACCGCGTCAATGAGTTCAATCGCGGCGGGGTGGCATTCGAGAATAATGGGCGTGGCATCCGCCGCCGCGGCAATGGAATCAAAATGCACGACACACAACGCCGTGCGCTTGGGGCGCGGCACGACATTGATCTTCGCTTCGGTGACCACGGCCAGCGTGCCTTCGGAACTGACCATGAGCTTGGCGAGGTTGAAGTCGCCCGCAAGAGGATAAGGTGAGGGGGAGTACCAACCGGCGGGTTGCGAGGCAGTAAAACCATACGTGAGACGTGGAGCGTGAGGCGTGGAGCGTGAAGGCGTGAGGTAGTTCAGCGAATAGCCCGAGGCGCGCCGCCAGACTTTGGGAAAGCGGTCGCGGATGAGGTCGGCGTGCTGGGTGACGAGCGCGTGCACACCTCGGTAGAGGTCGCCTTCCCGCCCGGGGGCGGCCAATTTCGCGGCGAGCGCGGCCGGGTCGAGCGCGGAAAAATGCGCGGGCGCGGCATCCGCGAGGAAACCGTCCACCGCGAGGATGTGGTCGGCCGTCATCCCGTATAACACCGAATGCGCGCCGGTGGAATTATTAGCCAGCATCCCGCCCACCGTGGCGCGGTTGGAGGAGGCCGGGTCGGGGCCATACATGAAACCATGCGGTTTCAACGCGGCGTTGAGCGCATCGCACACCACTCCCGGCTCAGCGCGCACCCACTGCTCCTCGGGGTTGATTTCGAGGATGTGCCGCATATATTTGGAGAAGTCGAGGATGAGCGCCGCGCCGACCGCTTGCCCCGCGAGGCTGGAGCCGCCGCCCCGCGCGAGCACCGGAACCTGATGTTTGGTTGCGATCTCGAGCGCCGCCTGCACATCCGCGCGGTCTTTGGGGATCACCACACCCAGCGGCTCGATTTGATACGCGCTGGCGTCGGTACTATAGAGCAGGCGCGAGTACGGGTCGAAGCGCACTTCCCCGGCCAGCGCGCGGGTGAGGTCGTGAGCGAGGTCGGGGTTCATGGCCCTTGGCCGCTCAGCCCAACGCCGCGGCGAGCATCAGGCCGATGAAGCCGATGATGACGCCGAGATGCAGGAGAAAATCGGTGCGCACCAGCCAGCCATCGGACATCAACAGGTGAAAGACAAAATTCAACGCGACCAGCGCCACCGCAATCATGGTAGGCAGGCCTTTATAACGGGCGATGAAGGAGGAGAGACGATCAAGCCACATGGGAGACTCCGATGAATTTAGGAATGGGGATTAGTAATTGGTAATTTGGAGTTTGGGATTTGAAATTTTATTTTTACTATTTTCCGGGTTGCTCAAATCCTGCCGGTACGCGTTCATGTTGCGGGGTTGCCAGTCGGCCATGCCCGCGTTTGCGGACGAGGTCGCAGATGATAACTGCGGCGGCGCTGGCCGTATTGAGCGAATCGGCGCGTCCGAACATTTTGATGCTGATTTGCGCTCCGCACAAGCGCAGTAGTTCGGGCGCCACGCCCCGGTCTTCGTTGCCGAAGAAGATGAACGTCGGGGCGGCGGAGACCGCGAGGGCCGCGTAATCTAGTTCGGCTTCCGGCACCGCGGCCAGGGTCTGCACCTCGGGCCGCGCGCCCCATGTTTGCTGATACCAATCGAGAAACACCGAGCGGCTGGCGGCGCGAGCTACCGGAAACCCGAAGAGCGAGCCAACCGTGGAGCGGATAACGGCCGGGTGATATAAATCCACCGCCGGCTCGATGATGATGAGCGCATCGGCCCCCGCGCCTTCCGCGGTCCGCAGGGTGGTGCCAAGGTTGCCCGGGCCGCGCGGCTCGTCGAGGACCACAAACAGGGGCGCGCCCACGCGGGGCAGAGCCGTCAGGGGCACATCCACGTTCCGGCACACGGCGAACATCTCGCCGGGGTCATCGCGCTCCGAGAGTTTGCGCGCAATCTCTTCGGTCACCGGCCACACCTGCTCGGGCGCGGCCAGCGCGAGGACGTTCCGAGCGCGCTCGGTGCGGAGCAAGTTCTCGCAATAAATCACGGCTTCCACCGGCTGGCGGGCGAGCAAAGCCTCGGCCACCGGGCGCGCGCCTTCGACCAAAAACAGGCCGGTTGCGCGGCGGTGCTTGAGTTGTTTGAGCGCCACCCAGGTTTTGACGCGCGGGTTGTGGAGGCTGGTGAGAGCGGGCATGAGGCAGACAGGAGTGATCAGTGAACAGTTATCAGTGAGTGCTGACCTTACGGTTCGCTCATTTTATAAGGCAGAAACGCAAATTGAAAATCTGCGATTTTGCCGAGAAAACAAGGCTTTTCTGACAACAGCGTTTTGCACTGCCGGATTAGCGACATAAAGTTTCGTGCGCCAGCTACCGCACGTCAGGAAATTTTAGGCGTACACGTCGAAATTCCGGCCATTTTTGAGTGGTTTGGCGCGAATCTAGTTTTCCCGCTCCCAAAATGAGCGAACCGTAAGCTGACTGATGACTGGTTACTGATTACTATTTACTAATTACGCCTGCGCTTGGCCTTCGCCGCATACGGCTTAAAGCGCGCCGCGATGCGTTCGGGCACCCGCCCCTGCATATGCACGCCATCTTCATGATGTTCGGTGTGTTCGACCACCCCCTGCTCATGAAAGAGCGAGATGAGTTGCCCCTCCTTGAACGGAATGACCACTTTCACCGGGGTGAGCGAAGCATAGAGAACCGATTCGATTTCGGCCAGCAGATCTTCCACGCCGCCGCCCTTGAGGGCCGAGATGGGTAAACCCTGCTCAAAGCGCTCGCCCAACCGCAACCTGGCTTCGGCGCGTTGGTCGCGCGTGAGTTGATCAAACTTATTGAGCGCGAGGACGGTTGGCACGTCATGCACGTTGAGGTCGTTCAAGGTCTCTTCAACCGCTGTAATTTGTTGTAAAGCATTGGGATGCGTGGCATCCACCACATGCAGGAGCAAATCGGCGTCGCTAATTTCCTCCAGCGTGGCCTGGAACGCGGCCACCAGCGCTGGCGGCAATTTTTGAATAAAGCCCACGGTGTCGGTAAACAACGCCGGGCGTTTGCTGGGCAAAGCCACCCGGCGCGTGGTCGGGTCGAGCGTGGCAAACAATTGGTCGGCGGCCAACACTTCCGCGCTCCCCACCAACTGGTTAAGCAGGGTGCTTTTGCCGGCATTGGTATACCCCACAATCGCCACCACTGGCACGGCGCTCCGCTGGCGTTGAGCGCGGTAGCGTTGCCGATGCTCGCGCACTTTCTCAATCTCTTTTTTGAGATGCGTAATCCGCTCGGTGATTTCCCGGCGGTCAATGTTGAGTTGCGTCTCGCCGGGGCCGCGCAACCCCACGCCGCCCGTGCCCCCCCGCCCCGAGGCGCCACCCGCTTGCCGCGAGAGGTGCGTCCATTGACGGGTCAGACGCGGCAGACGGTATTGATACTGCGCGAGTTCCACTTGCAGTGCGCCCTCGCGGGTGTGCGCGTGCTGGGCAAAGATATCGAGAATTAGCGCCGTGCGGTCGAGGACCTTCACCCGGTCCTCATTGCCGAGCAGGCTTTCAAGTTCGCGCTGGTGGCGGGGCGACAGCTCATCGTCGAAGAGCACCACATCCGAGAGCGTCTCTTCGGCAAAGTCGCGAATTTCTTCGGCCTTGCCCGCCCCCACAAAGGTATTCGCATCGGGCTTGTTGATTTTTTGGTATGTTTCACCGACCACCTGCAAGCCAGCGGTATCGGCCAGTTGTGCCAGTTCGGAGAGTGAATCTTCGACACTGAGCAGTTGATGATTGCCCCGCACTTCCACGCCAACCAGAAAGGCGCGTTCGCGAGGGGGTTCGGTGGGGAGAGGGGTACGAGGCATAAAGAAGAAGAGGATTGGAGACTAGGCAAAAATTTCGGAAACAGGAATAGAGAAGCCAGAGAGGACTGGCTCAAGCGTCACCGTATCCGACTCGGTGAGGATAATGACTTGATGCAGGGAATGATAGACAGCGATTTGGCGCGGGCCGGGGTAGACGACCAGAACAATTTGCACCCCGGCTTCTAGCCATTCGGTTGTTTTGGCTTGAACCCGGTCAGCATCATCGCTGGGCGAGACAATCTCCGCCACAATGTCGGGAGGAATATCCAAATAGCCTTTCGGCAATTGGCGGGGCAACCGCGCTTTGGAGACAAAAGCCACGTCGGCGGCGCGCACCGTATCCGGGTTGTGACCAATCCGGAATCCGGTTTCTGCCGCAAAGACCTGTCCCAGTTTATTCGGGCGCACATGAGCGGTGAGAAGATAGGCTAACGCGTTAGCCAGCGAGCCATGCTCCGAACCCGGGGGTGGTGACATTGCAATCAATGCTCCTTTCTCTAGTTCATAGCGTTCATCGGCGGGCAGGGCGAGCAAATCATCGGCGGTCAAGGGTTTTTCAGCTAACACGGCTTCCATAGCGCACCTCGCTTAGGCCAAGCCCACCACATCCATGGGGCGTGGATGTTCCACGCTGTAATCAAAGCGCACGGTCTGCTTGCCGCCTTTATCTAGGGTGAGTTTCCATTCGAGTTGATTCAATTCGGTCTGCTCGGCGGGCTTGGGGTCGGCGGCTTCGAGTTTGACTTTGATTTGCTCGTCGCGCGGGACGGGCAATTGGTCGCGGACAAAAATAACTTGTGGCCCATCCCGCAGGTTTTCAAGTTTGATGGTGTAGGCATAGCGGATCTTGCGCCGGTCGCCGAGGATGAAGGCTTTATCCACATCACGGTTCACCAGTTCACGCGCCACGCGCAGGCGCTCATCCGCGCCCAGGGCCAGTTCAAATTCCTGGTTCGGGGCCACAAATTCAATCTGCGTCGCGCCGAGATATTCGTCGCCCTCAAAGAGTTGGGCCTGTCCCGCGAGCAGGGAATATGGGCTGGTGTTCTTCACGGTGGCGCGGCGGTAACACACCGGCTCCACTTTGGGCGCAGTCACATAATCAAACAGCGGGTCGAGACCAAACACGGCCACCGTGACCTTGCGCGGGTCGTTGTTACCGGGGATGTCGGCGCGCGCGGGCAGGGTATAGGTGAGCGCCGCGCCCGCCTCGGAGACCGCCGCCGAATCAATCGCCAATTCTTCAATGGTCTGCGCCGAAAATAACTCGGCATCCGGCACAGCCCCCGCTTGCTCCTGCCGGATGGCCGGGGCCGGTGCGACGGCCAGTGGGGCCGAGCGCATCACCATCGCTTTGGCTTGCGGCGGCGGTAAGGGGCGGCGGGGTTGGATGTACCACGGGCTGAGTTTAGGGATGATTAGGGCCAACGCGGGTTGCGCGGTTGAGAGAGTCAAAGCCACATTGGGCCAATCTTCGCCCGTGTTTTGGGCCACTTGCGCCAGATACGTCACATCCAGTTTGTTCACCACGAGGCGTAGGTCATAGAGGGGCGACCACCCCGCGCCGGTGACCACATACGTCAGCTCCAGGTCAAAGTCGCCCGCCTGGGCCACGTCCAATTCCACCATGGCCACATAGCGTTGCCGGGGGCGGGCACTCTGCGCGGTTTGCAGTTCCCGCCGGAGCCGGTTCAGCTCTTTCGCCAGTTCGCGGCGGTCGCGTTGGAGTTTGAGAATTTCCGTCTGGAGCGCCAGTCCGCGTTGGGTGACAAAATCAAAGAACGCGCCCTGGGTTTCGGGGGTGCGCTCACGGAGCGCCAAACCGCGCGCGAACATCTCACTTTGCGCGGCGAGGCCCTCGAGATATTTTTGCTCTTTTTCCAAGACCCCGATGCGGGCCAACAGGTCGTTGTCGGCATCCTCGGCGGCCTGAATTTTTTGCTCCAGGGCACGCACCGCCTCGGCGGGCGTTTCGGTGAAATGTTCCAACCGCGTGCTAACCCCCAGGAGTTTGACGCGCGCGGTTCCCCGCCCGCTGGCGCGGACTGAATCTTGCACCAGCACCAGTGGCAAGTTATCAATCTCCACCTTTTGCACTCCGGTTTCCAAGGCGTGGTGGCCGTGGCGGGTGACCCGCGCGCGATCAGGAAAAATGGTCACAGATTGGATTGTGGTTATGTTTGTCATCGGCGCAAATTCCCTGCGAATTCTTACGCTTTCATAACTTGGTAGCGAGTTACAGCGATTATACTCTTACTAGGTTTTATCAGAAACCCGGCCTGACCATATTTTTAGGGCATTTTTTAGAAACTCATGGCTTTCCGCGTCATCATTGTCCAGTCTGATCCCCAATCGGCCGCCCCGCTCGCCGATTATTTCACTAAGCGCGGCGATAAGATCTGGAAGGTGACTCAGCCAGCCGAGGGGATGGCGCTCTTAGAGCGCCACATGCCCGACCTGCTCTTCCTCGATTTACATTGCCCCGGCGATGACTGGCTCACCCTTCTGCGCGAGGTGCGTGCGCGCGGTGACCGAACGCAAGTTATCATCACCAACAAACATCCGGACTTCCGCCGGGAGATGGTGGCCAAAGAACACGGCGCGCAAGTTTTTCTGCGCGAACCTTTCACCGCGCATTGGATCGAGCGCGCGGTGCAACGCCTCAAGCAACCGGCCACGGCTGAGACCACCTCCTCTTCAAAACCCAAATTCGAAATCAGCCAGACGACCGTGCGCTTCCCGGTGCGCGTCAAGATTACGTTTCCCTATGTTTTGTTGGCCATTGCCTTCACCGCCGCCGCCGCATATCTGATCACCCGCTACGTGTTCGAATCAGCCGAAGACCGCTTTACCAATCAGCTGGTGGACGCTGGTAAACAAAGCGCCGACTGGATGGTGCACACCGAGGACACCGTGCTGTCCACTCTCCGGCTGGTCGCCAATGTCGAAGGTATGCCCGAGGCCATTACCGGAGCGAACTCAGACAAAATCCGGGAACTGACGCTCCCCATTGCGGTTAACGCCGGGGAAGAAGCGATTGAAGTGGTGGACGGGGACGGGGCCAGCCTGCTGGCCTTGCGGCACCGTGCCGGGGGCGGGCGGGCCGACTACGACGAAGCCAGTGGCAACACCGAGTACGCCCATTGGGATTTTGTGCAAAAGGTGCTCACCGCCAACACGGACGCGCAGGGGGACAAGTTTGCCGGAATGGTGCGCGCCCCCTGGGGCAATTATTTTTATATTGCCGGCCCGGTGCGCGCCGACGATGGCACGATCGTGGGGGTGGTGCTGGTGGGCCGCCCCCTGGATAGTCTCGTGCGCCAAATGCACCAAGAGCTCCTCGCGCACATCACGCTCTATGATCGCAACGGACAGGTACTCGCTTCCACACTCGGCGCCGCCCGGGTCAGCGTCAATCCCCAACAAAGCGCGACCATCCTGGCGCAACAAGACACCCAAAGTCGCACCCGCGCGCTGACCGTGGACAGCGCTTCTTATACCGAAATCACCGGCCCCTGGGAAGTGCGCTCTGGCAGTGACCTGGGCCTGTTGGGCGTGGCGCTTGCCCAGAATATTCTGGTGCGCGCCAACCTGTTCACCAACTTGCAAGCCTTCGTGGTCATCCTGCTGACCATGTTTGCCGTGCTGGCCATGGGCGTTTACATCGCCGGGCGCATTACCCGACCGCTGATCCAAATGGCCCAAGCCTCCACCGCCGTGGCGCGCGGCAATTTCGAAGTTAAAGTGGACCCCAGCGGCAATGATGAAGTCGCTGTCTTGGCGCGGGCCTTCAACTACATGGTCTCCGGCCTACAGGAAGGCTCCATCTACCGTGACATCCTGGGCCGCACGGTCTCGCCCGAAGTGCGCGAAGAACTGCGCCAGTCCTTCACCACTGGCGACCTGCGGTTGGAAGGGCATACCACCGCCGCCACCATCCTCATGAGTGACATTCGGGGTTTCACCACCATCTCCGAACAAATTGACCCGCAAACCATCCTGGCCTGGCTCAACGAATATTTCAATGAACTGGTCCCCGTCATCACCGCGCGCGGCGGCGTGGTGGACAAGTTCGAGGGAGATGCCATCCTCGCCGTGTTTGGCGTCCTGCCCAAACCACTCCCTTCGCAAGAGAGTTCATACCAGGCTTGCCGCGCCGCAGTGGATATGCTTCGCGCGGTCGCCCGCCTCAACGAGCGCCGCAAAAAGCGCGGCGAACCACCACTCATCACCGGCATTGGCATCAACACCGGCCCGGTCACAGCGGGCGGCCTTGGCACCGCCGACCGGCTCAACTACACCATCATCGGCGACCCGGTCAACACCACCCAACGCCTCGAAAGCTTTACCCGCGCCTTCGGCGAAAGTGGCGCGATCATTAGCGAATACACCCTGCTGGCCCTTACGGATCGCTATCATGAATTCCGGCTGGAGCCGCTGGGCGAACACACCTTCAAAGGCAAAACCGAAGCGCTGGGCATTTATCGCCTATGGCCCTCCCGCCTCGGCCACACCAAACAAGATGTTGCCCTCACCATCGCTCAGGCCGCCGCTCAACCGCCCGGGGTCGAGGCTCACCCGGAGGGCAACCTCTTCGATTTCTCGCATCTCGCGGAAGTGATGGCGGGGGATGGGTTCCTCGCCGCTTCACCCGCGCCCAATGGGGATCAGGCCCCCCTGGACGAAATGCCCTCTTTTGAAGAATTATTCGGAACCCCAGCGGCCAGCAACACCTCCGTGGATTTTGATCGAGTTACCCGGGCCTTGCAAGGCGAGGCGCCCATCCTCAACGACGAGGGACAAGTCCTCGAGTCAATTGACATGGCTGAACTTGATCGGGCTTTCGCTAATGTGCCATCTACAGATAACGAGCCGGTGGATTTTAGCGAAATCGAAAAAGCCTTGCGCGGTGAGGGGCCGATCCTGCCGAGTGCTACCGACTCTGCTGACGAACTGCCCGATTTCGAAGAATTAGCCAAAGCGTTCTCCAATCCTCCACCAGACACTGCCGATGAACCGCTGATGGATTTTTCGGAAATAGAGCGGGCCCTCCGGGGTGAGGCCCCCAGCCGGCCCGACACTTCCCCGCCGGGCAAAGCCAAGCAACAACCATGACCCCCACCGCTCCGACCGCGCCCTATGCGCGACTGCGAGTTAAAATTCAGTATCGCTGGTGGTTTGCCTCAGGAGCTTTGTTACTTGGCTGGGCAGTGGCCATCTTTTTAGCCATTTGGCTCGCGGCCAACCTGCCGGTCGGCTCCAACGAACTGCCTTTCCACCTCCACTCCATCCTCACCGCCGATTACAGCGCCGACCCCCTGGGCACCCGGCTCCCAGCGATTAATATTGCCATCATCACGGAAGTCTTGCGCGACCAACCCACCCCAACCTTTCCTCCCGGCACAACGCCAACTTTTACCTTCACCCCAAGACCTAGCGCCACCCGCCTTCCAGCCACCCCCACCCGTGCGGCCTCTGCCTCCCCACAGCCCTCGCCCACCGCGACCCCACAAGCCACCAACACCGGCACATTAGTCAGCCCCACCTCACCACCCGCCACGCTCACCACCGCGCCGCGGGCCACCGTTACCACTGCCCCGCGCGCGACAGTCACTCCCCGCGCTACCATCCGGGCCACAACAACCGCCACCAACCTGCCTACGGTCACCACTCAGCCGCCCACGGACGTACCGCCCACGGACGTACCGCCCACGGATGTGCCACCGACGGACGTGCCACCCACCGCTGTGCCGCCCACGGATACACCCGCACCGCCCACGGACACGCCCGTGCCGCCACCCCCCCCCCCCCACACCCCCCGCCCCCACCCCCCCCCCCCCC
>CAYUFY010000026.1:0-27448 GCA_964443795.1 uncultured Anaerolineales bacterium | reverse complement strand
CGCCCACCTCGGTCACCAACAAAGCGTTTCGCGTGGCCCTGCTGTTGCCCCGTCCGGTGGATGCTGACAGTTTCACCCGTTCCGGCTATCAAGGACTCCAGCTCATCCAACAAGAGTTGGGGGCCGCGATCACCTATACCGAGAACGTACCCGAAGCCGATTTCGAAAAAGTCTTTCGCCAATACGCCGTCGAGAACTACGACTACATCATCGGGCTGGGCAACCAGTTTGCGCCCGCCGCCGAAAAAGTGGCCGCCGACTTCCCGCGCCTGGATTTTGCGGTGGTCGGTAAATACGGCGGCAACAACACCAACCTGGGCGGGTTATCCTTGCGCGAAGGCGAGATGGCCTATTTGTTTGGCGCGATTGCCGCGCTCAAGACCCAGACGAAGCAGGTGGCTTATCTAGGTGGGGTGGAGAATGCCAGTCAACAAGAAATTGTGACGCTTTACCAACGGGGCGCGCAAGCCACCGACCCCAGCGTGCGGGTGACGATTGATTTTGTGGGCAACTTCACCAATACGGTGACCGCCCAACAAATCGCGCAGGCCGACATCGCCGCCGGGGTGGATATCATTTTCATTTTGGCGGGCGTGGCCGGGGAAGGCGTGCACGCTCAGGCGGAGCAAGCCGGTATTTTCACGCTCGGTTGGATCCAAGATTTGAATCATCTGGCCCCCAAAGCGGTGCTGACCAGCAATGTGCAAGACTTCGCGCGCGTGTTATTGCGCGGGGCGACCCTGGCCCAACAAGGCCGATGGGAAGGCAAGCAATACAAATTCGGCCTGGCCGATGGGGTGCAAGCCCTGGCCCCGTTTTACGGGCTGGTCACGCCCGCCGAAGAAGTGCAAATCAATGTTATCCAAAATGATCTGATCGCCGGAAAAATTGACACCACTCCGTAGACCAACCCCCAGGGTCCGGCATGAAAAAATATCCAACTTCGATTGTTCTCCAACTCACGCTCATCGCGGTGTGCGTCGTGGGGTTGAGCGCGTTAACTATCGGCGGGGCGGTGGCCTATCTTGGTTTCCAGGCGCAATTTGACCAACTCAATCTGACCCAACAGGCCCGCGCGCAAGTGGTCGCCCAGGAAATTAACGCCTATGTGGATGACTTGCAACGCAAGCTGACTTATCTGGCGCGGGTGCCGGGGCTGACCAATCTGGACGCCACCACGCAACGCCAATTGCTGGAAGGTCTGGTGCGCCAAAACAGCGCCTACGAACTGGTGGGGATCACCAACGCTCAGGGACAACCCCAACAAGCCATCTCCCCCGTGGGCGACCCCGTGCCAGACGATTGGGCGGCCACCGATGCTTTTCGACGCGCCTTCCGCGAGCAGGAAGATTTTATTGGGGCTGTGGAAATGTTGCCCGACCAGACCTGGCCAACCGCGTTGTTGGCGGTCCCCGTGCGGGATGCCCAAGATAAGGTGGCCGGGATTTTGTTCGCGCGCATCAATTTGAAATTTTTGTGGGCGGTGTTGGATGATAATCCCATCGGCGAGAGCGGCTATGTGTATGTGGTCAGCCGCCAACATTTGGTGATTGCCTCGTCGGGTGGTTTCCCAGAGCAATTTGTTTTCAATGCGCTTCCGCCACCCGTGTTGCAACAACTGTTTTCTTCCCCAATCACTCATCTGACCTGGCAGAGATATCAAGGGTTGCGCGGCGCAGACGTGTTGGGCAATATCTCCCTCATCCCCAGCACCAACTGGCATGTGGTGGTGGAGTTGCCGGTGACCGAGGCGTATGCCCCCCTGTTCAACTTATTGGAAGCGCTTGGGGTGGGCTTGGTGGCCGGGGTGCTGATCGCCGGGTTACTGAGCGCGTCTCTGGCGCGGCGACTGCTTCGCCCATTACAGGAACTGACACTGGCGGCGGACCGCTTGAGCCAGGGCGACTTGGAAACCCGCGTCACCCTGCGGGCGGAGAATGAACTTAAAATCCTGGCCGAAGCCTTCAATCACATGGCCGGGCAATTAAGTGGCACCATCACGCAATTACATCTCGACATCGCCGAGCGCCAGCGGGTGGAAGCGGCGTTGGCCCTGGAAAAGGAACACCTGGCCGTCACGCTCGACTCGATCGGCGATGCGGTGATTGTCACCGACGCGCGGGGCCAGGTTACGCGCATGAACCCCACCGCCGAAAAGCTCACCGGCTGGAGTCTGGGCGAGGCCACGGGCCAAGACCTGCCGGAAGTTTTCAATATTCTCAACGCCCAGACCCGCCAGACCGTGGCGAACCCGGCGGACAAAATTTTACAAACCGGCCAGATCGTCGGGTTGGCCAACCACACCGTGCTGATGGCCCGGAATGGCCCGGAATATCAAATCGCCGATTCCGCGGCGCCCATTCGGAATGCGCCGGGAGAGATCGTCGGGATCGTGCTGGTCTTCCGCGATGTGAGCGAGGCCTACCGGGTGCAGACGGCCTTGCGCGAGAGCGAAGCCGGTTTGCGCGAATCGCAACGCGTGGCGCATGTGGGGCATTGGACGTGGGACACGCGCCCAAATAAAGTCGCGTGGTCGGATGAAATGAAACGCATCTTTGGCTTGGACCCGGCGACGTTTGACGGCGACCTGACTCAAATCATTGCTCAAGCCATTCACCCCGATGACCGGGAAAAAGTTAACGCTTCGAACGAGACCGTGCTCACCGAAGGCAAACCCGCGCCGTTGGAATACCGCGTCGTTTGGCCCGACCAATTCATCCATACGGTTTTGGCGATTCCGGGCAACGCGGTGCTGAATGAAGTCGGGGAGGTCATCCAACTCACCGGCGTCGTGCAAGACATCACCGAGCGCAAACAGGCGGAAGAGCAGATCAAAACCGCGCTGGCCGAAAAGGAAACCCTGCTCCGCGAGCTGTACCACCGCACCAAGAATAATATGCAAGTGATTAGCGCCCTGCTGGACATGCAAGCCGCCGAGATTGATGACCCGCGTCTGCACACGGCCTTTCGGGATACGCAGAACCGCATCCAGGCCATGGCGTTGGTGCATGAAAAACTGTATCAGGCGCGCGATCTATCGCGCGTGAATTTGAAGAGCTATATTGAAGACCTGGCGCAGTTACTGATCAGTACATATCGGGTGGCGGGCCGGGTGACCCTGGTGGCCGACCTGGACGAGGTGCGGGTGTTGATTGACACCGCCATGCCCTGTGGCCTGATTTTAAATGAGTTGATTTCCAACACGCTCAAATATGCTTTCCCCTACGGGCACGCGGGTGAGATTCAAATCCAGCTACGCCAAACGGCAACCGGCGAGATTCAACTACGGGTGGCCGATAATGGCGTGGGGGTGTCGCCCGGGTTTAACTTCCGCCGCGATGGCCGACTGGGCCTGCAAAATGTTTTTGGTATCGGCGAACGGCAACTCGGGGGGCAGGTGAGTTTTGAGGCCCAGGCGGGCGTGGCTTGCCAGATAATTTTCAAAAATAATGCTTACAAATCTCGCGTGTGAAGCGGGCGGCCTGCAGGCCGCGCGCTCCGCGCCCCAACCCTGAGCCGCCGGGCTTCAAAGGATGTCCGCTGACTGATACTCAGAAAGCCGGCTTTACCGGGAAACCGCTGTAGGTCGGGCTTGTAGCCCGACACCTGACGCGGCAAAAACCGGCGGGCTCCATCCGCCATGCGAGAGGGAGGCGCACGCCCTACGCCAATCCCATCAAAAACGGTAGCGCCACTTCTTAAAAAGCCAGCCCTTCGCAATCTGAAATGGAATCGGTGTGCAAGGCGAGTAAAATCGGACTTGCGGCAATTAATATTGATGCTATAATATTTTCCAAGCCCAGCGAATTACAACAGATGGTTCGCGCAACCATGGGCGTGATTTATCTGAAAACAGGTGCCGTAGCCAGCGCACCCCAGATAGCAATCCTTTAGAAAGGAGGAGGTGGTGTCCAATATGTGTAGTAGCAGTAACCAACGCGCCGGGGCACCCCTCCTCAAGTAAGTAGGAGTGCCCCGGCCAACAAGAGGCCGTCCGCAAGGGCGGCCTTTTGTGTTAACCCATGACCACCCTGCCCCTCGGCAAACTCCCCCCCGATCTGCTGGCCCGCCTGCTCGCGCCCATCGGGACGACCCCGCACCCGCGCGTGGTCGTCGGCCCGGGCGTGGGCCTCGATTGCGCCGTGCTCGATTTTGGCGAGCGCTACCTCGTCTGCAAAACCGACCCCATCACGTTTGCGACCGACGAGATTGGGTGGTACGCGGTGCAAATCAACGCCAACGACCTCGCCTGCTCCGGCGCGAAACCGCAGTTCTTTCTCGCCACGGTGCTCCTGCCGGAAAGCCCAGATAACGCTCAACTCGCCGAAAATATTTTCGCCCAAATCCAGGCCGCCTGCGCGGGCCTCGGGGCCACCCTCGTGGGCGGGCACACCGAAATCACTTACGGTCTCGACCGCCCCCTCGTCATCGGCACCATGCTGGGCGAGGTCGCCAAGTCCCAACTCATTACCGCCGCCGGGGCGCACATCGGCGATAGCGTCATCCTCACCAAAGGCTACCCCATCGAGGCCATCGCCATCATTGCGCGCGAAAAACTAGACTTCCTCAAACAATCCGGCCTCGCCGAAGATTTTCTCGCCCACTGCCGCGACTTTCTCCATACCCCCGGCATCAGCGTGGCGCGGGATGCCGAAGTGGCGCTAAGCGCCGGACCAGTCACCGCCATGCACGACCCCACCGAAGGTGGTGTGGCCACCGGCCTGTGGGAACTGGCCGAGGCCTCCGGCCACGCCCTTGACGTGGACACGCGCGCCCTGCCCCTCCTGCCCGAAGGCGCGACCCTGTGCAGGGCCTTAAACCTGGACCCGCTCGGTTGCATCGCTTCCGGCGCGTTGCTCCTGACCACGCCCGAACCCGCGCGGATTTGCGCCGCCCTCGCGGCGGCCGGCCTCCCCGCGTTTGTCATCGGCCAAATAAAAGCCGGACAAGGCGTCAATCTGCCTCGTCCGGCGCGGGATGAAATTGCGAAGTTGTTTTAGGACCTATCTCTAAACCCGTAAGGGCGGGTCTGAGACCCGCCCCAACGCTGGCTTTTTAATCAACTCAGTCGAAGTTTAGGGATAAGTCCTTAGGGGCTACTTAATCGCCACCAACTCCATTTGAAAAATCAACGTGGTATTGGGAGGGATAACATCGCCGTAACCCGCCTCGCCATAAGCCAGCGCGGGTGGGATCACCACCTGCCGTTTCCCGCCGACGTGCATGGTGCTCAACGCCTCATCCCACCCGGGGATAACCTGCCCAGCGCCTACCGCCAACTCAATCGGGCCGCCGTGCAAAATCGAAGCGTCTAACAAACGCCCATCGGTAAACCAGCCCGCATAATTCACGGTCACTTGCTGGCCGTTTGTGGGGAGGGCGCCCGCGCCCACCACAATATCGTAATATTGCAGGCCACTGGCAGTGGTCGTGTAATCCGCCTCGTTAACGGCCAGGGGCGTGGGCAATGGCTCAGCCGCCATCAACGCCACGTCAAAAATCAGCGTGGCATTGGGCGGGATGGAACCAGCCCCCTGCGCGCCATAACCCAACTCCGAGGGGATAATCAACCGCGCCCGCCCGCCCACTTTCATTAGCGCAATCCCTTCATCCCATCCGGCAATCACCCGCCCGGCCCCCAGCATAAATTGAAACGGTTCCCCGCGCTGATACGAGGCGTCAAACACCTCGCCGCTTTCCAGGGTCCCGGTGTAATGCACACTCACCAACATTCCCGCCTCGGCCTGGGGACCGGTGCCCGCCACCTCTTCAATATATTGCAACCCGCTGGCGGTCGTTACAGTCTCACCTTCTGAGGCCGTAGCAATGGTCGGCTGAGGGGTAAGCGTGGGGGCGGCCGTGGGTAATGTTATTTGAACCGGGGAAGCCGTGGGGGCCAAAGTGGGCGTGGGCGCGCTACAGGCGCTCAACACCCAGACCAATACCAGTGCGCCCCGCAAATAGAATTTATTCATGGATTATCTTTCGCTCTTTTCTGATCGAGACCATCAACCAAACACAATCCCCAATCCCCTGGCCGCGCGCACCGGCTCGCCATTAGGATCAACGCGTTTGGGCACGGCAATCGCCTCGGCCAAAGACACCGCCTCAATCTTTTGTCCATGCAACCCCACCATACAATCCCAACGTTGCTCAGCCGCCAGCCGCACCGCCCCGGCCCCATAGCGCGAGGCTAACCAGCGGTCGAACGGACTGGGCTTGCCCCCGCGTTGGACATGCCCCAAAACCGTGACCCGGGTTTCCTTGCCCGTGCGATCTTCAATCAACTCGCCAATCTTGTGGCTGATGCCGCCCAACCGCGGCACATAGACGGCGTCGCCCGCCCGCGAGAAAACCTGCTCACCGCCCAACAAGCGCGCGCCCTCCGAGACCGCCACCAAACTAAACTTGCGCCCGGCCTGATCACGTTCAATGATCTTCGCGCAGACCACGTCTAAATCGAAGGGAATTTCGGGAATCAGAATCACATCCGCCCCACCAGCCACCCCGGCATGGAGGGTGATGAAGCCCGCATCACGGCCCATCAACTCCAGCAACATCACCCGGTGGTGACTCTCGGCGGTGGTATGCAGTTTGTCAAACGCATCGGTGGCGGTTTGGAGCGCGGTGTCGAAGCCAAAGGTCACATCCGTCCCGCCCAGGTCGTTGTCAATGGTTTTGGGCACGCCGACCACCGGCAGATTAAACTTCTCGAACAGCTCGTGCGCGATGCGAAGCGTGCCATCGCCGCCGACCACGATCAGGCCATCGAGGTTTAATTTTTGAAAACCCTCGATCACCAGATGCGAGATGTCTTCGATGATGGTCTGCCCATCGCGTACCACTTTACGCGCAAACGGGTTGCCCCGGTTGGCGGTGCCGAGAATCGTCCCACCGCGCACCAAAATGCCGCGCACCGCCTCCGGCCCGAGCACCCGCCAGCGCCCTTCCTGCCCCAAACCATCATAACCATCCTCAATGCCCACGACTTCACAGCCATAATCGTTATACGCGGTTTTCACCGCCGCGCGAATAACCGCATTGAGCCCGGGGGCGTCGCCCCCACCCGTGAGAATGCCGAGACGTTTCATGGTTGCTCCTCAAGAGTTTGGAGATTAGCCATCAATCTCTATTCTCTAATCGCTTTCTTTTTTAAAGCCAACAGGGATAGAAATTCAAAGGCCAGGTTCGCCGCCAGAATGGCCGTAATGTCACCGTGGTCGTAGGGCGGACTGACTTCGACCAGATCAAAGCCCACCAGGTCGAGGCCCTTAAGGCCGCGCACCAGTTGTAACAACTGATGGCTGGTAAACCCACCGACTTCGGGTGTGCCGGTGCCGGGCGCAAACGCCGGGTCGGCGGCGTCAATGTCGAGGGTCACGTACACCACGCCGGTCGCGGTCGCCCGAATCGCGTCCAGGATCGCCGGGCCGCCCAGCGTCGCCGCCTCATCCATCGTAATCACGCGCACGCCCATATCCCGCGCATCCTGCCAATCGCTCAGGCCGCTCGTCGGGCCGCGCAAGCCAATCTGAATATAACGGTGCGGGTCAATCAGTTTTTCTTCCAGCGCGCGGCGAAACGGCGTGCCGTGGCTGTAGGGTCGCCCGCCAAATTCGCTATCCCAGGTGTCGGGGTGCGAATCGAAATGCACCAACGCCAGCGGGCCATATTTTTGGGCATGGGCGCGCAAGAGCGGCAGGCTGACCGAATGGTCGCCGCCGAGCGCGATGACCGAACACCCGGCCCCGAGCACCGCGCCCACCTCGGCGGTGATGTTGGTCATGGTGTCGGTGATGGACGGCGGGATCACGTCCACATCGCCATAGTCAATGACCTTCAACTCGTCGAGGGGCTTCACCCCGAGCGGGACGTTGTAGCCCCATAGCATGAGCGAGGCCTCGCGGATTTTGCGCGGCCCGAAGCGGGTGCCGCTCCGGTACGAAGTGCCGCTATCGTAGGGGATGCCGACCACGGCCACATCCACGCCCGCGAGATCGCGCGTAACCGGGCACCGCATAAAAGATGTAATGCCCGCGAAGGGTTGCATGTCAGAGCCGTAAGCTGAAGTGTTAGTCATGCGGCTAGTGTAGCAAGGATTGCCGGTCTTCGCAAAAAAGAGAGCAGGCGAGTGAGCCGGCTCTCTTTATCACAGGTGACAGCCACCTTAAGTAGGGGCGTTCAATTGAACGTCCCTACTATTTCAATTCCGTCGCCACAAAATCGTCGAAATGCACTTCCACGCCGGTCTTGTCGAAACTGCGCGCGAACAAGCCGACTTTGCCCGCCTGGTAACCCGCATCCTCCACCGAGGCGATCTGCTTGCCATCCACATAAAGGGTGAGGCGCCCGTTGCCGCAATCGGCTTCCAGTTTATAAGAGTCAGCGTTCTCCTTAATATCATCCGATAGCATCCATTCATTGCTATCGCTGGTGATGATGGTCAACTCGTCATTCACATATTTGGCGATGGCGTAATAGGCATCCACCCCGAAGCCCATATAGTAAAAGTTCTGGTCATCCTGATAACCGCAGATCACGCCAAAGGTGGGGTCATTCGCCCCGGTGTTGCGCACATTGACCGCCAGATGCACGTTGCCCAGGGTTTCCTCATCCTGCGTGCCCCATACCAGCAGGCTATCGGTTTCAACCTTGATGACGTACTCACCACCGTCATATTCCACCGAACTTTCGGTATCACTGCCGGTGCCCCAACCACTACTCGAACTGGAGAAATCATCTTTCAAGAGCACTTTCGGGCCACCGGGCGTCGCACTGTCGCCCCCACTACTCCCCCCACCACAGGCCAAAGCCGCAAGCATTAAAGCCACCAACGGAAGAAAATAAAACTTGTTACGCATAGGATATGTCTCCGAGTGAATAGCCCGCGCCGGAATAACGCGGTTAATGAATGAGCCGTATTGTCTCATGCTCGCGGAAGAGTTTCAAAGTGACAAAGGTCACGCTTCCAGCCCATGTTGCGCCAACAAAGCGGCATCGCCGAGGATGGTGGGGGTCGGGCCATCGGCCACCACGCGGCCCCCGGCCATCACCGCCGTGCGCGGGAATAACTCGGCGACCATGCGGATGTCGTGCGTCGAGACCAGCATCGTCTGAGGCAGGTCGCGCAGGAGGTTGATCAGTCCGCGCCGGGCGCGCGGGTCGAGGCCGGCCGACGGTTCGTCGAGTACCAAAATCTCCGGGTTCATCGAAAGCACGGTGGCGATGGCAATCCGCTTTTTCTCGCCCACGCTCAGGTGGTGCGAGACCCGCTGGGTGTAGTTTTCCATATTCACCGCCGCCAACGCCGAGGCCACGCGGGCGCGCACTTCGGTCTCGGGCAGGCCCATGTGGAGCGGGCCAAAGGCCACATCATCAAACACCGTCGGCGAAAAAAGCTGATCGTCGGGGTCTTGAAAAACCAGGCCCACGGCGGCGCGCACCCGGCCCAGGTTGTCTTTGGTCATGGTCATCCCGGCCACGCGCACTTCCCCCTGCCCTTGCAGGATGCCATTCAAATGAAGCATGAGCGTGGATTTACCCGCACCGTTGGGGCCGACCAGCGCCACCTTCTCGCCGGGCGCAATGGACAGACTCGCACCCTTGAGCGCGGCGTGACCGTCGGGATAGGAAAAATGGAGATCGTGGACTTCGAGCGTGTGGTGCATGGGAATTAAAAATTCGTGTTACGCATATACTCAACGTGGTCATCGTTTGCGGTTTCCGTAGGTCACGCTTGTAGCGTGACGCCCTGATTGTGCCGAAGGCGGCAGGCTACAAGCCTGCCCTACAAAAGCGCAATTTGTGACCGCGCGCAGTATAGTAAAAATTAGAAAACCAGCCCAATCATCAGAGTCATGCCCAAGTAGGTTGCCCAGCCCACCAATAGATTGCGGTCGGCGAGGGAGATGGTCGGGCGCGCCAGGGTTTTGATTTCGCCCTGAAAACCGCGCGCCACCATCGCGTCATAGATGCGCTCACTGCGCTCAAAGGCGCGCAGGGCCAGATTGCCTACCAACCCGCCAGCCACGCGCCCGCGCCACAGGAGCGAGCCGCCGCTCCGCCCGGTGGGACTCGCGCCCGCCCGCGCCGCCCGCGCCCGCATGAGGCGCAAGGCTTCATCGGCCATGACGAACAGATAGCGATACATGAAGGAGACAATGCTGATGAGCGGTTTGGGGAGCCGCAGTTCGCGCAGGCCCCACAGCAAATCGGGGAACGGGGTGGTGACGGCCAGCAAAATGGCGGCCTGCACCGAGAGCCACGACTTGATAAGAATGCTCACCAACCGCAGGGTGCCTTCCACGCTCAGGGTCACGTTGCCCCACTGGGCCAACGGCTGGCCCGGCACAGTGACCGGGAGCGCAATCGCGGCCAGCGCAAAGGGCACGGCCACTAATGCGCGTTTAAGCGCATAAGTCAGCCCCAGGCCGGAGACGCGCGCGAGGAATATGGCCGCCCCGAGGAGCAAGCCATACGCCCACCAGCGGGCCATCGGCAGAAGGGTAGCCACCAAAATAAACATCACCGCGCCGAGCAACTTGATGCGCGGGTCGAGCTGATGCAGGCGGCTATGCCCGTGGTGATATTGGTCGGCCAGGTCAATATGCAACATTAGACATTCGTCTTCGGGCGTTGCCAGTGCGCGACCAGCAAGGCCACGCCAAACACGACCAGTGTGCCTAAAACAACCGCGAGAATTTTAGAAGTCTGCGGGTCGCCCACCAGCGGCACCGCATAGCCCGCCCAAAATTCATAAGCCGGGGCCAGCGCGCGTTGCTCAAAACCCAAATCGGCGGCGACGCGGTTGAGACCATCAGGGTTGCCCGAGGCCAGCGGCGAGAGGGCCGCTATCACTAGCGCGAGTCCCAGCCCCACCACTGCCCACCGGGCCTGATTTTGCGCCGGGGCGACCTCACCCAGATTGAGCAAATCGCGCCGACTGGCATAGATGAAAGATAACGCGCCCACGGTGATGAGCGCTTCGCCCGCGCCGATGAGGGCATGAACGCCGACCATGGCGGGTAACGCCAACCCGAGCGGCGAGGTGCCCGACAGCCCTAACTCCACGGCGGTCGCGCCCGCCCCGAGCATCACCGAAACCCACGCGCCAGTCGCGCTCGCGACAAAGAAGCCAGTGCGCCCCGCGCCCAAAATTTTCTTAACCAGGCTATAGCCCAAATGCCCGGTGAATGCGGTGAGCACGCCCATATTCACAATATTAAACCCCAACGCCAACAGGCCGCCATCTTGAAACATCAGCGCCTGCACGCCGATGACGCTTGCCATCACCAACACCGCCGCCCACGGCCCGACGATGATGGCCACCAGCGCCCCACCGAGCAAATGCCCGGAAGTGCCGCCCGCCACCGGAAAGTTAATGGCCTGCGCCGCAAAGATAAACGCGGCCAGCACGCCCATGAGCGGGATTTGCTTCTCGCCCAACTGCCCGCGCGTTTGGCGCAGGGCATAGGCAATAGCGCCGATGGCAATGCCCCACCCGACTAAGGCCACCCCGGTAGACAAAAATCCATCGGGAATATGCAGGTAAATGAGATCAACATGAAACATGATAAATAACTCTTTCTGGACTTACGGGGCTTTGGCCCGGCACTTGGGGCACACGCCAAACAACGCGAGATGATCCATATCCACCGTGAAATTGCAGTCGCGCTCGATTTTATTGAACCAGGTCTTGATGGTCGCGTGGCTGAGCTGGGTGATGGTGTTGCACTGGCGACAGACCAGATGATGATGCGGCTCGGGGGTGGCAATTTCGTAATACCAGTGCCCGCCAATTTGCGCGGCGACCACCAGCCGCAACTCACACAGAAAATCCAGGTTGCGGTAGATGGTCGCGCGATTGATCTGGGGGGCGCGCTTAACCACCCGCGCATAAATTTCCTCGGGCGTGGTGTGGCCCTCGCCCGCGCAGATCGCGTCGAGAATCAATTGCCGTTGCGGGGTGACGCGAAAGCCGCGTTCGCGCAGGAGGGTCGGGTAATTCCAAGTATGGTGGGCCATGGCGGTTGGGGTATAGCCTTATTGCAAATGATTGCAAATGATTGCAATAGTCATATTAGACGAAAGCAAGGTCGTTGGCAATGGGGGTGTAGAAGGTTAAGCGTCTGGTCTCAGGTCATTCCCAATCCAGAGGCACCCAGCCTAATTTTGTGATTGACGCTAATCAGTGAACCTCCTACAATAGTTTCAGCACGCCCTCCAATTTAGCGCTTCCAATTAAATAATCATTGGCTCGCCCCGTTTGTGCGCGTTGGCATTTGGAATGATCGAGGAGAATCCCATGTCTAATTTTTATTCTGCACAGCCATTATCCATTTTGCGAACCATTGGCCGACAGGCATTGCGCATTAGCGCACCCCTAGCGCTGGGCGTGAGCTTGGCTTTGGGGTTGCTGGCCGCCCTGCACGGTGTGCCTTTCCCCGCGCGGGTGGCAGACACGCCCCTGCTACCCCTCCTGACGCTGGACCGGAACTATGATGCCTTTGTCGTCTCCGCGTTGGTGGGCGGGGAGTGGCAAACCGTCGGCACACTGGCCTACGATAAAGATTTCATCCAACAGGAACTCGACCTCTCGGGGCTACGCCTGGACGAACCCGCCCAGGTGCGGGTGACGCACACAGGCAACACTGCCGCGCATATTGATGCCGTTCAACTCAATGGGCACGCGCCCACCGGAGTGACCGGCGCCGCCGAGTCAATCGGCCTGGCCTTGCGCAAATTAACTATCGGCGACTATGACGTGATTGACGCCGAAGGCAAAGCGCTGGTCTTTACTTTCCCGGCCAAATCAGCCGGGGCCTTGACGCATTTTGACCTCACCGCCCGGATTGAACCGGAAGAGATTACCAAATCACCTTTCCTTTATCCCGTCGTCAATCTCGGCCAGCCGATGTCGGCCTTCTCGACCTTTTACACTTACCATCTCGATAGCCAGCCCGGTCACCTGACGATTGACGGCGAAGTGGCGGCTGAAAACCTAGGTGAGCCGTTTTTCAAGGAATTCTCAGAACCGACCACCGGCCACCCCGCTAACTTCACTTACGGTTGGGTCCGCAACGATGCCAAGTATTTGTATGTGGCTATGGACTTCACCCCCGACGACACGATGGATGGGGACAAGGACTATGCCAAAGTGTACGTCAACACCCCGCGGGGCCTGCGCGAGTTCAAAGTCTCCATGCCAGAACGACGTTGGGGTCAGCCCAGTTTCATTTACACGCCCCGCGCTGTCTATCAGCATAAAGTATACGAATTCAAAATCCCGCTGGCCGAGCTAGGCCAACCCACTGGCGCGCCGCTCAAACTCGCCTTTGCCGCTTATGGCACTGCGGCGGCTGGTGACCTGACCATCAGCAAGGGGAACAATGTCGGAGGTACTACGTTGGCCGACAGTGTTTTCACGTGGACTCTGACAGTTAACAATGCGACTGTTGCCCCGGCGACTTTCGGTGTCGCCGCCATCATTTTGACGGATACCTTGCCGAATAGCAATGTCGTTTATGGCCCACCGGTGGCGGGCAACTTTAACAACGTCAGCAATGCGGGCAACATCAACTGCTCCATTGTAAGTTACAGTCTAAGTTGCGTGGCCAACGGTGGGTCGGTTACACTCGGTGCCAGTCCCAGCAGTTTTCAGGTTTCTTTTGCCGTCACGCCCACCACCAGCGGGGTCTTTATCAACCCGCGCGCTGGAGGAACGTGCAGTGTGGATCCTAATAACGGCGTGGTTGAAACGAACGATGCCAATAACACCTGTAATTCCAACACCGTCACTGCCTTCTATGACCTGCAAACCCTCATTAACAACGCCTCCCCCGGAGACACGCTGGTGCTCACCCCTTCGGTTACTTTCTGGGGCGGGATTACCGTGGGGAAAAACATCACCCTGACGGGCGGCGGTGCGGGGTCAACCTTCATCAGCGGCAACGGTGTCGGCCCGGTTCTCACCATCCCACCAACAGTCACTGTAATTATTAGTGGCGTATCCATTATCAATGGCGCTAATCCCGGTGGGTGCGGCGGCGGCTTGTTGAACAACGGCACGCTCGATTTGCTCAACAGTGCCGTCTCCAACAACACGGCAAACAAAGGCGGCGGCGTATGCAGTTATGGCGTGTTGCTTGTGGACCCAACCACCATTTATAGCAACAGCGCGGCCACCGATGGCGGCGGCCTATATCACTCCGGCGTCAGCGGCACGCTCCACCTGCTCGACACTCAATTTATCAGCAACACGGCGGGGAACAACGGTGGCGGCTTATATGTGGTCACGGCCACCGCCCTGCTCACCAACGTGGCGTTCTATTCCAACACCGCAGTGGTCAACGGCGGGGGCGCTTATTTCATCACCAGCCCGGTCACTCTGAGCACGGGGGTGTTCTACACCAACAGCGCGGCGGCGGGCGGCGGGTTATACGCCGATGCCGCCAGTCCGGTGACATTCAACAACGCTACCTTCATCAGTAACACAACAACCAGTAATGGCGGCGGCGCGTACTTCGGCAACACAGCCACCATAACCAATACGCAGTTTTTGAGCAATTCTAGCGGGAACAATGGCGGCGGTGCTTACTTCAATAGCTCGGCGATCCTGACAGGAACCACACTTGCCAACAACATCGTTATCACCAGCGGCGGCGGCGCGTTCTTCAACGGGGCGGCCACCCTCATGGGCGGGGTAATCCAAAACAATCGTTCAGGTAGCTTTGGTGCTGGTTTTTGGGCCAATTCCACATTGACCATGAATAATGTCGCAGTCCTTAGCAATACCGTCACTGGTGTCGCCGCCGCTGGGGCGGGTGGGGTAGCCGTTGGCAACGCCACCATTATCAGCGGGGTGTTTCAAGGAAATATCTCCAATGGCGGCACCGGCGGCTTATATGCCAATGGCGGCGTAACCCTCACTGGGACACGGTTTATTGACAACCGCGCCTATGCGGGCGGCGCGGGGGCATTATATTTACCGGGAAGTGCTAACAGCCGCCTTATCAATGCTTTGTTTGCGGGCAATTGGGCCAGCAACCCCGGTTCGGCCATGCAGATACCGACCAGTGGGCAAGTAGAGATTATCCACTCTACCATTGTGAGCCCAACCGTGGGCAATGGGGCAGCGGTGGCGATTGTGACCGGCACGGTTTACATCACCAACACACTGATATCCAATTACACCTATGGCATCACGAACACTAGCGGCACGGTGAGCGAGAACTATAACCTGTTCGATAGCGTGACCACGCCATATAGCGGCACCATCGTCAGCGGCGGCAATTCCCTCACTGGCACGGCGGCGTTTATGAACCCGGCCAATGGTGATTATCACCTCACCAACGCCAGCGCTGCGATTGATGTGGGTGCTAACCTCAGCGTGACCACCGACCTCGACGGGGTGACGCGACCCTATGGGTCCGCCCCCGACATCGGTGCCTATGAATTCGTGCCGAGCGGCGTGGCCATTAGCAAGATTGCCTCGTCCAACCCGCTCACCGCTGGGACGAATATCTCCTACACACTCGTCGTCACCAACTTGGGGAGCATCACGGCCACCAGCGTCGTCGTCACCGACACCCTGCCCCTCAGCCTCACGGTGAGCAACCTCGACCAGACCGACGACAGCACCGCCGAGTTCACCAGCGGCACAGGTAACAACACCGCGTGGAACAGCGCGCGGCAGTGGCTCTATGTCTCACCCAACCTCACGGCCACCGGCACGTTCACCTCGCGCGTGATGGATGCCGGGAGCGCCGCCGCGTGGAACAGCCTCGCGTGGGTCACGCGCCGCCCGGCAGATAAGGAACTGCTCAATAACAATGGCGCTGAGACTACCTACGCCCGCAGTAACGTGGACATGGCGGGCAACCGCTTTCTATTGCATTTCAACGAAACCGCCGGGGCCACGGTCTTCACCGACACTTCGGGCAATGGGCTGAACGGCGTATGCGGCGCGGCCTGCCCCATCGCCGGGAGCGCCGGGCGCTTCAACACCGCGCTCACTTTCGATGGCGCACTCTCGCAGACCGTCGTCATCAGCGATGCCTTCGACCCCACCGATTACTCAATCGAAGCGTGGGTCAAAATCTCGACCCTCACCAACACCGCGCTCATTCTCCGCACCGACGCGGTCAGCGGCACGCAGTTCAATTACTCGCACCTGCTCGGCATCGCGGGCGGCAAGTTTATCCACACCTTCAACAATGCCGTGACCCAAACCTTCACGACCACGCTCACCACCCTCACCAGCACCACCAGCGTCGTACCGGGCCAGTGGTATCACGTCGTCGCGGTCAATTCGCAGGGCCGCCTCGTGCTGTACGTCAACGGCAATGCCGAGGTCGCGGCCACCGCCGCTGGGTCGCCGTGGCCCGGCGGGGACCGCTGGGTTTTGGGCGCGGGCTACGGCTACAGCCCCACACTCGGCAACTACTTCAGCGGGCAACTCGACGAAGTCGCCCTCTTCACGCGCACGCTCTCGTCCAACGAAATCCGCGATCACTACCTGCGCGGCGCACTGCACACGCAAGTGCAAATCCGCTCGTGCGACGACGCGGCCTGCGTGGGCGAGACTTTCGTGGGGCCGGATGGCACCAGCGGCACCTACTATTCCGAGGCGTTCACCAACACCACCGCCCTGCCCGCCTTCAACTTCAGCAATGTGCCGAGCAACCGCTACTTCCAATATCGTGTGACCCTAGCGACGGACTACGCGGCCTTCTCGCCCGAGCTGACCAGTGTCTCGGTCGGCGGCGCGCATCCCAACGTGACCATCGTCCCCGCCCAGGGCGCGTGCGCGCTCCCGAGCGTGGGGGTGCTAGCCTGCGCGCTCGGTAATCTCGCCCCCACCAGCACCCTCACCATCACGGTGAACGGCGCGCTCAATGCCTCTGCGCCCGCGCTCATCACCAACACCGCCACCGTGGCCACCACCAGTTTCGATCCCTTCACGGCGGATAACACGGTGACGCTCACCACCGGCATCACGCTCACTTCTGATTTGAGAATTACCAAACAAGATCTGGCTAATCCCAATCTCATCAATCCCGGCGGTCTTATCACCTACGGGCTGGATGTATTCAACGCCGGGCCTAGCACGGCCTATTCCGTCACCGTCACCGACACCCTGCCGATCAGCGTGTCGTTCCAAAGCGTCATCACCAACGGCTGGACGTGCGCGCAAGCCAGCGCCGACATCACTTGCACCTTGCCCAGCCTGCTCCCGAACACCACGGCTGGGCGGATTCGCATCGTGGTTACCGCGCCCATCACTAACGGGCAGGTCATCAACACCGGCTGGGTGACCAACACCCAGGACGCGAATCCAATTAACAACAGCGATGTTGACACGACCACGGTTACGCCACTGGCGAATCTCGCGGTGGTCAAGACCGCCTCGGCCAACCCGGTGAACCCCGGCGCGACGCTCACATACGTCATCAGTGTGACGAACAATGGCCCCAATCAGGCCGACAGTGTTTTGCTCACCGACACTCTACCCGGCAACGCGACCTTCGTGGGGGTCGCTGGTCCCGGTTGGGTCTGCGGTTCTCCGGCGGGCGGGGTCCTGACGTGCGGGGTGTCCTCACTCATCAGCAACACCGCGACTTCCGTCGTCATCACCGTCACCGCACCCATGTCGGGGCTCATCGCCAACAACGTCAGCGCCGCTTCCTCCACCACCGACCCCGACCTGACCGACAACAGCGCCAACACGCTCACCGCTGTCAAGCCCCAGGCCGATTTGAGTCTGGTCAAAACCGACCTCGCGGACCCGGTGGATGCGGGCGCGCCCCTGACTTACACACTCACCTTCAGCAATAGCGGGCCTACCGCGGCGGGCACACTCACCACCGCAGTGACCAGCAACTATGGCGGCAACATCGTCATTCAAGACAACCAGCGCGCCGCCCCTTACCCGGCCACCATCAATGTCGGCGGGCTGTTGGGGAACGTGCAAAACTTAACCGTCACGCTCACCAGCCTCTCGCACGGCTACCCGTCCGACATCAGCCTCCTGCTGGTCGGGCCGAGCAACCAGACGGTCTTGCTCATGTCGAGCGCGGGCGGCGATATCCCCATCCTCGTCACCCAAAGCGTCACGCTCACCTTCACTTCCCTCGGCGTAGCGCCGCTCCTGCCCGAGCTAACGCAAATTGCGTCGGGTCTCTATTCACCCACTAGCTACAACTCCGGCAACCCGAACTTCCCTGGGGCCGCGCCCGCCCCGCCGTATGGGGCCAGCCTCAACGCCTTCGTCGGGGCCAGCCCCAACGGCAACTGGCGGCTGTATGCCATTGATGAGTTCACCGGCTTCAGCGGCAACATCGCCAATGGCTGGACTCTGAATTTGGATGTGGTCTCGACGGGAGTCGTGACCCTCACTGATTCTCTGCCCCTCAGCGTGACCGCGCCCGTCATCACCGCGCCTGGCTGGGCCTGCCAGATCACGAGCGGCATTACCTGCACCGTGGATAGCCTCGCGGCCAACACCACCCAGGTTGTCACCGTGACCGGCCTCGCGCCGTTGGCGGGAGGCATCTACACCAACAGCGCCGCCATCACCTCCACCACGCAGGACTTCGTGACGAATAATTCAGCCTCGGTCACCACCACCGTCACCGCAATTGCCGACCTCGCCATCGCCAAGTCCACGCTGACCAACCCGGTCACCTTTGGGCAGATCTTTACTTATTCGCTCGTCATCACGCACAACGGCGTGAGCGATGCGCCCAATGTATTGGTCACCGACACGCTCACGGGCGGCGCAACGCTCGTGGGGGCCAGTGGGTCCGGTTGGGCGTGCGGTTCCCCGGCGGGCGGAGTCATCACCTGCGGGCAACCGTCGCTCATCTCCGGCACGGTCACGTCCATCATCGTCACGGCCACCGCGCCGCTTGCCAGCGCCACGCTCACCAACACCGCCGTGATCACGTCAGGCATTCCCGACCGCATCAGCCTGAACAACACCGTCGTCCTCACCACACTTGTCACGCCGCCAGTCTATAGTCTGACCGTCGCCCTCGCGGGCACCGGAACCGGAGCGGTGGCAAGCATCCCGGCGGGCCTGACTTGCGGGCTGACTTGCACGACCAGTTATATCTCGGGCACAGTCGTCACGCTCACCGCCACCCCGGCCACCGGCTCCACCTTCACCGGCTGGAGCGGCGCGTGTAGTGGCGCAAACAACTGTGTAATCACTATGAGCGCCACTCAAAACGTCACCGCGAGCTTCACGCTCAACACTTACACGCTCACGGTGGTCACGGCTGGCAATGGCTCAGGCACCGTGACCAGCGCGCCCGCTGGCATTAACTGCGGCGCGACATGCGCGGCCAGTTACGCGCATGGCACAGTCATCACACTCACCGCCAGCGCGGGCACGCAATCGGCCTTCGGCGGGTGGAGCGGCGGCGGCTGTAGTGGCACGGGGGTGTGTGTCCTCACCTTCACCGGGGCGCAAACCGTCACCGCGCAGTTCACCCGCACCCAGACGTTGTTGTACCTGCCGCTCATCGCGCGGGCCCGCCCGCCGGGGGCCGACCTCATCGGCTCGTTCAGCCTCACCCCCGCCGGTCCGGGGTTCAGCGCGGGCGCGCCGGTTACCATCACCGTCGTCATCACCAATCAAGGCGCGGACCCCATCACCCTGCCCTTCTGGGCGGACTTCTACATCAACCCCGTCACCGTGCCCACGACGGGCAACTTGACCTGGGATAAAACCTGCCCGAACCCGCTTGTGTTGTGTCAAGGCATCTCGTGGTATTACACCGGCGGTCTGGCGTCCGGGCAGAGTGTCACGCTTAGTTCATTGTCAAACAGCGCCTATATCTCTAACACCAATTGGTCGGGCTTCTTTGCAACGGGTGTCACGGATGTGTATCTTTACGTGGACACTTACAGCGACGATAGCTCGCCCAATGGCGCGATCCTGGAGAACACCGAGACAAATAACCGGTTTGAGATGCATAACCTAACCGTGGCCGCGCCCGAACCCGGCGCGCCAACCCCGGCCTCAGCGGACCCGCGCACCCCGGCGGATTTGCCCAGCCGGAAGGAAACCCGCTAGCGACCTATCCCCCAGCCCCTTCCCTGTTAGGGAAGGGGAGCCGACCTCATCAACCCTGACCTTATTTCCCATCTCCCCCTTCCCTTTCAGGGAAGGGGGCCGGGGGGTTAGGTCTTAAAAAGGAGCCTTCATCATGCGTCGTCTCTCCGCCCTCACTTTTCTTAGCGGTCTACTCATGCTGGTCTTTAGTTTTGGCGTGTTGCTCACCCGCCCCACCCGCGCGGGCGAGCTTGAGCCGCTGTTCCGCACGCCGGTCTATGCCACCGCCACCTCAGTCGCGCTGACGCAGGCGGCGGCCACTGCCCAGGCCGTGCAACCCGCCGGGAATGGCGTGCGGGTGTATGACAATCTCCGCGATCTGGTCATCTTCCGCTATGACTCAGGCGACCTGGCCTATTACCGACTCGCCAGTGACGGCGGCGGATTTCATAGTTGGATGCTGTACCCGACCTGGGCGAACGCCACCCCGGGCGCCACCGTCTTTGATCGCACCGACGAATGGGGCTACCGCATCACCCTCACGCGCCTGACCGACTTTCAGGTGAACGCCATCCCCTTGGGCGTCCAACCCGACCCGACGGGCAAGTGGTTCCAAGTGGCGATGTTCAGCCCCGCCGGGACGACCAGCGTCAGCGATTATTTGTACCTGATCCCCTGACGCCGCTCCACGGCCAAACAGGGGAACCAAAAATAAAAAAAGCGGCGCGGTCAGTTGACCGCGCCGCTTTTGTGTCAGCCCCGGATGAATTGCCACAACCACAAGATGCCCATGCCCACCGCGAGGGTCAGCAAAGTGTTGCGGGTCCGCCAGGCCACCAGGACCGCGACCACCCCGGCCAGCCAACGCCCCGTGCCCAAATCAAGCCGCCCACCGTGGTAGAAAAATTCCGGGGCGACCAGCGCCGTGAGGGCGGCAATCGGCAGAAGCCGGATCAGCGGGGCGACGCGCGGGGGCAGGTCACGCTGACTGAAGAGCGCGATAAACGACAGCCGAAACAGAAAGGTCACGCTCCCCAGGATGAAAATGAGTCCGAGGGTCATCAGCGGCGCCAGCCTTTCCAGGCCCCAAAGGCCGTGCCCCCCAACGCGGCGACCAACAACCCCAAACGATAGGGCAAAGCAAACGCCATCACCGCTAACACCACCGCGGCCCAAGCCGCCCGGGCGGTGGCGGCATCGCTGATGGCAGGCACAATCATGGCCAGCAGGGCCAGCGGGTTGACGAAATCCAGCGCCCATTGAGGCGGCAGGCGCAAGCCAATGAAAATGCCAGCGGCAATACTGATTTGCCAACCCAACCACAGCGCCACGCCCGCGCCCAGAAAATGCCAGTGCAAGTGCGCTTGGGTGTCTGAGTTTTGATTAAGCCGGGCAAAACAAGCCGCATAGGCCGAGTCGGTGGTGAGGTAGGCGAGAGGAATTTTCCACCGCAACGGCAGATGTTGAAAATGCGGGGCCAGGGTGAGGCTATAAATGATGAGGCGCACGCTCAACACCAACGTGGTAAAGATAACGATGATGGCCGAAGCGTGAACGCTGACTAACTGCGCCGCCGCGAGTTGGGCGGAACCGGCGAAGATGATGACCGACATAGCCAGCGTGTACCCGGGCGGAATCCCCGCCCCCACGCAAGCCGCGCCGACAATCAGCCCGCTGGGCATCGTGCCGAGGAGAAATGGCAAGAGGGCGCGCACACCGGAGATGAATTCAGAGCGAGGGGACATAAGCAAGAGAGTCAGTGAAGTTGAAGGAGGGCTTGCGGGGTGAGGCGGGTGAGGTCATCCACGATGAGATCGGCGGTTTGGAGTTTGGTGATGGGGTTGGTGGTAAGGACCGCCAGGCACTTCATCCCCGCCCGGTGCGCGGCTTCGAGGCCGTGCGGCGAGTCTTCGATGACGAGGCAATGCGCCGGGGCTATGTTGAGTTTTTGGGCCGCCGCCAGAAACACCGCCGGGTCGGGTTTGCCGGGTAAATTCTCGGCGGAGACAAGCGCGGCGAAATAGGCGCGCAGTTGCAAGCCATCCACCAGCGCATCCAGGTTGGCTTGCGGGGCTGAGGAGGCCACGGCTTGCGGCAAGCCCAGCGTTTGAAAATAGCCCAGCCAGTGGCGCACCCCGGGCAGGGCTTGCACCTGCCTCCGCGCGGCGGCGCGGAAAGCCGTTTCCTTGCGGGTGCTGATTTGAGCGAGCAGGTCGGGCGCGGGCGGCTGGCCGAACAAAAACGCGAGAGTGCCGGCGTTGTTCATGCCAAAGTGCGAATCGAAAATGGCGCGCGAATAAGGGCAGTTCATCTCGGCCAGGGTGGCGGCCCAAGCTTGGTAGTGCAAGTCGGCGGTGTCGGCGAGAACGCCGTCGAGGTCCCAGAGGAGGGCGTGAAAGGGAAGCGGCATGATGAGCGCGATGGGCAGGCTTCGACACGGTGAGCGAAAGTCGAACCGTCAGCCCGCGCTTTGCGTGAAGTCCTGAGTGGGTAAGTAAGTCGATGAAACCTGCTTTGAATTTATTCTCAACCCAATGCTGACAAAACAAACGCAAACCGATACTCGCGTTTGAGCAATTGGTATTGCGCCAGTGTGTCGGGGCCACAACTGGCGGTGCCGAGGCCGCGCTGGGCCAGGTCAATGTTCAGGAGGGTCTCGGCGCGGGGGGTGAGGTCGCAGGTGTGTTTGGCGCGAAATAAATCGTCGGCGGTGAAGTGGCTGGCGGAAAATTCGAACGTGAGGAGGCCGCTCATGCGCAGACCACGCCCGGCGGGATCGGTGAGCGCCGCCCAGCGCGTGTCGGTGTGGTGGCCGTGTTCCTGTGGCATCACATAGGGGATGTATTGCTCGCTCACCGTGCTGGTGTAGCGCCCGACCACAGCGGCGGCCTTGCGGTCGGAATAGTTTTCCAGCGGGCCACGTCCGAACCACGCCAACTGTTCGAGACCGGGGATCAGCGCAAGGGTCACGCCCACGCGCGGGAGGTCGGTTAACTCTTTGGCCACGCGCACCACGTTCTCGATTCGCAAATCACCGGAGGGGAGGAGCGTGTACCGGTGGGTGTGCGTGAAATCCGACCATTGCCCGCGCCCCGAGGCGTGGTGAACAATCTCCACCCCGGGCGGTTGGTCTTTGGGTTGCAGAAGCCGGACGGATTTAAGTTGCGCCTGCAATTTATCCAGGCCCAGTTCGAGCCAGCGGGCCAGCGGGCCGGAGCCTTGCCGATTGAGGATGAGTTTGATGCCATCGTTGTCGGTGGCCGCGCGCCAGATCTGCAATTGCGGCCCGCGCTGAATCAAATTGGTCTCGCCGCCAAACTCGGTGAGCAGGCCGGAGGTTTTGTCGAAGATGGCGCGGGAGGAGGGGGAGGTGAGGGTGAGGGAAGAGGCGGTGGAGGAAGTGGTAATTGGTAATTGGTAATTGGAGATTGGGGATTGGGGGTTGCGCCGCGAGGCGGGCAAGGCCATTTGTTGCCAGGCGACTTCGTGACCGGCGACGGCCCAGAGGGTGTCGGCGCGTTCGTAGAAACGGAAGGTGAGGAAATATTCCGTCGGGGCAGGGCTTGTCCCGGCCTGGGCATCCACAAGGGATGCCCCTACAGTGCGGGCGGCCACAAGGGATGCCCCAACGGGGATGGTCACGACTCGTGATTCGCCCGGGGCGATTTTGAGCGCGGGCAATTGGCCCGAGGCGATGGGTTCGCCATCGGCGGTGAGTTCCCATTCGCCGCGCAGATGGTCGAGGCTGATGAAGTCGTGTTTGTTGACGAGGCGGAATTGGCCGCGTTTGGCGTTGATGGCCTCCACGCGCACGGGCTGGATGAGGTGCTTGTATTCGTACAAGCCGGGGTGCGGCGTGCGGTCGGGCCACACCAAACCATCGGTGCAGAAGTTTGCGTCGTTAGGCACATCGCCGAAGTCGCCGCCGTAGGCCCAGTAGGCGCGGCCATCGGGCGCGGTCTGCTTGATGCCGTGGTCAAGCCATTCCCAAATGAAACCGCCTTGCAGACCGGGGTATTTCTCAAAGGCGGCCCAGTAGTCGGCGAGACTGCCGTTGCTGTTGCCCATGGCGTGCGAGTATTCGCACAAAATCATGGGGCGATAATCTTTGGTGGTTTTGGCCCACTCGATGATGCTGGCAATGGGCGGGTACATGGGGCAGACGATATCCGTGACGCGGTGATTCGCGTCCCACGACTCGCCGTTGCCCCGCGAGATGGCGCCCTCGTAATGAAGCGGGCGCGAGGGGTCGTAGCCGCGCACCCAGCCAGCGGCGGCCTCGTGGTTGGGGCCATAGCCGCTCTCGTTGCCCAGCGACCACAGGATGACGCTCGGATGATTCTTGTCGCGCTCGACCATGTTGCGGACGCGCTCGACAAACGCCGCGGTGTAGCGCGGGTCGCGGCAGACTTCGTGATAGAAGGCGTGCGCTTCGATGTTGGCTTCGTCAATCACATACAGACCATAGCGGTCGCACAGGTCGAGCCAGTAGGGGTCGTTGGGGTAATGCGAGGTGCGGACGGCGTTGATGTTGAATTGCTTCATTAACTGAATATCTTTTTCCATGACAGCGCGGCTCACGGCTTTGCCGGTGGTGTCGTCGTGGTCGTGGCGGTTGACGCCTTTAATCATGACGCGCTGGCCGTTGATGAGGAGTTGCCGCTGGCGGATTTCGATTTTGCGAAACCCGACGCGGCAGGCGTAACTTTCTGCCGCGCCCGAGGGGGGGACGAGGGTGACGACCAGGGTGTAGAGGTGCGGGGTTTCTGCCGACCACAACTTCGGGCGGCGCACTTCGCCCTGGGCGCGCAATTCGGTGTGGGGCGAGGCCGGGTCGCCCCGCTGGCCGGGAATCCAGCGGGGTTCCAGGGGGCGCTTGAAAACGGGTTTACCGTCGGGGTCAAATAATTGCGCGGTCAGGCGGCAATCCGCATGGGGCAGGGGCGGGAGGCCCAGTTTGCAGGTCAACCGCAGCAGGCCCGCTGTCAAATCAGCATTCAGTTCGGCGCGGGCAAAGACATCCTGCACATGCGGGGTGCCGGTGGCGTACAGGCAGACCTCGCGGTGCAAACCCGCCTGCCACCAGTGATCCTGATCTTCGATGTAGCTGGCATCCGACCATTGCACGACGACGGCGATGAGTTCGTTGGGCGCGGTGGGGTGGACGAAGCGGGTGACATCAAACTCCGCCGGGGTGCGCGCGTCTTTGCTCAGGCCGAGGAACTGGCCGTTGAGGTAAACGTAGAGCACGCCCTCGCATCCGCCGAAGTGGAGGACGAGGCGGCGGCCACGCCAGTCGGCGGGGACGGTGAAGGCGCGGCGATAGATACCGGTAGGATTTTGCTCAGGCACATGCGGCGGCTCGCCGGGGAACGGCATGACCACGTTGGTGTATTGCGGGCGGCCAAAACCCTGCATGGTCCAATTGCCGGGCACTTGGATGGTTGACCACGTGCCCGCCCGCAGGACCTCGTCGGTGGCTTCGGCGGGGTTGGCTTTGATTTGGAAATCCCACGGCCCGTTGAGGGACTGGAACCACGCGGATTGCGCGCGCTCGAGCGTTTGCGCCAACTCGGGCGTGGGGAAGGGAAAGAGCGTGGCGCGGGCCGGGAGTTTGTTGAGGCTGGTGAGTTCGGGTTGTTCCCACGAGGGGACGGGGGAGGGAGGGAGGAGAGGCATAAGGGAGGTAATTGGTAAATAGTAATTGGATGATGGAGGCTAATTGTAGCCGAGGATGGGAAAGGGCGATGCGCGTAGCCTCAAGAGTTTTCACGGGGGAGGGGCCGCGCAGTTTCACATACCTTGCTGGCTACACGCATCGCGGCGGGTTAGTTTGTCCGCTAATGACGAAGTCAACCAAGTTGGGCATGACAAGTCATTCTCACGGCTCGCAAGGTGCGCTATAATATGTGCATCAACCGGGGATGACGGGCTTCGACGGGAGAGGCTGGTCACAGGTTGCAAGCCGGGCGGCGCCGAACCCCGCAAACTCAGCGCAAAAACCTCAAGTGCCAATCGCACTTCCTACGCGGCTCTTCCACTCGCGGCCTAATCCCGCCGGGTAGAAAGCCCTGGTCGTCTCCGGATGACCCGTTGACCCTGAGCCCCTCCAGTGGCGCAGGCCCTCAGCGTGATAAAGACTGGAGTGCCGTTCAAAACGCCATGGTTTGAGCGAAAGACCAACGCCTTCGGGCCAGTGGCTGGTCGGCGAGCGACCCGGCCCCGCGGGGCCTCGCCGGTGACACCAAAATAGCGCGGCTAAGCTTGTAGACACCGGTGGTCGAATCTTTCGGACCCGAGTTCAACTCTCGGCATCTCCACCAACGTTAAGCGCCGGTCAAGTGAATGACCGGCGCTTGGCGTTTAAGGAGGAGGCTGGTCAACGGAGGAAGCGGATGGGACAGAAATAGGATTAGCCCAGTTCGGGGATGCAGGCTAAAATCATTGGGCAACCGATTGGAGCGGATTAAAACACCATGTCGAATTTGTTTACTTTGCGTTGCCCCACCTGCGGAGCCAGTCTGCAAGTGGCCGGGGAGTTGAACCGCTTTGTGTGCCAGCATTGCGGCAACAATTACTTGCTTGAGCGCCGGGTCGAAGAACTCAGCGTGGCCGAGCAGGAAAATATTCAGCCAACCACCATTTATACCCAACGGACGCAACAGTGGCTCACGGTGGCGGGCTACACCCTCTATCTACACCACTTGGCCGAAGAGCCAGTCAAGAAAAAGCGCGTGCTGTATATTGACGTTGAGTATCGTAATGCCTCCCCGGCCCCGCTCACCTGTCGGCACGACCAATGGCTGGTGTTCGACGGCGACGGGTACACTTACGAGCCGCTGAAGGATTTCTCCGCGCCTGACCTCTACGAGCGCAACGGAAAAAGGTACTTGGGGATGACCCGCGTTATCACACCCGAGATGCGCCTGCGGGGCTGGCTGGCGTTTGTGTTGCCACCAACCGCCAGCGTTAAGTATTTGCAGTTTTCGGGCGGGAGTCCGGTGAGGACGGTGGAATTTGGCTTTCTTTAAGGAAGGTGATTGACGCGCGAAAAAAAGGCGTACACTACGATACAAGTGTTAGGTTTTTGTGCTGGCAGAGGAGGTTTTACGGCGTGATGATGGATAACATGATGCAGGCGCGGTTTAGGCGGCAAGGTGTGGTTTTTTCTGCCCCCGAGGGAAGTTTAACATCAAAGTGGTGCTTTTCCTACCCCCGAGATAAGTTTAACGACAGAATGCTGTTAAATATCCGTATGCATGAGATTAGACGGGCAAGTGATGTTTTTTATCCCCCTGCGGCAGGATAGATGCGGTTTGATGTCGAATCTAAGTTTGGACGAATCCTTGTAGGACTACCCGCCGGTTGTCGAAGACGGAGGACTTGAAT
>CAYUFY010000025.1:0-28203 GCA_964443795.1 uncultured Anaerolineales bacterium | reverse complement strand
GCGAGCCAAAATAGGTGATGGCGCTTTGCGGCGAGATGATGGGGAAGCCGCCGCCAATGGCCGCAACCGTGAACGGCACTTTGCCTTGCAAGGTATTCAACTCCAACGTTTCGCCGACATGCACGTTGAATTTTTTCGCGGTGAGGCCCGGCAACCAAATCGCGGGTTCGTGTTCGGCAAAGTAACGGAGCATCTCATCGGGCGTGCCCTCGTCCATCGGAAACATCCGATTGCCCAACGCCATCCGCACATCTATCGCAAACGCATATTGGTCGCCCGCGCCGGATTCGACCCCGATGCCGGGCAGGCTGACGTTGGCGAAGTAAAACAACTCGGCTTCGTCTTGCAACGCTTCAATGTCGGCGCGCAGGTCTGCGGGCAAGGGCGGTTGGCTCGGAAGCGCCGAGGACTCGGCAATAGAGGTGCCGGGCGGCATGAAGCGCACGAGCGCGGGGCGGTCGCCGAGCATCGAAGTATTCATCCCCACCAAAAAATTTGACATGAACAAGGCGAGGCCGGTGAGCGCGGTGACGAGCATGAACGACACGACCAACGTGGCGGCGGTGAGCGTGGCGCGTTGCCGCGCGCGGGCCACATTGGCGATGGCGAGTTGCGTGATGAGGCCGCCGCCCAGACGCGCCCACAACCACAACACCCCATCCAGCCACACGGGCAAGAGCAACGCCACGCCCGCGCCAAAGGTGAGCACTGGCAGAAACAATGGCCCATAACTGGGCGTGATGGACGTGCGCGCAAACTCGAGCGCGTTGTAATAGAGCGCGGCGGTGGCGGCGAAACATACGCCCGCGCCGATGAGCGCAAACGAGAGACGGCGTTTGGGATTGGGCGGCGGCTCGTTGCCTTTCAGCGCCATGAGCGGGCTGATGTTCGCGGCTTGCAGGGCGAGCGACAGCGTGACCCCCACCGTGACCAGCACACCCGCGCCAAACGCCAACGGAAACGCATCCCACGGAATTGGCGTGTTGGGGACGGCGCCCTCGCCATTAAGATTTTGAATGATGGCGACCACGCCCGCGCCGAGCGCCCAGCCCAACGCCACGCCCAACGCCGAGCCAAAGGCCGCGAGCAGTCCGGCTTCGAGGAGCGTTTGCCCAATCACTTGTGCGCGCGTCATGCCGAGCGCGCGCAGTTGCCCAATCTCGCGCCGCCGCTCGGCGAGCGTGATGGCGAAGGCGTTGAAGACCAAAAACGAACCGGCCAGCAACATCCCAAAACCCGCCACCGGCAGAGCCAAGCCGATGAGGTTATACAGCGAGCTTAACCCACTGCCGCCGCTGGCGCTGGTGACAAAGTATTGGTCGCCCAACGCCGCTTGCAGATTGGCCTGCGCGCCGTCGGTGGTGTAGCCCGCTTTGAGCCGCACCACAAAGGCGGTGGCCGTTTGCGGCGCGTTGAAGGCGCGATTGACGGTGGCGAGCGGCACCCACGCGGTGGGCGTGCCCCCGGCGAGGCCCGCGCTTTTCAGCAGACCCACGATCTTGTACAGATGCGTGTCGTCATTCAGGGTCAACTCCATCCGTTCGCCCAGCGAATAGCCGTGCGCCACCGCCCAACTGGCGGGCAACAACACTTCATATTCAGCGGCGGCGGCGAGGAATTGGCCCGCGCTCAAGGTGTAGGCCGAGAGCACGCGCTGAGGGTCAACGCCCAGCAGGCTGAGGCCCGTCCCGTGCAAGTCGGTGACCATGGCCAAATCGCTGGCTTGCGCCCGGCCCTCCAGGGTGCGGTACACTGGCGCGACCTCGGCCACCTCGGGCCGGGCGGCCACGGTGTCGAGCAAACTTAATGGCAACTGCGCCTGCGCCGCGCTGGTGATTTCCAGATCGGCCCCGGCCAAACGCCCCTCGCGCGCGGCGCGGGCGGTGGCATCGAGCGTGTTGCCCACCAGGCGCATGGCAAAAATCATCGCGACCCCGAGCGCAATGGCGAGCGCGGTGAACAGGGTGCGGGCGAGGCGGGAGCGGAGGTTGCGGTAGGCGAGGAACATGGGGAGGGAAAGTGAAAAATAAAAAGTAAGGGGTTATTGGGGCGGAGCGCCGAGGTGAGTGAGGCGGGCGAGGGCTTCGTCATACGCCACTTGGTAGCGATAGCCTTCACCATCGCACGTTGCCAACTGCAAGGCGGCGCGGGCGTGGTCGAGGGCGTTCAAACCTGACAGGTCTTTAAGACCTGTCAGGTTTAGTTCGGCAAGAAACAAATGCCCATCCGCCGCCTGCAACACATACCCACACCGCTCCGCTATCGCCAGTGCCTCCGTCGCCAAGCGGTGCGCGTCGCTCAAGAACTCCGAGTTCTCCGAGAACTCGGAGTTCTGTTGTGCTTGCGCGCGCCGCAACCGCGCCAAATCCAGCAAAATGTCGGCTTCATCGCTTACCACGTTAATAGCCCGACAGCGTTGCAAGGCTTCGGTTAGGTGTGGTTCGGCTTCCTCCAACTGCCCAGCGGCGCGCAGGGAAGCACCGAGGAGCCAGTGGGCGCGGATGAAGTCGCGGATAGGATAGACGAAGCGAGGGTCTTGCGCAGTTTCTTCAGCAAGGGCGAGGGCAAAACGAGAATTGCTAATTGCTGATTGGAGATTGACATCCCTATCTCCCTCCCCCTGTTTAGCGCGAGCGAGGAGCAAGGCGTGCAAAGAATAATAAGCTACGACGATACTTCGCATCACATGTTTGTCTTTCTCAAATATTTTCCATGCAATGTCAAGTTCCTGCTCCGCTTCAGAAAACGCACCACAATAGGTAAGCAAGCGTCCTAATTCCCGATGACCTATTGCTTCATCTATTTCATCTTCCAACTCACGGCACACGGCAATACGATATTGCAGGTTGGTTTTGGCAGATTGAAAAGAGCCAATAGAAATCTGTACCAGGTGTGCCAAGTTCCCGTGGCCAACTGCAAGGCTTTGCTTGTTGCTCATCCTTTTCGCAAGGTTATTAGCTTGTTCAAAAACAGGTTCAGCATGATTAGGTTGACCATTAAGACTGTAAGCATTGGCGAGGACACTTAATGTAAACCATTGGTAATCTTTTATTGGTAGGTGATCAATAATACTATTGTCAAAAAAGAGAATAACAGAGAGAAGCTCAATAATTAGTTGGTAAGCACCAAATTGGTAGTAAAGCAATTCGTGTAAGTGGTCATAATAAAGTCGCGCTGCTTCATCCAGCCGCCCGGCGCGGACGGTGTGGTGGTATAGCTCAATGAGCGGGGCGAGGTCTTCCAGTTTTTGCGGCTTGTCTGGCTTAGGCACCGCATCAAAATAATCGCGCAGGCGGGTGTGGGCGGTGGCGCGGTCGGGGGCGGCGAGGCGGTCGTAGGCGTAGCGGCGGACGATGGGGTGTAAATCGTAATTGGTAAGTGGTAATTGGTTATTGGTTATTGGGGCGGCGCGCGACTCCCCTCTCCCAGCGGGAGAGGGGCCGGGGGTGAGGGAGAAATTCCGTTGCAATAACCCGCGCGCTATTAAATCTTGCAACGCCTTGTCTAATTCTTTTTCGGGTTGCTCGGCAATGGCCTTCAGCGCGTCATAGTTCACCCCACTGCGAAAACACGCAATGCGGCTGAGGAGCGTTTGATGCGCGGGGGGCAGGGAGTCGTAGGCCACTTGCAAAACATGGTGTTGGCGTTGCACCAAATCGCCGGAAATATCCAGCCCCTCCGCCGCGCGGATGTCGCGGGGGAAGTGCAAGTGGTTGACCACAATGCCCGCCAGCAGGCGCAAACTCAGCGGGTGGTAGCCGTAGGGCGCGCAGGCCGCTTCAATCTCCGCATGCGTGCCGCTAATGTGTTGCGCGTGGAAGAACGTCACCGCATCGGCGGGCGCGAGGACGGTCAGTTCATATTCGCGGCCTCCGGCCAAGAGTGCGCCGTGCTTTTCTACAATGCGCGGGCGCAGGCGGGTGGTCATCAGCACCTTGCCCCGCATCAACCCGCCGAGGCTGGCGAGGTGGTGCAAGAACGTTTCGGCGGCGGGGGAGAGGCAATCGTGATCGTGGCCGGATTTCTCCCTCATCCCCGGCCCTTCTCCCGCTGGGAGAAGGGAGTCATCGCCCTGATACGCCGCGCCCAAACCCCCAAAGGCGCGCAACATCCGCTCAAAGCCATCGAGGATGAGCAAGACCTCGGGGCGCTGGCGCAGTTCGGCCACCAAGCGCTCGGCCTGTTGGCGCGGGTTTAGACCGCCGAGTTCTTCAAGAACTCGGCGGTCTGAACCCAGCAAGTATGTCAACGCTTCGCTGACAAAACTTTCAAAGCTCGCCTCGCCCTCATAAAAACTCCACCACAAAACGCGCGTCCACTTTTCCCGGTCTACCTGCCGCGTCAGCCAATGCCACGCGAGGGCGCTCTTGCCAAAGCCGCCCAAGGCGCGCACCATCAGCAACGGGTGGGCGGGGTCATTGTTGAGCCACTCGGTCAGTATGTCCTGCTCGTCTTTGCGCCCGGTGAAGTGTTCCTGCTCGCCATACGGATGCTTGAGATTCCAAGTGAGGGGCGGCGGCGGGGCGGGCGCTTCGCCCACCACCAGCGCGGGGTAAAAAGATTTCAATACTTCGCAGGGGATGGCGAAGCCTGCCGCGCCCAATTTGTCATCGAGTGTCAGTGTCGTGTCCAGCCCTCGGCTAATCATCCCCACCACCGCTTCCAATTTGTCGTCCCACACCGGCCCGCCGCTGTAGCCATAGGTCACTTCATCGGATGAGACTTGCAACGCATCGCGCCCCAGTTTGTCTTTCAGCGGCCCGCGAATTTGGCCCGCGCCGTGCAAGCCGTGAAACGCCCCTTTCTGCGGATACCCAAACGCCGAGAACGTGTGGCCTTTGCTCTGGTCAGAGTTCAACAACTTCAACGGCTCCACCTGCGCCAACGGCACGGCGGGCGTGAGAATGGCAATATCGAGTGAGTCATCAATCTGAGTGAGCGTGGCGAGGCGGGGTTGCTTGTCCCCTTCGATTTGAAAACGCAAAACTCCATCGCGGTCATCGGCCTGCCGCACCACATGGGCGCAAGTCACGATAATGCCGCCGTGAACCACAAACCCGGTTCCAGCAAACGTGTGTGGCGAACTCGGTTTAGCCTTAATCCCGACGATGCTGTCTTTGATGTCACCCATGCCGGAAAGTATACGGCGGTTTGGGGCGGGGAGGAAGTCTCAAAGGTATAATCCCCGCCGGAGACTCCCCATGCCCCCCGCCCATCTCAAATACGTTGTCAACGTCCCCCATGTTCAGGAAGTCAGCCTGTACGTCAACGCCGATTTGGATTTTTGGCGTGAGCGGCTCAAGCCCGAAGGTCTCACCCCGCGCGATGACCAGGGCCGCGCCGAGTTGCTCTTCATCACCGCGCACATGAAGTGGATGGGCGTGTGGTTCAGCGAACTCTCGATTTCCGTGGCCCTCGCGGACTCGGCCCCCGGCCAGATGTTCTTGGCCCACGCGTTTAACGCCATCCCGCTCTTCGCGTGGTCCGAGCGGCTGTTTTTCAAAACGCCGTATTATCCGGGGCAGACCGCCGTGCGGGCGAGCAATCCGGCCGGGCTGGCGCTCACGCTCGGGGGCGCAACCCGCTTGAGCGCGGCGATGGCTGGGGCGCGCCAGCCCGCGCGGAGCGGCGACGAAACGTGGGAGGGCAAAATCCTGCTTCCGCGCGCCCTCAGTCGCACCACTCACTCCGAAAAATATTTTGTCGCGCGCCTCAGTGGGCAGACGGAAGTTTATCCATTTGCATCTAGCGATGCCCTGGCCGTCACGCCCGACCCCACCGCCCCCATCTTGCAATGGCTCCGCGATTCGAATGTCGTGGGCAAAGAGTGGCACATCCGCGCCGACGCCACGCACGCCAAGTCGGAGACGTATAGAAGTGACCGGCGCTAAGACCCATCCGCCAGTTTTCACCGACACCCAAAAATCCGTGTAATCCGCGTAATCTGTGGTTAAAATTTTCCTGGGCGATTCAAATCCAATGCTCAAAAGACTCCTCCTCTTCACCCTCGCCCTCACCGCCTGCGCCCGCGCGGCGCGAAGCGTGGCTACCCCCACGGCCTTGCCATCCCCGCAAGTGTTCGTGGTCACCGTCACCGCCCGGCCCCCGGCTTCCAGCCCGGGTGCGCCAGTGAACACCCCTACCCTGCCGGTGGTCGTTTCACCCGCGCCGCGCCCGGCGGAGCCTGCCAAACTCACCCTCACCGCCAGCGATGGCGCACAACTCGTCGGCCTGTTCTACCCGCCGCTCAACGCGCCCGCCCCCGGCGTTTTGCTCCTGCACCAACTCGGCGGCAGTAAAGCCGACTGGGACGCGTTTGCCCGCGACCTGCAACAGCAAAACGTCGCGGTCTTCGCGCTCGATTTGCGCGGCTATGGCGAAAGCGCGAAGCCCGAAGACTGGAGCAAAGCTCCCACCGATGTCCGCACCGCCTGGGATTTCTTTCTCGCTCGTCCCGAAGTGGACCCGCAAGCGGTGGGCATCGTGGGCGCGAGCATCGGCGGCAACTTGGCGCTCATCGTGGGCGCGAACAACCCGGCAGTCGTCACAGTCATCGCGCTCTCCCCCGGCCAGGATTACCACGGCCTCACCCCCGCGCCGCTCCTCGCCAACTTCGGCGCGCGCCCCGTGTTGCTCATCGCCAGCAACGAGGACACTTACGCCTACACCAGCGCGCAACAAATGACCAAACTGCTCAGCGCCGGGGAAAGCTATTACCTCACCAACGCCGGCCACGGCACCGCCATGTTCAGCGACCCGAATCTCGAAACCGTGCTATTCGATTGGTTGAAAAACAAGCTGGGGATTTTGAAGGGATAAAAAATCCCGAACCCGGCACAGCGGTTGGGATTTTGAATTTTGAGATTTGAGTTTTGAAGTTCGCGAATTTCACTTGCTCCTCACCACCAACACCGGTCGCCGCACCGCCGAGATAATCTCATCGGCCACATCGTCGAAGACATAGTTCCTCAGCCAGCCCCAGCGCCCCGCCGCCTCGGGCGCCACATGCGCGCCGATGGCCACCAAATCATAATCGCCGGCGTTGGCCTCGGCCACAATCTCATCCAGCACCAAACCGTGCCGCAGTTTCGGCGTCACCCGCGCCTCGGGCATCAGGGCCAGCGCCCGCGCCAAATGTTCGCCCTCGCGCGTCCGGCGCGCCATGGCCCCCTCCGCCGACTCGCCCAATTCATCCACCTTGGCATCCACCGCCAGCGCCATCTGCGACATCACGTGCAAGAGCGTCACCTCCGCCCCGGTCCAGCGCGCCACCTGCCCGGCCCACTCCGCCACTCGCTCGCCCGGCGCGCCCCCGGCGGTGCAGGCCAGCACCCGCCGCAGTACGCGCCCCTCGCCCTTCACCAATAACACCGGCGTGCGCGCATACCGCGCCAGCCGCGAGGCCACCGAGCCATACACCAACCGCGCCAACCCGCGCCGCCCGCGCGACCCGAACACCACCAAGTCATAATCGCCGCGCTGTTCCTCGGCCAGGATTTCCTCGGCGGGGTTGCCCACCCGCACATTCCCGGCGGCCCCCGCCGGGAACCGCGCTCGCGCGCTTTCAATCGCGGCCCGCGCGGTCGCTTCGTCCCCCGCGCGGGGTGCGACCCCGAGCAGGGTCACACGCGCCCCGGCGGCCCCGGCCAATGGCGCGGTAAACGTCACCGCCTGCTCGGCCAACGGCGATCCATCGGTGCAGATCAAAAAGTGCATACGCCCTCGCTCATCGGATCAACATCAATGCCACTGGCACGGCCACACTGACCAACAGGAAAATAATTAGATTGCGCTTCGTCTCGCCAATCACGGTCGCGGCCCGCAAAATCGCGCGCTCGTACGGGCGATAGCCAAACGCCAAAATGCTCACCGACACGGCGGCCACCGTCAACATCTCGGCCAGCACCACCGTGAACGCGCCCGGGTTGCTGATGAGCAGGGATGCCACCAGCGTGTCAATGAACGTGGTGATGTTCGCGCCCATGATGTATGGGATGACATTCTCGCGCCGGATGTAGCCGCGCGCCGACAGCGGCACCAGCACCGCCAGCGACACCGACACCGACATGGTGACACTGGTGATGGCCGCGCCCAACGCAAACGTGATGATGGGCCGATACAGCAGGCGCGCCATGTCGCCAAAAGCGCTTTCCTTGAGCTTCATGTCCGGGAGCGATTCGTCAATCAGGTTCAGGCTGAACCACAACACCGCAAACCCCAACACAAACACGCTGATTTGCGCGCCCAATTTTGGCAGAACCATCAGCGCCAGTTGATTAGCCCCCGCGACAATGGGCGCGAAGACCGCATCCATCACCGACGCGAAACCGCCTTGCGCGGGCGGGCGCAGGGCCACAAACGCCGGCACCTGCAACAGCCAGTAGCCCAACGCCAGCGCCGGAATATAAATGGTGTAAGTGACCAAAAAGGAGAGCAAGCCCATTGCCACGCTCACGCGCCGCTCGTGCCCGCGCAGGGCGTAAATGAACCCCAGCCCCAACACGATGAACGACGACCCGAAGCGACTCCCGGCAATCATGGCAAATGTCCCCAGCCGGTCAATCGCGCCCACATCGAAAAACGTCAGCGCCGTGGCCGCCACGGGTGACCCCGACAACACCACATAGGCAAACAGCCAGCCGAACCCGAGCGCATTCCACGGGTTGCTCACCCGCAACCCGTCGCGGATGAACGGCACCAGCACTTTGGCCCCGCTCTTAAGCAGATAAATGGCGAGGATAAACAGGAACAGCGAGACGACAAAAATCCCCACTTTGCGAAGGTTTACCCGATGGAGCCAATTGGGCATAGAGGAATTAGATAAAAAGCGATCAGCCTATAAAGTGTCATGCCGAGCCGCATCCTGACGCGGTGAGGCATCTCTACGTTGGTCCTATTTCACACTTATACAAGGTAGCGCCCCCTCGCCGCGTCTGTATGCGGCTACTCAGAAACTTAATGCCGCATCCGGTTGTCGGGCTACAAGCCCGACCACATCAAGCCTATCGGGTCACGTTTCGCACGCTGGTGATGCCGAGATTAAAAACTAATCCGCGCCCGCGCCTCCCCGGCATCCCGCGCCGGGGCCACGTACCCCGTGCGGGCGCGGATTAGCTGGAGTCTGAAATCCAAAATCGCATGGCGACTATGTTTCTGCCGCAAGGCAAGCGGCCCTGCCGTATGGATTATTCGGGGTGACAGGCTCAAAAAGCGACCTAAGAAACACGCTCTCAGGCCTCGCCCCGCTCCTCCCGCGCCAGCCGCTCAAAATAGTCAGCCAGATATTGGTGGCGCTCGGCGGCGAGGGCACGCGCGGTGGCGGTGTGCATCCGGTCTTTGACGTGCGATAACTTAAAGAGAAATTCGTGGTAGGGCGTGTGCGGCTCGCCCGGCTCTTTCTCGCGTGTCTGCAAAAATTTGTCCGAGGGCGCGCCGGTCAGCGGCTCCCCGGCGAGGGCGGCATAGGCAAATGTGCGGGCCACGCCAATCGCCCCGAGCACATCGAGTTTGTCGCAATCAAACAGAATCTTGGCCTCGAGCGTGTGCGGCGGCTCGCTCTTATCCCGAAAGCGGTGGGCGCGGATGCAATGCACCACGGCCTCGATACGCTCCGGCGGCCAGCCCTCGGCGGTCAGCACTTCCCGCGCGAAGTCGGCGCTCGCGTGGTGGTGCGTGGCCCGGCTCGCGTGGCCGGACTCGGACCCGTGCGCGTCGTGTAAAAACACCGCCGCGCGCAAAATTTCCATATCCGCCCCCTCCGCCGCGCCGATATGTTCGGCCAGCGCCAGTACGCGCAAAATATGCGCGAAGTCGTGAACGGGGTCAGCGGCTTGATAGTAGGCGCGGGCTTGGGCGAGGGTGGGCATGGGTGAAAAGTAAATGGTAATTGGTAAATGGGTAACCAATTACCATTTACTCGGTTTTTTCCTCAGCCTTCGGCTTGCTCCCAATCTCCACCAACTGTATCTGCACTTGATAGCGCTTGCCATCAATTTCGATTTTGCCATTGGTATAGAAGCCTTTGGAGCCGGTCTTGAAATCTTTGGGCGGGAGGGTGAGCATACCCAACACCGTGCCATCGGCGGATTTGATTTCGGCGAGGATAATCATGGGGGAACTCCTGTGAAGTAAGGGGGGCGGGTTATGTATTACGTGATACGCAATCTAACTTATCGCCACCGCCACGGCAATCGCGTGCTCATGCGTATGGCTGAGGCTGATGGCCCATTCGCGCAGGCCGAGGGCCTCCGACAATTCGCGGGCGGGGCCGTGCAATATCAATTGGGGTTCGCGGTTGGGACCGCGCACGATTTCAATATCTTTCCACCCCACGTCGCCGATGCCGCTCCCCAGGGCCTTGGCCACGGCTTCCTTGGCGGCGAACCGTCCCGCGAGGGCGGGCGTGCGCCCTTCGGCTTCGATCAGTTCACGCGGGGTGAAGAAACGGTTGAAGAAGCGGTCGCCATAACGCAGAATGGATTCGTCTATGCGGGCGACTTCGATCATATCAACGCCGGTGCGGAGCATGGCACACAAGATTGACTACTTACCAATTACCACAGCGCAGGTAATTGGTAAGTAGTCATTGGTTATTCTGGCCCGGCCACTGCCAGTACATAATTTTCGGCGCTGAGGAATTCCCGCGCCACTTCCAGAACGTCGTCGCGGGTGATGGCCTGAATGAGGCTCGGGTAGCGTTGCAGGAAGTCGAGGCCGAGGCCGTACAGTTCAAGCGAGCCAATGGAACCGGCCACGCCTTCATTGGTCTCGAGGCTGAGCGGCAAGCGCCCGATGAATTGGGCTTGGTTGTCGGCCAGTTCTTCGGCGGTGACTTTTTTGGTGGTGAATTTTTTGAACTCGCGGAGGATGAGTTCGACGGCCTTGTCCACGTTTTTGGGGTTAACGCCCGCATAGGCGTGCCACGGGCCGGGGCCTAAGCCGCCATCCAAACCAGTGCCAGCATAGTAGGCCATGCCACCTTTTTCGCGCACAAAGTGGCCAACGCGCCCGCCCATGCCAAACTGGCCGAGGATGCTGTTGGCCAGGCGCGCGGTGAGGAAGTGGGGGTGACTGCGCCTGGGCCCGGGCATTCCCAGAACGAGATCGCTTTGAATCTTGCCGGGCAGGGTCACGCGCCGGGTCACCGCACCCTGTGGGGCGGCGACGGGTGGCAACGTGGGTTCGGACGGCTGATCGGGGTTGGCCCAATCGCCAAAGTATTTTTCCACCAGCGCAATCGCTTCTTCAGTCTTAATCGCGCCCACGATGGTGACAATCATGCCGCGCGGGCCAAAGTGTTTTTGGTGGAAAGCGGCCAGTTCCTCGCGGGTGATGGCTTGCACGGTTTCGGGGGTGCCATCCGAGTCGAGGCCGTAAGGGTGGTTCGGGTAGGCCAGTTCGTGGAAGGCGTCGTCGGCGCGCGAGGCGGTGTCGTTGTGGCGCATGGCCAGGCGGGTGAGCTTTTCGCCGCGCAGGCGCTCGATCTGGTCGGCGGGGAAGGTCGGGTGACGAGTCACATCGGCGGCGAGGTCGAGGAGCAAGGGCAGGTCTTCGGCCAGGGCTTTGCCGCCAAAGCCGGAGGTGTGCGTGCCGCCGGAGGTGCCGAGGCTGGCCCCGACGCTTTCGATTTGTTCGTAAATTTCGGCGAAGGCGCGCCGCTCGGTGCCACGCATGAGCGCCGAGGCGGTGAAGTGGGCGAGGCCGGCCTTCGCCGGGCTTTCCCACAGGGCGCCGGCGCGCAGGTCGGCATCAATGACCACCGCCGGGCTGGTGTGGTTTTCGCGGATGAGGACAACAATGCCGTTGCCCAAGACCCGGCGCGTGATGGTGTCCGGGCCGGGAAGCGAATTGAGGTCAAGATTTAATTTAGGGGCACGTTTAGCTTGGGAGGTGGGCATGGCGCGGGCTGGAGTCATCAGTCATCAGTGAGCAGTGAGCAGTCATCAGTCGGCCACTGGTCACTGATCACTGCTCACTGATGATTAGTGTCAGGAATGAAATGTCCGACCGTGCGATTGGTCGGGGCCAGATATTTTTGCGCCACGCGCTGAACGTCGGCAACAGTGACGGCGGCGAGGCGATCGAGATAGTTGTCGAACCACTTGTGGGTGTCGAAAACTTCGGTGAAGCCGAGCCAAAAGCCCTGGTTGCTGACGCTCTCGGCCCCAAAGGCGAACATGGCTTTAGCTTGTTTGAGCGCCTTGGCCAGTTCCTCGGGCGTGACCGGCGTGTTGAGCGCGCGGTCAATCTCGGCGTCCAATGCTTGCTCCACGGCTTCGGGGGTCTGGCCCTGCCGCACCGTGGCGAAGATGGAATACAAGTACGGGTCCACCGTGGGGCCAAAGCCCCCGCCCACCCCGGCCGCGAGGCCGGTTTGCACCAACGCTTTATACAAGCGGGATGATTTATTGCTGGTGCCGCCGCCGAAGAGATTGAAGGAACTGGCGCCCGCGAGGATGGAATCGAGCGCGACCATGGGATGGAAATCGGGGTCGGTGGCCGCCGGGGCGTGATACGCGACCTCGACGTAGGCGGTCTCTCCCTCGCCCTGCACGGTCACCCGGCGCTCACCCCGTTGTTCCGGCTCGGGGCGCGGCGAGAGTTGGGGCAGGGCTTGCGGTTTGTAACCGCCGAACAGTTCTTCCACCCGGGCCAGCATGTCTTTGGTCTTGAAATCCCCCACGGCCACCGCGATGGCGTTGTTAGGCGCGTAGTGACGGCGGTAATGGTTGTAGAGGTCATCCCGCGTCATGCTCTCCAGATCGGCCATATCGCCGATGATTTCGTGGTGATACGCATGTACCCGGAAGGCGGCGGCGATGACTTCCTCGGTGAGGCGGAAGGAGGGGCTGTTCTCGTGCCCCTGGCGCTCGGAGATGATGACGGTGCGCTCGGAGTTGACTTCCTTGGGCGGGAAAAGCGCGCGCCCCATGCGGTCAGCCTCCAACCGCAGGGCGAAGTCAATTTTGTCGGCGGGCATGGTTTCAAAATACGCGGTCCAGTCAATGTAGGTGAACGCGTTGCGGACCCCGCCATCGCGCGCGATCAATCGTTGGGCTTCTTCGCCCGGGTATTTTTTGGTCCCCTTGAACATCATGTGCTCCACCCAGTGGCTAATGCCGGTATGCCCCGGGCGCTCGTGCCGCGACCCCACGCGATACCACACCCACCACGAAATCACCGGGGTCGTGTGGACTTCCTTGAGGAGGACGGTCAGGCCGTTCTTAAGTTTGGTCTTGGTGACTTTAGCCATAATGCAAGTGTCAGGTGACCGGTGTCAGGTGATCGGTGATAAGAAAGGGTCTCTCGCCACTTGTCACCTGTCCCATGTCACTGGTGATTGTGTCCCCGTCCCACGCCGCGATAAGTGAAGCCCGCTTTGGCCATCTGCGCCGGGTCGTAAATGTTGCGCCCATCCACCAGGATGGGTTGGCGCATGTGGCTCTTAAGCCGGGCGAGGTCGAGTTGCTTGAATTCATTCCATTCGGTGCAAACAATCAGCGCGTCCACACCGCTGGCCGTTTCGTAAGCGTCTTCGCACAATTTCACGTTGGGCATCATCCGGCCCGCCACCCCCATGGAGACCGGGTCGTAACCCTGCACCTGCGCGCCTTCGGCCTGCAACGCCAGGGCAATGTCAATCGCGGGGGCATCGCGCATATCGTCGGTGTTGGGCTTGAAGGCCAGCCCGAGCAGGCCAATGGTTTTGCCCTGGAAATCGCCGAGCAAGTCGCGCGTCTTGGCGACCAACTGGCGGCGCTGGTCATAGTTAATATCAATGACCGTCTGCAACAACTGCGGGTGTTTGCCCTGCACATTGGCCATGTGCGCTAGCGCCTTCACATCCTTGGGGAAGCAGGAGCCACCCCAACCCAGCCCGGCGTTCAAAAAGTGGCGGCCAATCCGCGCATCGTACCCCATCCCGGCGGCCACTTCTTTCACGTCCGCGCCCAGCGCCTCGCAAATGTTGGCGATTTCGTTGATAAACGAAATCTTCGTAGCGAGGAAGGCGTTGGAGGCGTACTTGATCATCTCGGCGGTGCGCAGGTCGGTGATGACGATGGGCGCGCGGAGCGGGAGGTGCAAGTCGGCCACCTTGTTGGCGGCGTCACGGTCAAGCGAGCCTAGCACCGTGCGGCCGGGGTTCATAAAATCGGTGATGGCCGAGCCTTCGGCCAAAAACTCGGGGCAGGAAACCACGCTGAAGTAAATGGGTTTCGGCTGTTTGGCGCGGACAATATCGGCCACCCAGTCGCCGGTGCCCACCGGCACGGTGGACTTGTTGACGATGACGATGGGGCCAGTCATGTGCGTGGCGATAGATTCCGCCGCCGAGCGCACGTATTGCAAATCGGCCTCGCCATCCACGCCTTCGGGTGTGCCAACGGCGATGAAGGCAAAATCGGCCTCGTGCAGGGCTTCGGCGTAATCGGTGGTGAAGGTGAGCCGCCCGGCGGCCACGTTGCGTTTCACCAACTCTTCCAAACCAGGCTCGTAAATCGGCAGTTTGCCTTGCTTAAGGTTAGCCACCCGCTCGGCGTTTACATCAAGCGCGACCACCCGATTGCCCAAGTCGGCAAAACAAGTGCCGCTCACCAGACCCACATACCCCACACCGACCATACAGATTTTTTTCATTGGCGACTCCTAAAATAACATATATTGTGTGTTAGCCATTGCGTCTTGGGGATGATACCACACGCCTGTTTTGGGATTTGGATTTTGAAATTTGTTTTTTTTCTTTATCCCCACCCCAAGGCGTCCAGTTCGTCCTCGTCAAACCCAAAGAAATGCCCCAGTTCATGGATAAGCGTGACCCGGATGTGATGGCGCAATTCGGTTTCGGTGCGGGCCAGGCTTTGCAGGGCTTCGCGGTACAGCGTGATGTGGTCGGGTTGCAGAAGCGTGGCATCGGCGTGGCGCTCGACCAGCGGAACGCCCTCATATAAGCCGAGCAAGTCCCGGTCACCGTTCTCGGGCGCATCGGCCACTTCCAAAATTACGGTCTCGGCCTCGGCGCGCAAGTCGGGCGGGAGTTCGGCCAGCAACTGCTCGGCGATATCAAACGCCAGTTCTTCAAACCGTTCGGGTGAGACGCGCATACCCTGATTGTAGTGGAAATGGGCGGGATTAGAAACCGTTTTTTGCCTATGCTACAATCGCCTTCATCATGCACGTGCGCCAGCTTTCGCTCACTAATTTTCGTTTATACGCGCGGTTGGAGGCGGAATTGCCGGCCAGCCCGCTCATTCTCGTGGGGGATAACGCGCAGGGCAAGACCAGCTTGCTCGAAGCGCTCTATTACCTCGCCACCGCGCAATCGCACCACGCCACTTCCGACCGGCAATTGATTCACTTTCTGGCCCTCCACGAGAGCCAACCCTTCGCCAAAATTGTGGCGGAGGTGGTGCGCCGCGACGAAATCAAGCGGATCGAGATCCGGTTGATTCAGGAAACCCTCACGGGCGGCGAAGCCCGCTTGAAGAAGGAAGTCATTATCAACGGCGTCAAACGCAAGGTGGGCGAACTGGCCGGGCTGGTGAATGTGGTTTTGTTCCTGCCGCAGGATATGGCGATTGTGGAAGGCGCGCCCAGTGACCGCCGCCGTTACATTGACCTCGCCTTGTGCCAAACCGACGCGCCCTACAATTTCGCGCTGGGCGAATATGGCAAAGTTCTGTCGCAACGCAACGCCCTGCTCAAACTGTTGCAGGACCAGCCCGGGCATGGCGGGGCCGAAGCCCAGTTGGATTTTTGGGATGAAAAACTGGCCGAGCAAGGGGCGTTGATTTTGGAGAAGCGCGCCGCCGCGCTGTTTGATCTGGAGGCGCTGGCCTCGGCGATTCACCGCGACCTGACCGGGGGAGCCGATAACCTGCGGTTGGCCTACCACCCGGCGTTTGACCCGGCTGGCCCCGGCAACGGGCAAATCGGCCTGCCGCTGGAGGTGCCGGTGCACCGGGTAGGGATCGCCGCCGCCGAGATTCACCGGGGCCTGCGGGCCAAGCTCCGGGCCGCGCGGGCGGAGGAAATCGCGCGCGGGGCCACGCTCTTCGGGCCGCATCGGGATGAGATTCGCTTTATCGTCGGCGGGGTGGACCTCAGCACGTATGGGTCGCGCGGGCAGGCGCGCACGGCGGTGCTGGCGCTCAAGCTGGCCGAGATGGAATGGATGAAAAACAGGACGGGCGAATGGCCCATCCTGCTTTTGGATGAAGTGCTGGCGGAGTTGGACGCGAACCGCCGCCACGACTTGCTCCAGCGGCTCACGCTGGCCGAGCAGTGTGTGCTGACGACGACGGACTTAAATCTGTTCCCGGCGGAATTTCAGGAAAAAGCGAAAGTGTGGCGGGTGCAGGCAGGACAAGTGAGTGGGTGAGTAAGTGTGTAGGAGGCCCCCATACTCCCCCCCACACTCAATTACGGCCTCTCCCCCAACGTCACCTGGACTTCAATTTGTTTCTTATCGCGCAAGACCGTCAGGGTCACCACCTGACCGGGGCGGGTGTGGTTCACCAAGTAACTCAGCAAATCGGCAAAGACCACGATCGGGCGACCATCAATGGCCGTGATCAGGTCGCCATCACCATTGAAGCTGGTTGCCGTCGTGCCACTCGCGGTATCCGCGCGCACGCCGCCTTGATCGGCGGGGCCGTTGGGGACCACGGTGGTGACATAGGCGCCACTCGCCGCCGGCAAGCGCAATTGCTCCTGTAAATCCAGCGACACTTCATCCAAACTGGAAACGCCCAAATAGGGGTAAACAAATTCGCCATCGGCAATGAGGAACGGCACGATTTGCTTGACGGTGTTGGCGGCGATGGCGAAGCCGATGCCCGAGTTCGTGCCGGTCTCGGACTCGATGGCTTTGTTCACGCCGACCACTTCGCCATTGAAGTTGAGGAGGGGCCCGCCCGAGTTACCGGGGTTGATGGCCGCGTCGGTCTGAATGATATCGGGGGCGGAGAAGCGCCCCGCGCCAGTGCTTTCGCGCAGGCTTTGGAGGGTGCGGCCCTTGGCCGAGACAATGCCCAGGGTCATGGTCCCCGACAAACCAAAGGGGTTGCCAATGGCAATCACGCGCTGGCCCACTTGCAAAGCGTCGGAATCACCGAGCGCGACGGGGAACAACTGCTCGGCGGGCGCATCCACTTTCAATACCGCCAGATCGCTATCCGCATCCACCCCCAACACACGGGCGCTGGCTTTGAAGCCCGAAGCAAAATCCACTTCGATATTAGTCGCCCCATCCACGACATGAAAATTGGTGACAATATGCCCCTCCCGGTCAATGACAAACCCCGACCCCTGGCCGCCGCCCGTGCCATCGCTCACCAGGATGGCGACCACTCCGGCGTTGACGCGTTTGTATAAATCAATCAGGGCTTCTTCTTCCGACGAGGTAATGATGGTGGTCTGGGCCGGAGGGTTGGCATCGGTCGGCCCGGGGGGCGCGGTGACCACCAGCGGGGGCGGCGGCACCACAGTGGGCGTGGTCGCGCGGGACGCGCCCAGGTTACAGGCCAGGCTGGCCAGAATGAGGGTGATGAACACAACAACGAAGGGTTGACGACGAAACATGAGGTGATTCCTACTTTCGAGGAGAAGAACCTGAAAAGTGAAGCGTGAAAAGTGACCGATGACTTTTCACTTTTTATTTTTCTGTCTAAGCGCGGCCAGTTCGGTAAACAACTTTTTTTCTTCGACGCTCAACGGCGTGGGGAGGTGCACCAACGCGCGCGCGTAAAAGTCGCCCCGGGTGCTGGGGGCGCGGAGGTGCGGCATGCCCTGCCCGCTGAGCCGGAAGACTTGGCCGCTCTGGGTTTCGGCGGGGATGGTCAGCACGACCTCGCCACTCAGGGTCGGCACCCGCGCCTCACCCCCGAAGAGCGCGGCATATAAATCCACCGGGAAATCACCGTGGAGGTCAGCGCCCTCGCGCCGAATTTTGGGGTGGGGCGCCACCGTGACCACGAGATAGAGGTCCCCACGCGCCTGGCCATTGCCGCCCTCGCCGCTGATGCGGACTTTGGTGCCGGTCTTGGCCCCGGCGGGGATGGAAACTTCAATCCGGCGCGAATCGAATTGCAAGGTGCGTTTGGCGCCGGTCAGCGCTTCGTCCAGCGTAATCTCAATGGGTTGTTCCATATCATCGCCGCGCAACTTGCCCGCCGAGCGGAATCCCCCGGCGCCCGTCCCATTGAGGTTGCCAAAAAGCGTGGTGAAAAAATCCGAAAAGCCGCCGGCACCCCCCGCGCCAAATAAATCGTTGAGATCCACCCGCCCGCCCCCGGCCCCGCCCCACTGGCTGAAATCGAACCCGCCGCCCGGCCGCCCGGCACGTTCCCATTGGGAATAGCTGGCCCCCAACTGGTCGTATTTGGCACGCTTCTGCGGGTCACTCAGCACTTCATTCGCTTCATTAATCTCCTTGAACTTGTCCTCGGCTTTGTTATTGCCGGGGTTTTTGTCCGGGTGATATTGCTGGGCCAGTTTGCGGAAGGCGCTTTTGATTTCTTTCTCGGTGGCGGTCCGGCTCACGCCGAGGATTTTGTAATAGTCTTTGTAATCCATAGCTGTATCCAGCGGGTCGCGTTTGGGACGACCCAGGCACTTTCATTCTAGGCCGGGGCGGGAGGAGTCGTCAAGCGGTTAAGGGCGAGTCTTATACAACGCTAATGCGTTTCCTCTTATCCCCCAATCATGCTATCATTTTAACAATGAGCGCCCCGAAAGAAAAAATCCTTGTTGTAGACGAAGACCCGGATGTGATTGACTTGGTGGCCAAACAGGTGCTGGCGCCGCAGGGATACCTGGTGGCCACCGCGCAGGATGGTTCCCAAGCCTTGCAAATGGCCCTCAAACTGCGGCCGGATATCCTGTTCACCTCGCTGGATTTGCCGGGCCTCTCGGGGCGCGATTTGCTGACCGGGCTGAAATCGCAGGGAGTGGAGTGTATTGTCATCGCTACCGGCCCCCGCGCCGCCGAAAAACAAGCCATTCAGGCCTTCCGGTTGGGGGCCAAAGACTGGCTCGGCAAGCCCCTGCGCGAAGCCGAGGTCCTGGCCACCATTGAGCATGCGCTCGAGGAACTGCGCCTGCGTCGCGAACGCGAGCAACTCGGCCAGCGGCTGGCGGGCGTCAATCAGCAACTCGAAAAACGCGTCAAAGAACTTACCATTCTGTCCGGCATCGGCAAAGCCATCTCGGCCACCACCGACCTCAGCCAGTTGTTTGGGCAGTTAATGGAGGGCGCGCTGGCCGTGACCGAGGCTGAAGTCGGCTGGCTGTTGCTCGTGGACGAAGCCAGCAACAAACTTATCCTCCGGGGTGGCAAAAACCTGCCCATGCTTGGCAACACCGGCATCAAATTCAATATGCCCTGGGATGACGGGCTGTCGCCCATGATCCTGCTCTCCGGCGAGGCCATGATCATCGCCGGGGAACCGCTGAGCAAAGTACGCGCGGGCCAGGTCGCCAAATCCGTCTGCGCCGTCCCCATCCAGGCCAAAGACAAAGTGATGGGCGTGATGGCCATTGGCAACAAGTCGGGCAAGCCGTTTGGCGAGCGGGAGCAGGCCATGCTTTCCTCCGTGGCAGACTACGCCTCCATCGCGCTGGTGAATGCAGGCCTGTTTCAAGCCATCGAGGCCCGCGCCAAAACCGCGCAAAAAGCCTACGACGAAATTAAAGAGCTGGGGCGGCAAAAGGACGAAGCCGTCTACAACGTCATGCGCGAAGTGCACCTGCCCATCGCGCAAGCCCAGGAAAGTCTGGCGCTCGTGGGCCGTGGCCCGCTGACCCCCCCACAAAACGAAGGCTTGCGCACCGCGTTGGATCGGCTCGCGGCTTTGCAAAAAGTCTTGCAAACCATGAGCCAGGCGGGCGATGGCGCCAACCGCGCCTCCAAGCCCCGCCCCATGCCCCTAGCGGGGTTGTGTCAGGAGGCGCTGGCGCGCATGGGGCCGGAGGCCAAGCAACGCGGGGTGGCGCTCCTGCCCGAATTTCCGGCCGATACCGGCGCGGTCAACGTCAACGCCGACCCGGCGCAGATCAGCCGGGTGTTTGATAGCCTGATTGCCAATGCCATTAAAGCCTCCAAGCAGGGCGGCTATGTCACTTTACGCGTTCGGGTCAGCGGCATTGGCCAGGCGCATATCTCGGTGATAGACACGGGCGTGGGCCTGCCGCCCGATAAATTACAAGCGGTCTGGGATCAGAATAACGCTGGCGGCGGCACGGGCCTGCCCCTGGCGACGGTTAAGCGCATTGTCGAGGGCCACGGCGGGCAAGTGTGGGCCGAAAGCGAGCCGGGGCGCGGGAGCAAGTTTCACTTTTCGCTCAACGTCGTTTAATGCGGAATGTAATACGTAGATCCGGGCTGGCGTAGGTCGCGCTTGTAGCGCGACGGTTTTTGCCGCAGTAAATGTCGGGCTATTTGCGCTTTTACAAAATAATCATTAATGAATGTCATGCCGAGCGAAGCGAGGCATCTCTACGTTAGCCCTACTTCGCGCTGATACAAGATCGGTTTCTCGTTAAAGCCGGTAGAACCCAAATGGATTGGTTCCGCAAGCGGTGGGACAGTTTGTTGTGGTGAAACGCCTGACCGCGCCAACCCGATTGGTGATTGCCTGAACTTCGGTTGAACTATGCCCATGGAAAAAATTCTAGTCATCGAAGATGCGGCGGACGTGCGCGATTACATCGCGGACTTTATTCTGCGCCCGCAGGGGTACGACGCCCTCACTGCGGCCGATGGCGAAACCGGCCTCCAGGCCATCCGCGCCTTCAACCCCAGCGTCGTCATCGCCGACATCAAACTCCCCCGCCTCAGCGGCATACAAATTGCGGAACACCTCCGCCGCGAGGGGCGCGATATCCCGGTCATTCTCATCACCGCCGTCGGCTCTGAAACCATCGCTCGCGAGGCCTTGCGGGCCGGGGCCGCCGACTATCTCATCAAACCCTTCCGCCCGACTGAGCTTCTCGATTCGATCCGCCACACGCTGGAAATCGCCAATACCCGCCGCGAGCGCACCCGGATGCAGGCTGAGTTGTCCATGACCAATGCCGCGCTGGTTAAACGCCTGCAGGAATTGGAAACCCTCATCGGGGTCGGGCGCAACGTGACCGCCACGCTGAAGGTGGATGAGATTTTGCAAAAAGTGGTCGAGGCGGCGGTCAACCTCACCGGGGCGGAGGAAGGCTCGCTCCTGCTCCTCGATGAGCGCACGCAGGAATTAACCATGCGCGCGGCCAAAAACTTCGACGAGCAATTTGCCCGCACCTTCCGGTTGCGGTCGGAGGATTCCCTGGCGGGGCAGGTTCTCCGCACGGGGGAGCCGGTCCTCATGGACCAGACCGCGCCGCAAAAAATCAAAACGCTCTATCTGGTGCATTCACTCATCTATGTGCCACTCAAAGTGCATGGGCGCATCATCGGCGTGTTGGGGGTGGATAACCGCCGGGCCGGGCGCGCATTTACCAACCACGACCAGCGCCTGTTGCAGGCGCTCGGCGATTATGCCGCCATCGCCATCGAGAACGCGCGCCTGTACACCCGCACCGAAACCGAGCGCGCGCAACTGGAGACGATTTTGCAGGAAACCGAGGACGGCGTGATTGTGGTGGATACTGAGAACCGGGTGATTTTGATGAACCCCATGGCGCGCGCGATCCTGGGCGTGAACGGCACCCAGGTGGTGACCGCCAGTTTGTCGGAAGTCATCCCCCACGCCGAAGTGCGGGACTTGTTTGTCAATCAGACCCGGCAGGGGGAAATCACCGTGGAAGATGGGCGCGTGTTTAACGCCCACCTCACCCCCATCGCCGGGGTGGGGCAAGCCATGATGTTGCAGGATATCACCCACCTCAAAGAACTGGACCGCATCAAGAGCGAGTTTGTCACCACCGTCTCGCACGACCTGCGTTCGCCGCTCACGGCCATCCTCGGCTATGTGGAGCTCATCTCGCGCACCGGCCCGGTGAACGACCAGCAAGCCGAATTTATCCGGCGCATCCAGTTCAGTGTGCAGGCCATCACCGGGTTGGTCACCGACCTACTCGATCTGGGGCGTATCGAAGCCGGCTTTGACGCGCAAAAAGAAGTGACCCACCTGGAGCTGGTGGTGCAGTTTGTGGTGGATAGCGTGCGGCCCCGCGCGGACAGCAAACAGCAAATATTGGAAGTGAGCCTACCCGCCGACCTACCTCAGGTGTTGGCCAACCCGCCCCGCTTGCGGCAAATGATCTCGAATCTGCTCGATAACGCCGTGAAGTACACACCCGAGAAGGGCCGCATTCAATTAACCGTGCAACTTGATGGTGACCTGCTCATTCTCATGGTGAAAGATAGCGGCATCGGCATCCCCGCCGCCGACCAGCCGTATATTTTCGATAAATTTTTCCGGGCCACCAACAGCCGGCAGGGGTACATGGGCACCGGGTTGGGTCTGTCCATCGTGAAGTCCATCGTGGAAAATCACGGCGGGCGCATTTGGCTCGAATCCAAAGCCGGGGAGGGGACGCTCTTTACCGTGGTCTTGCCGAAATACCGCGAAGAACCGCCCAATAAACGCGCCACGGGCCGGTTGGGCACAGGCCATCTGGCACAACCCAAGCCCTCGGGTCCGGCTTAAGGCCGCACCGTAAAATTCACGACCGCACTCTGCGCCGTCACCCCGCTCGTCAACCCACCTTCCGCCAGCAAGACATGATCGCCCGGCATGAGTGCCCACCACATCTCATACGGCGGGGCGCTCACCGGGGGCAGTCGTTGCCCATCCAAAATAAAAGTCACCTCCCGCACCGTTACGTGAGTCAGCGCGCGGAATAAAATCTGCTGGCTGGCGCGCGGCAGGCGCGGCGAGATTTGATAGATGGTGTTGGGGTCGGGGGAAGTAATTTGTAATTGGTAATTGGAGATTAGCGATTGGGGATTAGACGCTTCGCGGGGAAGCTGAGGGATTCCATTCTGCCGCGCCCAGTCCTGAGCTTGAGGCGGCAGAACCAAAAAGGTTTGGGCGCTGACAAATTCGCTGGGCGTGTTGGCCGTAGCGAGGCCGCCCGTGCGCGTGTCAATCTGAAACGCTTGATACAGGTTGTCCGGTTGCGTGGGCGCGGTGCCGGCGATAAACCATTCGCGTCGGGTGCGGGCGCACGCCGGGGTGGGCAACAAACCCGAGGGCAGGCACACTTCGGCCTGCGTCAAACCGGAGGGCGGCGTAAAACCTGTTTCGGGTTTGCCCAGGAGCGCCGTCCGCATGAAATCGTGCCAGATCGGCCCGGCCCCAGCTACCCCGCTCAAGTTCACCATCGAAGAAAAATCGGCGTTGCCCACCCACACCCCGGTCACGAACTCTGGGGTATAGCCCACGGCCCAATTGTCGCGGTAATCGGTGGTGGTGCCGGTCTTCACCGCAGCCGGGCGGCCAATCTGCAAAATGCTATCAAACCCAAACGTCCCGGCGCGGGCCTGATTGTCGGCCAAAATATCACTGATGAGAAACGCCACGCGCTTATCCAGCACCCGCGCGCCCGAGCGCGGCCCCCACTGGTCAAGCACCTGCCCCGCCGCGGTTTGGATTTTTAGAATCGCCACCGGCTCGACCCGCACCCCTGCATTGGCAAACACCCCATAAGCCGAGGTGAGATCCAACAGCGTGACTTCGCCGCCCCCCAGGGTGAGCGCCAACCCGAAGCGGTCGGCGTCCGAGAGTGTGGTGAGGCCCATGCGCCCGGCCAACCGGATCAGGGTGTCGAGGCCCACCTGGTCGAGCGCCACCACCGCGGGGAGGTTAAGACTCGCGGCGAGCGCCGTCCGCGCCGAGACTGGCCCATGAAACGCGCGATCATAATTTTGCGGGACGTAGGAAAAACCTTCCTGGGTGACAAAGGCGGTGCGGACATCCAAAATCATGGTGGCGGGCGTCCAGGGGCAGACCCCCTCCCCCGTCGGCACAACCACCGACAGGGTAGGGGCGCAGAGTTCAGGTGAGAACGCCGCCGCATAGGTGAGCGGCTTGATGGCGCTCCCCGGTTGCCGGGGCGAGACCGCCAGATTAATTGCGCCCGAGATCGCGCCATCAAAATAATCGGGCGAGCCGAGCATGGCCAGGATTTGGCCGGTGCGCGGGTCGAGGGCCACCAGCGCCGCATCAGTGGCGTTGTGGTCTGGCCCGGCCCGGTCGTCGGCGATTTGCTGTAAACGCCGTCGGGCAACGGCTTGCGCGGCGTGCGTGAGATCGAGATCGAGGGTGGTGGTGACGATGAGACCGGAGTACAACACTTCCGGGCCATATTTTCGTTCGAGCAAATTCCACACATAGAACACAAAGTGTGGGGCCTCGATGGGAAATTCATTGGAGACGAATTGCAGCCGCTCGTCTTTGGCCTGTTGCGCCTGGTCGGCGGTGAGGTCGCCGTGTTTGACCATCAGCTCCAACACGACTGTCTGCCGCTTCTTGGCCGCCTCGGGGAACAGCAACGGGTCATAAAGCGAGGGCGCTTGCGGCAAACCCGCCAGGAGCGCCGCCTCCGCCAGATCCAAGTCCCGCGCCGATTTGCCGAAATAGATGTGGGCCGCCGCCTCCACGCCGTAAGCGAGATGGCCGTAATACGTCTGATTGAGATAGAGCGCAAGAATCTCGGCTTTGGGATAAGCGCGCGCGAGCCGCCAGGCCAGGATGGATTCGCGGAGTTTGCGCGTGAGCGTGCGCTCGGCGCGTTCCTGTGGGTCGAGGAGCATGTTGCGCGCGACCTGCTGGGTGAGGGTGCTCCCGCCCGCCAGGACTTCGCCGCCCCGCAGGTTAATCCACACCGAGCGCAGGATGCCCACCGCATCCACCCCGGGGTTGGTATAAAAACTGGCGTCCTCGGTGGCGATGGTGGCCTGTTGCAATGCCAGCGGCATGGCGCTCAGCGGCAGGGTGGTATGGTGGTTGCCGGCGGGGTCGGCAATCTCGTAGAGCAGGCGTCCGTCGCGGGCCAGGATTTTCGTCGAGGGGATGGCCAGATTCTCGGTGAGGCGGTCGAGCGCGGGCAGATCAACGAACAACCAGCGCCAGATGAACAAGCACAAGAGCAGGAAGCAGGAAGGAGGAAGGAGGAAGAGCCAGCGCCGCCGCATGGCCGGATTCTAGCACGGGGCTGAGGTCCGGCGCGGGTATAATCTCCTCAATGGACTCCCTCATCTCCGGCGCGCATACGTTATTGGGCCTCGAACTCACCCCGGCGCAGGTGAATGCGTTTCAGACCTACGCCGATTTGCTGGAAGAATGGAACGCGAAGTTTAATCTGACGGCCATCAAAGATGCGCCGGGAATTCAAGTTAAGCATTTTTTGGATTCGCTGTCGCTCCTCAAAGTGTTGCGCCCCGGCCCGGTGAAGCTGATGGATGTGGGCACGGGCGCCGGGTTTCCGGGTTTGCCGTTAAAGATCATTTGCCCGGCCCTGTCGGTGACGCTCGTGGAAGCGACCGGCAAAAAGGTCGCCTTTTGTGAGGCGGTGATTGAGAAGTTGAATTTGAGCGGGGTGCAAGTGGTGAAAGCCCGCGCCGAAGAAGTGGGCCAGGACCCAGCGCACCGCGAGCAATACGATTGGGTGGTGGCCCGCGCGGTGGCCGAGATGCCCATTCTGGCCGAATATCTGTTGCCCCTGGTCAAACGGGGCGGGCACGCGCTGGCCCAGAAGGGCGAACGCGCGCCCGCCGAAACGCAAACCGCCGAGAGCGCGGTGAAAAAACTCGGCGGCGAGTTGGAACAAATTATCCCGGTGGAATTGCCCGGAATCGTTGAGACCCGGTATTTGGTGGTGTTCAAGAAAATCGCCGCCACCCCCCCGCGGTATCCCCGGCGGCCGGGCGTGCCCGCGAAGACGCCATTGAGATAAGGTAGTGGTAACTAAGTAAGTGAGGGTGCGCTAGACCTGTCAGGTGGGCGCCGCCAAACGCTGTTTTTTTCGAGTGCCGAATGCGCCCACCTGACAGGTCTTTCAAATTCATCACTTACAAAGTTACCACTACCGAGATAAGTCACCTTACGCACTGTCATCTCGAACGAAGCGAGACGCTTTGCGTCTACAAATTGCGTAGACGCGTACGCGCCTCGCCTCGCTCGGAGTGACAATCTCAAAAATGCGCTCATCTGCGTAAGGTGAATGAAATAAGTTGAAAAATGGATATCTCCCTCATTACCGATTACCTGTACGTCGGCGCGCAACCGCAGGCCAGGCACGCTCAACACTTGCAGGCCCTGAATGTGCGGCTCATTATTTCCATGCGCGGCGAGACGCGCCCGCTGGTCGTGTTCACCCAACCCCCGTTTGCGAGCGTGTGGCTTAAGACCTACGACATTTTCCTGTTGCCCATTCCGGTGAATAAGTTGATGGAAGGCGCGCTGGCCGCCCTGCCGGTCATCCGCGCGGGCGGCAAAGTCTTCACCCACTGTCAGCGCGGCAAGCACCGCAGTGTGGCCATGGCCGCGGCCATTCTCATTGCCATGGGGCACTCGGCGGAGGCGGCCATGCGGTTGCTCCGCGAACGGCGGCCCATTGCCGACCCGCACGCCTGGTATGTGAAGCCCCAAATTGAAAAATTCGAACAGCAGTGGCAAGTCAGCCGGGTGAGTTAGCCCCCCACCAAGTTGCCGCACATGCCCGCCGCCATCTCTCCCTCCGCTCAAAAAGTTCAGGACGCACTGACCGCGCGCGGGTTTGCGCTGGCGGTGATTGAATTGCCGCAAAGCACCCGCACCTCGGCGGAAGCCGCGCAAGCCGTGGGGTGCGCGCTGGGGCAGATTGCCAAGTCCATCATCTTCCGCGCCAAAACCAGTGACCGTGCGGTGCTGGTGCTGACCTCGGGGGCCAACCGGGTGGATGAAAAAGCGGTGGCCCAGTTGCTGGGCGAACCGTTGGGCAAGGCCGATGCCGATTTTGTGCGCGCCCGCACGGGCTTCGTCATCGGCGGCGTGCCGCCCGTCGGGCACGCCGAGCGGTTGGTCACCTTCATTGATGAGGATTTAATTCAGTACGCGGAAATCTGGGCGGCGGCGGGCACCCCCAATGCGCTGTTCAAATTAACGCCGGGGGAGTTGGTGGCGTTAACGGCGGGGCAGGTGGCGCGGGTGAAGGCGCAAGAAAAATAAAGGCCGATTTAGCGGCCCGGTTTTTTCAGCAGGTTCTCAATTTTTTCCGTCAACAGTTCCAGGTTAACCGGCTTGGTCAAATATTCATTCGCGCCAGCGGCCAGACACCGCTCGCGGTCGCCGGGCATGGCCAGGGCGGTGAGCGCGATGATGGGCACATTCGCCAGGGCCGGGTCGCGGCGGATATGGCGGGTGGCTTCCAGTCCATCCATGCCCGGCATCTGGATGTCCATGAGAATTAACTGGGGCCGCAGTTCGCGCGCCAACTGCACGGCTTCGCTGCCGTTACGCGCCACACTGAGCGCATAGCCGCTGGCTTCCAGATAATCGGTCAACACCTGGATATTCACGGCGTTATCTTCGGCCAGCAAGAGCCGTAAAGAGGTAGAGGCCACCACCAGCGCCGATTGAAGCGCGGGGGCCGCCAGGCGCTGTCTGATCCGGTCTAACGCCCTTGATAAATCGGCGCGCCCGACCGGTTTTACCAGATATTCATCGGCCCCTAACTGCATGGCCCGGGCGCGGTCATCCATCACCGAAATGATGATGACCGGCAGATGGCGCGTCCGTTCATCGGTTTTGAGTTGCGTTAACACCTGCCACCCGGGGGTATCGGGCAGGAACAAATCCAACAAGACGACCTCCGGCTGGAGGTTGACGGCTTGCCCCACCGCGCCCCCGCCTTGCAGGCAAACTGCGTTGCGGATGCCCAACTCGTTTAATATCGTGGTGAGACTCTCTGCAGCGATGGGCGAGTCTTCGATGGTCAGGGCCTGTCGGGGCCAGATGGTTCCGGGGGGTAAGACAAACGCGGCGGGCGTGGCCCGGTGGGGGGCGATTGGTTCGGGGGCCAGCCACGGCAGGGTAATGGTGAAGCGACTCCCTTGGCCAACTTCACTGTCCACGCTCACACTCCCGCCGTGCAGTTCACTCATGCTCCGCACCAAGGCCAACCCCAAGCCGGTGCCGCCCTGCTGGCGCGCGAGGCCGCCATCAATTTGCACAAGAGAGCGGCTCACAATTCGGTAACAGAGCTTCTACCGGGGGCATTTGTCAAAGG
>CAYUFY010000024.1:0-28242 GCA_964443795.1 uncultured Anaerolineales bacterium | reverse complement strand
AAGTTCCGCCAATTCGCTCACGGTGTAAGTGTTCATTATAAACACTTTAGCACACCTTTATCAATGTTTCAATAGTCTAGCATAGTCTCCCTTTACGTTACGGCACGTCGCCTGTCAATTTGGCATTTAGCTTTTGGGGGGTGCGGTTATTATGTTTTGTCGCTGGAAGTAATAATTTTTGCTTTCGACTCTTCTAAATGCTATACTCTCTAATATCAGTTTGCATCATTTGGAGGTTTCCATGGTTTCCCGTCTTTACGCTCGTTTGACCCCCTTGGTCATTTTTGCGCTCATCCTGGGTGGTTTGCCGCGTGCCGCCCAAGCCGCGCCCGCTCAGCAAAGTGACTTCATCACCGTCACCATTAAACGCGGCGATACCCTGCTGGCTTATACCCTGTTGTATGGCGTCACCGGCTCGGCCATCGTCGGGGCCAACACCATCCCGGATGTAAACAACATTCCCATCGGCACAGTGATTGTCATCCCGGTGGTCAAATCCTACATCCCCAGCCTGACCACACCGTTTTATTACATCGCGCAATCCGGTGACACCCTGACCTCCCTCGCCACCCGGTTTGAGATGTATCAAAACACCATTGCCCGCGCCAATGGTGGCAAAACCACCCTCACCGCTGGCGAGACCTACCTCATCCCCGCCGGGCCGCATTTGTATACGGTCAAACGCGGCGACACGCTCAAAATCATCTCCCAGCGTTACCGCACCACGGTGGAGTTCATCCTCAAAGGTAACGCCCTCCCCAATCCCGATATCATCTACCCCAACCAGCAACTCTTCATCCCCATTCAATATAACGTCGCCCCATTGGCCATCCCCGATGTGGTGATTGCGCCCCCGCCCGCCTCCACCGAAACCGCCAGTGGCTCAACCAGCGAAGCCACGTCTGTTCCTTCCAGTGCGCCCACGGCCACCCCGGGCAAGCCAGCGCCCACCGCCGTCGCCTCCCTCGACCTGGTCCCCGGCCAATATCTTCAAGTCCGACTCAAAGCGGGGGAGAACTTCCTCGTCTATTCCATTCGTTATGGCGTCAATGGCACCGCCCTCCGCAACGCCAACCCGCAAATCAAAGACCCCAACAACTTCTCCATTGGCACGGTGGTCACCATCCCGGTTATTGTCTCCTTTACCCCCAGCCGCACTACCCCGTTCTTCTATGTTGTGCAAGACGGCGATAATGCCACCACCATCGCGTCCAAATTTGAGATGACCGCCGATACGCTCATCCGGGTCAACCCCAATGTCAAATACACCCCCGGCCTCACCGTCCTCGTCCCGCCCGGGCCGCACATGTACACCGTCAAACAAGGCGATACCCTGAAGATCGTCGCCGCCCTCTACGGCACCACCGTCGAAAAACTCCTGGCCTACAACGCCTTGCCCAACCCCGATGTCATCTACCCTGACCAACAAATCTACATCCCCGTCCAGTATAATGCGAAACCGTTGCCCTTCTAAAACGCGCCTCACTTAAATCAGCGCCCCGGCAACCCCGGGGCGCTTTTATTTATGAACCAACTCCTCACCCGCGAGAACCTGCTCGCCCTCCTGCTGTGTCTGCTCCTCGCCGCGCTGGTCATCGTCACCGCCGACGCCTCGCCGCAATGGATTTATCAAGGCTTTTAAAATGACTCTGAGCGGCCTTCTGCTGTTCGGCGCGATTGCCATCCCCCTCGGTTATCTCGCCCCCGCGCGCTGGCGCGTCCCCGCCCTCGCGGTCACCTCGACCCTCGCGTTGTTCGCCCTCCAACCGCTGGTCCCCATCCGCCATTGGGATTTCTGGTTCCCCACGCTCACTCTCGCCCTCACGGTTCTGGTCTGGGCCATCACTAACCCAATTACTAATTACCACTTACCCCTCACCATCTACCTTTCACTTTTCACTCTTTTACTCCTCGCCCTCACCCGCTACCTCCCCCTCGACCCCTTCCTCACCCCCGCCCGCCCGCCCGATGTTTGGTGGGTGGCCCTCGCGCTGGTGGGCCTCCTCGCGTGCGCCTACGGCCTCACCCGCCTCTCTGCCGCGCCCCGCGCCCTGTGGGCCATGCTCCTCCTGCTCCTCGCGCTGTTCGTGGGCTGGAAGGTCGAACCGCTGGCCCGCCTCATCGCCGTGGGGCTACGCACCCTCGCGGGCCAGGATCCAGCCCTCGCCGCCGCCGCCGAACTGCGCTGGCTGGGTTTCTCTTACATCGCCTTCCGCCTCATCCATGTCTTGCGCGAAAAACAAGCGGGCAAGCTTCCCGCCTTCGCCGCCGATGAATTTATCGCCTACGTCATCTTCTTCCCAACCCTCACTGCTGGCCCCATTGACCGCGCCGAGCGGTTTCTCAAAGACCTGCGCGCGCCCTTCAAATTGGATGGGCCCGTCTTCTTCGATGGCCTCACCCGCCTCGCGCGCGGCCTCTTCAAGAAATTCGTCCTGGCCGACTCGCTGGCGCTCATCGCCCTCAGCGCCACCAATGCCCTGCAAGTGCGCTCGCCGTTTTGGCTGTGGATTGTTCTGTATGCCTACGCCTTGCGCCTCTACTTCGATTTCAGCGGCTACACCGACATCGCTCTCGGCCTCGGGCGCTGGCTCGGTTTCAAACTCCCCGAAAATTTTGACGCGCCCTATTTGAAACCTAATCTCACCACCTTTTGGAACAGTTGGCATATCACGCTTGCACAATGGTTTCGCGCCTACTTCTTCAACCCGTTCACGCGCGCGTTGCGCGGCTCCCCCCGCGAACTGCCGCCTGCGCTCATCATTGCCCTCAGCCAACTCAGCACCATGCTCCTCATTGGTCTGTGGCATGGCGTCACCTGGAACTTTGTGCTGTGGGGCGCGTGGCATGGCGTGGGGCTGTTTATCCATAACCGTTATCTTGATTTCATGCGCCCGCACCTGCCGCTCTTCCCGGCCCGCCCGCGCCTCCAACGCGCCCTGCACTGGCTCGGCGTGTTCATCACCTTTCACTACGTCGCCCTCGGCTGGGTCTGGTTTGCCCTGCCGGATGTGAACACTGCATTGACTGTCTTTGCTCGACTATCAGGAATTTATTAAAAGTAAACCAGCATTAACACCAAGGTCACGAAGGATTCACAAAGGCCACCAAGTTTTTTTCTTCAACTTTCTTCGTGCCCCTTCGTGTTCTTTGTGTTGAGCTTGAAATCTATGTAACCCGCGCTATCCATGGTTTCAAAAATGTCCGTTCCTCGCCTCCTCCTCAAAACCGCTCTGCTCTTCCTCGCGTTCAACCTCGCCTTTGCCGCGCTCGACCCGCTCCCCGCGCTGGGGCGGCTGAGCCTCTACAATTTCGCGTTCCCCGGTCGGGGGCGGCTCCCCTACGCCGACGCGCCCGACCGCGCGTATAGCCTGAGCCTCTTCAACCTCGAAGCGCTTTTTGCCTCACACGAACTCGCCCGCCCCAAGGCCGCCGACGAATTTCGCCTCATCCTCCTCGGCGACTCGGCCACCTGGGGTTTTCGTCTGCCACCCGCCGAAACCCTCGCCGCGCAACTCAACGCCCTCCAACTCCGCGCCCCCGATGGCCGCCGCCTGGTTGCCTACAACCTCGGTTATCCCATCATGTCGCTGACCAAAGACCTACTGCTCCTCGACCGCGCCCGCGCCTATCAACCCGACGCCTTTATCTGGCTGGTCACACTTGAGTCTTTCCCCTACGATAAACAACTCTACCCGCCCCTCCTCCAACACAATCCTCTAATCCTCCAATCCCTAATTACCACTTACCAATTACGTCTTTCCCCCTCCGACCCTCAACTTCTCCATCCCTCCTTCCTCGACCGCACCCTCCTCGGCCAGCGCCGGGCTCTCGCCGACCTGCTCCGTTTGCAACTTTACGGTGTGATGTGGGCGGCGACCGGTATTGATCAGGACATCCCGGTGGCTTATACCCCGCGCGCCGAAGACCTCGCCGCCGATGTGGCCTTTCACAGCCTTCAGCCGCCGCACCTCACGGCCACCGACCTGGCCTTTGATGTGCTCGATGCGGGCGCACAAATGGCGGGTGACACCCCCCTGCTCATAGTCAACGAACCCATGTTTGTCAGCGCCGGACAGAACAGCGACCTTCGGTATAATGCCTTTTACCCGCGCTGGGCCTATGACGACTATCACGCATTACTGGCCGACCACGCTCAAACGCAGGGCTGGCATTATCTCGATCTCTGGCGGGGCTTGCCCGACACCGAATACACCGACAGCGCCGTGCACTACACCTCCTTGGGTGCGCGACTCTTGGCCCAACAACTCGCCTCAGCCCTCACCCAACTCATCCCATAACTCGCACAATACGCTCTACGAACTACGCAATACATACCCCACCTCACTCCTCCCTCTAACTCCCTACTCTTTCTCATGTCCACCGAAATCACCTCCACCCTCGCCCAATACATCGCCACCAAAATCCTCAAACAACCCAAACGGGTCATCACCGAATCCGAAGCGCTCATCTCCAGCGGGCTGATTGATTCTTTCAGCCTGGTTGATCTCGGCCTGTTCGTCGAGGATAAATTCGGCGTCACTCTCAGCGACTCTGAACTCAACGCCGAAACTTTCGACACTTTGGCGCAACTGGCCGCACTTATTCAACAACGACAGTAATCAGTCATCAGTCATCAGTCATCAGTCATCAGTCATCAGTCATCAGTCAATTACCAATCACTGATTACTGCTCACTGATAACTGATTACTTTTCCTCCCCGTGTCCACCCTCCCTCAGCGCCTCCTCCAAACTTACCGCGAGGCCCCCGACCGCCCGGCGCTCCATCTGCTCTTCCCCAAAGCGCCCGACCTCACCCTCGACTACCGCGCGCTGGTTCACGGAGCCGCCGGGTACGCGCACGCGCTCGGGCAAGCGGGAGTCGCGCCGGGCGAGGTCGTCATCCTCATCCTGCAACACAGTCCCGACCTCGTCTTCGCCTTCTGGGGCGCAATTTTGCATGGCGCGATTCCCGCCATCATGCCCTTCCTCACCGAAAAACTCGCGCCCGACAAATATCGCGCCGAACTCACCGCGCTCTTCAGCGTCACCCAACCGGCCGCCGTCATCACCCACCCCGAATTTTTACCCGAAGCCGAAAGCGCCGCACATGGTTCCTCGGTGCGCGTCATCCTGCGCTCCGATGAAATTCCCGCGCGCGATACAGTGAACGTGGACGCGCTCCCCGGCCTGACTGCCGCGCCCGACGCGATTGCGCTCCTCCAACATTCTTCGGGGACGACGGGCTTGCAAAAAGGCGTGGCCCTCGCCCACCGCGCGGTGCTGACCCAGCTCGGCCACTACACCCGCGCGCTGGCCTTCCATGCCGACGATGTGATTGTGAGCTGGCTCCCGCTCTACCACGACATGGGCCTTATCGCCGGTTTCATCCTGCCGGTCATGCACCGGGTTCCGCTGGTGTTGCTCTCGCCCTTCGATTGGGTGCGCGCCCCGGCCAAACTGCTCCACGCCGTCACCCGCTATCGCGGCACGCTCACCTGGTTGCCCAACTTCGCCTATAACTTCCTCGCCCAAAAAATCCGCGACCGCGACTTGCAAGGCGTGGACTTATCTTCGTGGCGGGCCGTCATCAACTGCTCCGAGCCGGTGAAGTGGGATAGTCAGCAGGCCTTTCTCACGCGTTTTCAGCCGCATGGCTTGCGCGCCTCGGCTCTCGCCACCTGCTACGCCATGGCCGAGAATGTCTTCGCGGTTACCCAAAGCGCCCTCACGGCCGCGCCTGCGGTGGATGTGGTGGACCGCCGCGCGTTCTTTGTGGAGCGGGTGGCGCGCGCGGCGGATCACGCCGAGGTGGTCACTCTGCTCTCGTCGGGCCAGCCGCTCCCCAACGTGCGCGTCCGCATCCTCGACGACGCGCGCCACGAGGTCCCCGAACGGGTCATCGGCGAGATTGCCCTGCAAAGCGATTGCCTGCTCACCGGCTACTACCACCGCCCCGACGCCACCGCGCAAGCCTTTCACGACGGCTGGTATCTCACTGGTGATTTCGGCTACCTGGCCGACGGTGAAATTTATGTGACGGGCCGCAAGAAAGACCTGATCATTGTAGGCGGCAAGAATGTGTACCCGCAGGATATTGAGACGCTGGCGGGGGAAGTGCCGGGCGTGCATCCGGGCCGGGTGGTGGCTTTTGGCGTGTTCGATGAAGACGCCGGCACCGAGGATGTGGCGCTGGTCGCGGAAGTGGACACGGACGATGAAGCCGAGCGCAATCGCTTGGCTGACGCCATCCGGCAAAAGGTCACGCGGGGCTCGGATGTGGCCTTGCGGCTGGTGCATGTGGTGGGGCCACGCTGGGTGTTGAAAACCAGCAGTGGCAAAACCGCGCGCGCCGCGAACAAAGAAAAATACCTCGCAGAGATAAACCCGTAGGGGCGACGCATGCGTCGCCCCTACGGATGATTGCCCCGGCACCGGCGACCACAAGGGGCGCCCCTACGCTGACAGGAGAGATGAAATGAAAAATTGGTTCAAAATTTTATCGGCGGTGTGCGCGCTGAATATGCTGTTGGTCGCGTGCGGTGGGACGCAGGTCGGCCCGGTGGCCACGGTGCAGAAGTATTTGCAAGCGCGCGTGGTGGGCGATGTGGAGCAGATGAGTGGGCTGGCCTGTTCGGCGTGGGAGGCGCAGGCCGGGATCGAAGCCTCCACGTTTCAGGCCCTGCAAGCGCAGTTGCAGGATGTGAATTGCGCCGAGACCAGCAACGATGGCAGTAACGCGGTGGTGGCCTGCACCGGCAAGATTGTGACGACCTATAACGGGGAGAACAAGGAATGGAACCTGGCCGACCGCCAGTTTAAAGTGGTGCTGGATGGGGGCGAGTGGCGGATGTGTGGGTACGAGTGAGTGTTTAAGGGTCAGGTGTCAAAGTGTCACGTGACCCTTAAACACTTGAAAACGTGACACCTTATTTAACCGCCTGCCACACCGCCGCCAACGCTTGCAGAGTCACGAGATTGCGCATGGGGAAGCCGTATTGCAGGTGGTCGGGGTCGAAGTTGGTCACTTGTTTGTCCGGGGGGACGGAGAGGTGGATGGGGTCAGCGGGATCCACGCCGTGGTTGGGGAGCGGCTCGAGCGCGCGGTTTAAGTTCATCACCGGGAGGCCGTAGTCGGTGGCGATTTGCACGACGATGCGGTTGAGGAGGGCTGACTTCTCCGGGTTCTCGAGACGCGTGGGGAAGGTGCTGAGGAGGGGGAGGATATTTTTATCGAGTGTGGCGGCGATGAGCGTGCGCAGGTAATAATTGTAAGTGTCGGGTTCGGTGTAGGCGACATCGTTGGTGCCGAACATGATGATGGCGAAAGATGGTTGCGCCACACGGTATTCGCAATCGAGCGGGCTTTCGCTGGCGCCGCACCATTTGGGGTTGCTCCAGGTGGGGTCGAATGGCCCGGCGATGTTGAAGCCGCCCGCCGCCGCGAGGCCGAGAGTAGCGAAGGAGTCTTTATCCCAATCTTTATTGCGCGCGGGGGTGTCCTGGAACTGGTCAATGACGGCTTGCAGGCTGGTGTACTCGCCGAGATTGGTTTGGGCCGAGCCGAGGGGGGTGAGGAAGTATTCGGTCTCGGTCATGCAGTCGCCGAGTTTGGAGAAGACGCGCGGGTTGTGGCCCTGCGTGAGGCCCGCTGTGTAGATGGCACGGAGAGCCGGGTTGACGACGGGGACGATGGGGTAGTCGTCGAGGTTGATGTGGGCGACGGTGGCCGGGTCGAAGGCCCCGAGTTTGGGCGGGGCGGGGCGCGTGGGGCCGGGCACCGCGCCGGGGGTGGGCGAGGCCGCGCGGGCGGGGGTGGAAACCGCCGGGGGCGCGGTGGTGGCCGGCGTGGCAGTCACCGTGGGGGAGCAGGCCACCGCGAGGGTTAAGGTCACTATCCAAAGCAGATTTTTCAACTTGAAGGCCTTTGCATTGACGAGGATGTATCCCAATGTTACCATTAGCCAACTTCACTGAGGAGGTGATATCCCTATGCCACAATTTGAACGTCAACGCGAGATTAAGCGCCGCCGCAACAAGTTCGTGAAAGTGCGGGTGATGCGCGACCGCCTGGCCACCGAGAAGGATGCCAAGGTGCGGGCGCGGTTGATTACGAAGATCAAGAAAATCGCGCCGCTGGCGCAAGTGCCAGAGAAGTAAGGAATTGACAACCGCCTGCTTATATAAGCAGGCGGTTTGCTTTTTAATCGTGCGTATTGCGCGGGTTGGAGGGGCGACCTATAATGTTGAAAGTGCTTATGATGAGGCCAGAGGCGTAATATGCAAATCTCTTTTTCGCTCCCCACAAGTCAGTTCGTTGCCGAGACCCCCGAAAGCGTGGCCCGAAAAATTCGCAGTTATGCGGCGCTGGGACTGTATCAAGCCGGGGAGTTGTCCATCGGTGCGGCTTGTGAATTGGCTGGCATGAATCGTTATGCTTTTCTTGAGTTTTGCCGAGAGGAAAGCGTGACGCTCCGCACACAAACACCGGAAGAGTTGGAAGCGGATTTCAAGAAATTTACGCTTGAAAAATAACCATGCTCATTGTTGCCGACAGTTCTGCTTTGATTGCTCTGGCAACGTGCGACGCGCTGGATATTTTGTTGCGCCTGTATGACGAAATTAAAGTGCCACAAGCGGTTTATGACGAAGTCGTTGAGCCGGAAAAAGCGCAGGCCGCCAGTTTGAAGGCCTGCTTAGCTGACCGAGTGGTGAAAGTAGATACGGCGCATTGGGTTCTAGCGGCGGGCGGGCTTGGTCAAGGCGAGTTGGAAGCGATGGCGCTTTATAAACAACTCGCGGCCGACGTGCTGTTGATTGATGACCACCGCGCCAGAGTCATTGCCGAGCATAATCAGATTGCTTGTATCGGCGCTTTGGGGGTTTTATTGTTTGCCAAACAAACGGGGAAGATTGAAACCATTGCGCCGTATGTGCAAAAACTGAAACTGTCTTCCATTCGCTATGGCGAGGCCTTGTTGGACAAAGTTTTAAAGCTGGCTGGGGAGTAACCAGTATTTTGATAACAAAGACCGCCTGCTCACCCGAGCAGGCGGTCTTGCTTTTAGCCCTGCAGCGCCTCCACCACCCGTTCCGGCCGCATGGGCAATTGCCGCAGGCGCGCGCCCACCGCTGCGAACACCGCATTCCCAATGGCCGCGGCCACCGGGCCAATGGGCGGCTCGCCCATGCCGTAGGGCCCCTCATTCGGATTCTCAATTAGTTCGCTGATTACCTCGGGCGCTTGCCGAATCGTGAGCAGGGGGTAATCGCCGAAATTCGAGGCGCTCAGGCGGCCATCTTTCACCGTCAGTTCCTCCAACAAGGCCGAGCTGGTGCCCCACATGATGTTGCCTTCAATTTGCGCGCGGGTGATGTCGGGGTTGATGATGAGGCCCGCATCCAGCGCGCAGTACACGCGCACCACTTTGATTTCGCCCGATTGACGATTGACCGCGACCTCGGCGACTTGCGCGACGGCGGTTTTGACATCCACACTCGCGGCGATGCCACGCCCCACGGCCCAACCATCGGTCCGCGCGGGGAGCGGCTCCCCCCAATGGGCCAGCGCGCCCACGCGCTCGAGGACACGCGCCAACCGTTGGGCCGCCGAGTCCGCGCCGAGATGCGCCAATCGAAAGGCCAGCGGGTCCTGCCCGGCCGCGTGGGCCAGTTCATCCATAAACGACTCAACTGCGAAGGTGTTGGGCAACAAGCCGAGGCCGCGCCAACTGCCGGTCTTCACCGGAATATCGGAAGCGAGACGCACAACCGTGCGATGGTCGCTGAAAGCATAAGCGGGTATCGCGCCGCGCACCGCGCCGAAATCACTGCCGAGGAGGTATTGCACCGGGCCGGGCATGAAGCCGAGAATAACAAACCCGCTGGTTTGCTGATGCTCCCACGCGGCCACGCGCCCCTCGGCGGTGAGACCGGCGCGCAAGGTGTTCAACACTGGCGGGCGCACATAGCCATGCTGGAATTCCTCGTTGCGGTCCCAGTTGACGCGCACGGGGCGGCCGGTGGCTTTGCTTAAGCGCGCGGCTTCAATGGCCGCATCGTTGACGACCTTGCGCCCAAAGCCGCCACCGAGATAGAGCGGATGCACCACGATTTGTTCGGCCTTGAGGCCGGTGGCTTGCGCGATGGCGGTGACCACCAGCCCCGGGCCTTGCGTGGAAGTCCACACCTCGGCCTGCCATTCGCCGCCAACCTGCCGCACATGGGCCAGGCCGGCCTGGGGTTCGAGCGTGGCATGCGCGGCAAAGGGCGCGCTGTACACCGCCTCCACGGTTTGGGCCGCGCGGCGCAGACCCGCGCCCGGGTCGCCGGCCTCGCGCAGGGTGAAGACTTGCCCGGCGCGTTGCATCATCCGGTCAATATCGCTTTGTTGCCACGGCGGGGTGCGCTCGTTCCATTGCGCGTTCAAGTAGCCCACGCCCCGGTTGGCGGCTTCCTGCGTTTCGGCCAGCACGCCCACAAAATCGCCGTCCCGCACCACCTCAATGACGCCCGGCACGCTTTGGGCGCTGGCCACATCCACGCTTTTCAGGGTGGCGCCCAGGGTGGGGGGCTTAAGCACTTTGCCGAAGACCATGCCCGCCACGCGGGCGTCGTAACCATATTTGGCCGCGCCGGTTACTTTGGCGGGCACATCGCCGCGCGGGGCGGGTTGGCCGATGAGGGTGTAATCGCTCACGGCCTTCAGCGGCACGGGCTGGTCCTTGGCCACGGTGACAATTTGCCGTTCGCCGATGACCGCGCCATAGGTCAGCTCGGTGGGTTGTCCGGCGCGGTGGATGACGCCCGCGACCACGGTGAGGGCGCCCACGTCCGCGCCGAGTTGCCGGGCGGCCTCGGTCTTGAGCATCTCGCGGGCCTGCGCCGCCGCGCGCTTGAGGGGCAGGTAGAGGCTGGCGATGGTGGTGCTCCCGTTGGTGCCGCTGAAATCGGGGGGGAGCGTGGCCGATGTGCCGGGGTCCAGTTCGATATAGGCCAACGGCACATACAACTCCTCGGCGATGATTTGCGCCAGCGCGGTGTGCACGCCCTGGCCCATCTCGGCCTTGGGCATCATCAGGCGGACGCGGCCCGCCGGGGTGACGTGTAACCAGGCGTTTGGCTCGGCCTGCGTGGCCGGCATGAGGTTTTCGAGATTTTCGGCGAGGTAGTGTTGCCCCGCGCGGAAGCCGATGTACAGCCCGGCGGCCCCGCCCAGGCCGAGGCCGGCGAGCGCGAGAAACTGGCGGCGGGAGAGTTGGCGTTTGGTCATAGGGGGAGCCTTATATCCAACCCCACCCCGGCCCTCCCCATCGGAAAAGCGCCGATGGGGAGGGAGACCTTGCTTCTCCTCCCCCATCCGTGACTTTCGGATGGGGGAGGCCGGGAGGGGGTAAAGAGTGTTTAGCCTTGCATCGCTTCGGCGGCCTGTCGCACGGCCTGTTTGAGACGGTGGTAGGTGCCACACCGGCAGTAGTTCTTTTCCATGGCCGCGAGGATGTCCTCATCGGTGGGGTGGGCGTTGGCGTTGACCAGCGCGGCGGCGGTGAGGATTTGCCCGCTCATGCACCAGCCACATTGCGGCACTTGCAGGTCAATGAACGCCTGTTGCACGGGGTGCAAATCCGCGCCGGGGTAGGTGGCCGCGAGGCCCTCGATGGTGGTAATCTCTTTGCCCACCACATCCAGCGCGGAGGTCTGGCAACTGCGCGTGGGCACGCCCTCGACCCACACCGTGCAACTGCCGCAAAAGCCCCCGCCGCACCCAAAGCGGGTGCCGGTCATCCCCAACTCGTCGCGGATGACATAGACGAGTAAACGGTCGGTGAGGTCGCCGACCGCGTGTGTTTCGCCGTTGATTTTGAGTTCCATAGCTGTTTCTCCAGTGGGGAGAATTGTAACTGAGGCGGGGGGAGAGGAGGGGGAGGTTGTATAAAGCTTGCCTTTACTAAAAATAAAAATGGCTGGCGCGCCCCAGCCGTGCTCAGATTGCGTAAGTTAGTCTCCGGTCTATAATCCTTCCTAGTGATTGAGCCTCTCCCGCCCTCGAATCTGACATCTTGAAAACTGCCAACATTTTGCGTGGCAGTCCGGTAGAGTGCGTTGTGCGGATGGCTCGATGATGGAACGCCTAACGCAGTTTGAATTCAAAATCTACGCGGGTGCTTTGCGTTCCTACACAATTTATAAAAGCAAGGCCTTTTGGATAAGTGATTGAGGTGACTCATGACGATTAAAGACCGTTTGATTGACCAAGCTTACTCGGACCTGCGCTTGATATGTGGTGGTGTGCGCGAAGATTATTTTGGCCTGGTCTATCTGGAGCAGAAGCACAAAGTGCCGCGCGAAGAAGCCGTGAATCAAATCGCCTTTGGCGGAAATGACTACGGATTGGATGGCTTTCACTTTGATGAACAGCGGCGCAACCTGTATCTGTTCCAATTTAAATATTCGGAGTCCTCTGCCTTATTTAAAGGTTCATTGCAACGCCTGATTGAAGATGGCATGCAACGCATCTTTGTCGCTCCGAATAAGGACAACGCCAAAAATCAGGTCTTGATGCAACTGCGGAGTTGTTTGCATGAAAACCGAGCCTTGATTGACCAGGTGAGTTTTCGTTTTGTGTTTACTGGCGACCCCAAGGAAGCGCAACGCAGTAAAGTTTTAGAGAAACTGCGGGAGGACCTCGAAAATAAAAAATATTTGATGGATCAGTTCTTTGAGGGCCGGAAAGTGGAGTTTGTAGTTGAATTTCGGTCTTCTAGTGGGCGGGTAGAAGTGGTGGATGTCCCACAGCCCAAAACTACCTTTGAAATTTCATTAACTGACTTAGCCTCAGTTGAAGGCCCGGATGGGGAAAAAATGCATATTGGCTTTGTTCGCCTAGCCGATTTGAACCGCATTCACATCGGTTTGGGGCCGCGTTTTTTTGATAGCAATATCCGCTATGGGTTAGGCGAAAGTGAAGTGGTCAATCGGGCCATTTCAGCCGCGCTGAGACAAATCATCTTGGACCAGTCGGAGTCTCCTAGTGTCTTCGGATTCAATCACAATGGCATTACCCTCTTTGCCGAAAAACTGGGAGTTCCCAAACCCGCAGAGGTGAAAACTTGCTCTAACGCTTTTCAATCGCGTTTTCTCGATATTTTTCAAGCGAAGATTATGCCTACCTCCTCGGGTTTGGGAACTCCCGAAAAACTGGAGCCAGTAGATGAGTTGTGGCGCCTAACGACTCCGCGCCTGCTCAATGGTGCTCAAACGGTCACTACGCTCGCTGGCTTTCTGGAGAAGAACAAGGATAACCCCAAGCTGGCTGAAGGCAAGGCCGCCTACAAAGCCATCCGTGTTCTGTGCAAAATCATCACTAATGCCGACCCCAAGTTTGTGACGCGGGTGACCATCAACAACAACCGCCAGAATCCGGTTGAGCCATGGAATTTACATGCGAACGACCTGATTCAGCTCGAATTGCAGGACAAATTTCGAACTGACCTCGGCATTTACTATGAGCGGCAGGAAAACGCCTTTGACCAATTGAGCGTTGAAGATCTGGAGGATTACGGCATCACAGAGGAGTCGAAAGCCATCCAGATGCTCAAACTCACGCAGACTTTTATTTTGACCGATGGCCAAGTGAGCCGTGTATCAGAAATGCGGCGCATCTTCGAAGATGACAAAATCTATGAGCAAGTCTTCCGGCCAACCCGCTTGCGGGCTGACTCGCGCCACATCCTACTTTGTTACAAGATTCAATTTAAACTACGAAAATTGGCCGACGAAATCGTTCAAAAGGGTCAAAATAAATATTGGTTTGTCTCGCGCGCTCGCTACCTATTATGGGCCCTGTTGTGTCAGGGACTACTGAATCACGATGAACTCGAAACTATTTCGGATGACTATGGAGAGTCAATGTCGCTTCCGGCGGGCTACACTGAAATTCTCACTCACCTAGCAACAACACGCGTCCGGCCCTTATTGGCTGATTTAATGAACGATCGAGACTACCTTGAAAAAGTTCAGCAAGACAACTTAACTTTCTTGCGGACTGATAGAGCGTTTGATAAATGCATGGATGCCGCCTATAAGAAATGGCGCTGGGTTCACAAGAAGCTTGCATGACCCACCTCTCTCCTAATCCGAATATGAGCAATTTGTAAATTGACCTGGCCCCCTCATGCCCGCCACCTCTCCTCCCTATCCTTACGACCACCGCACCCACACCATCACCCTGCCAGCCAGCGTGGCGCATGAGACCTTTCATCTGGCGCGGGAGGCGGGCAAGGCCGAAGCCGTGAAGCAGGTGATGGAACTGACCGGCGCGGGGCTGAAGGTGGCGAAGGACTACGTGGACGCGCTGTTACAGGCGCGGTAGCGGCGGGGTCATTCGTCGCGTTTGTCGCGGGGCATCAGCGCGGCTTCCAGCGCCTCGCGCAGAGAGCGGGCCTGCACGACCTTTAGCCCGGCCGGCCAGCCGCTGGTTTGCTTGAGCGTCTTGGGGATGACCACCGTGCTGAACCCCAGTTGTTTGGCCTCGCGCAGACGCTGGGCCAAATGGCTCACCGCGCGCAACTCGCCCGAGAGTCCGATCTCGCCGACCAACGCGCAATCCGCGCGGGCGGGGCGGTCCCACATCGAGGACGCAATCGCCGCCGCAATCGCCAAATCCGCCGCCGGTTCGCTCACCTTCAATCCGCCGACGATATTCACAAACACATCCTGATCACCGAGTTTGAGTCCCAGTCGTTTGCTGAGCACGGCGGTGATGAGCAACAAGCGATACAAGTCCACCCCGTTGGGCGTGCGGCGCGGGTTGCCAAACGTGGTCGCGCTGGTCAGGCCCTGCATCTCCACCAACAGCGGGCGCGTGCCCTCCATGGTCACCGCAATGGCCGACCCCGGCGCGTTAATCATGCGCTCCGCCAGAAACGCCTCCGACGGGTTGTGGACCTCGACCATGCCGCTCCCCAGCATCTCGAACACGCCCACCTCCGAAGTCGCGCCAAACCGATTCTTGGCCGCGCGCAGGAGCCGATAGGCCTGATGCCGGTCGCCCTCGAGTTGCAACACCGTGTCCACGATATGTTCGAGGACGCGCGGCCCGGCGAGGGTGCCTTCCTTGGTGACGTGCCCGATGAGGAAGATACACACCCCAGCGGATTTGGCTACGCCCTGCAGGCGGATGGCGCACTCGCGCACCTGACTCACCGACCCCGCCCCCGAGGTCAGTCCCTGCAAGTAAACCGTCTGAATCGAATCAATGATAACCAGCCGCGGCTTGACCGACTCGATGTGTTCGAGAATCGCATCCAAGTTGGTCTCGGTGACCAGATACAGTTGCTCGGAGAGTTGGTCGGCGGGGGCCTCGGCGGTCTCGGCCTCATCGCCGCGTAACAAGCGCATCGCGCGCATTTTGATTTGCCGCTCGGACTCCTCACCCGAGACATACAGGATTGGCCCGGTGGAATCGGCGAGGAGGAGCGCGACCTGGAGGAGCAGGGTGCTTTTGCCGATGCCCGGATCCCCGCCCAGCAGGATCAGCGACCCCGGCACGATGCCGCCCCCGAGGACGCGCGAAAACTCATCCATGGGCAGGGGCCAGCGCGCTTCCGAGTCCCCCTCGATTTGCCGCAGGTTGCGCGGCTTGGATTTCAGCCCGCCGCCCGCGTGCCGCGCCGCGACCTTGGCGGGTTCCTCGACCACCTGCTCGACCATCGAGTTAAACGTGCCGCATTGCGGGCACCGCCCCATCTGCCGCAGGGTGATGCGGCCGCATTGCTGACAAACGAATTGGGTGTGGATTTTAGGCATGGGAAGATTAAACAGCAACCCCCGCTAAGAGGCAAGCGCCAATTTAATTTACTTGCTGGTCAGCGTCAAAGGTTTTATCTGCCGCGCTAATTGCCAACCGAAAGCGCTCCAACACCCTACCAGCCATAAAGCCCAATAATAACCCGGCAAGGTGGTTAGCGGCACCCACGCCACATAGAGAAGCGGGAGCGCACTCAGCGCGGCCAAACCCGTTCCCAGCCCCAAATGGCGTTGCCGCAAAGGGATGACCCCGAGGGCTAAAACACTGGCAAGGCTTAACTCACCAGCATACGGCGAGAGCAACAGGGAAGCCGTGAGCAAAAAGGCTACTTTGTTGGAATCGAACAGAGCCACATCCGCCAGAGCGAGATAAAGCGTGAGGGCCAGAATCCCCCCGCCGAGCGCCAGTCTGAGCCAGATGGAATTCGGGATCAACTCGGTGATGGCCCTGAGAGTCACGCCCCCGCCCGCGCGACTGACGTGGGAGACGGGCAAGCGCAGAAGGTTCCCCAGCCAGGCCTCACCCCATAACCACAGGCTCGGGACCACAATCGCCAGGATGAGCAATAGCGCCGCCAGCCAGCGGGGCGGCGGCCACAACCGCACAACCCCAATGGCCAGCACAAACAGCACCAGAACGCTCTCCTGCATTTTGGCAGTGACGAGCAACACCCCGGCGGCAAAGGCCCACGCCGACTGGCGCTGATAACTCCATTGGAGAAGCAAGCACCCGCCAATCATTAGGGCCGCTAAATTGCCATCGGCCATCTGGCGCAGGGTTAAATACGACCCCAGCAACCAGCCGAGACCGACCAGGTCCACGTGTTGGTGAGCGGTGCGCGGCACACTCAGGATAAGGACGAGCAGGGTGATGAGGGTGAGTAAGCCCCAACTGCTATGGAAGGAGAGTTGCCCCAACGGCCATAACCATAAAAACGTCCAGGGTGGGTTATAAGCGTCGGCCCCGGTGTAGGTCAGGCCACCCCCTTGTAGCATTTGCCAAAAGATATGCCAGTCGAAACCAAAGGCCAGGCGTTCCAGCGGTAGTCTATCGGTTGCCAGCGCGGTCAGCGTGCCGGTAAAAATCACCAGCCCACTGGCAATCAGGATTTCCGTTCCCCGCTTAAGCCGCTTGATGGGCAATCTTATAGACCTTCATCTCACGCTCAATCCCTTTGAGGCGCGCGTCACTGGCGGTGATCTGGTAACCCGCAAGGAGGTCGGCGACCCCCGCGTGGTCGTAGATGCTGTTGGTCACATAAATTTCCTCGGCATCCGCCAGACCCTGCACGCGCGAGGCAATGTTCACGGTTTGCCCAAAGTAATCGAGGCGGTCGTTCATGGTCACCGCAATCAGCGCACCCTTGTGCAAGCCGATTTTCAAAATCACATCCTTGGAGCCGAGCCCGCGATTGAGTTGCTCAATCTCGGTGAGAAACTGGAGCGCGGCAGTCACCGCGTCGCGCGGGTCAATAAAGGTCGCCATCACCGCATCACCAATGGTTTTGACAATGGCGCCCGAGTTGGTTTTGATGACCGCGCCCAGACTCTCGAAGTGCTGGCGCACCAACGAGAAGGCGTTGAGGTCGCCAATGCGGTCATACAGCGCGGTGGAGCCTTTGAGGTCGGTGAACAACACGGTCAGGTCTTTCACGCTCAAGCCATCGCCGCCCTGAATCACCTCGGTGCGGAACAGGTCGCGGAAGGTCTGCGTGTTGACCAGCCGTTTGCCGGTGAGGAAGGGGTCAAATTCTATGGTCACTTTGGGAGCATCGGGTGGCAAAAGAAACAAGACGAATGCCGCGCGCTTGGCGGTGCTGTTCGTGAAATTGAAAGTAATCGGGCCGGGGGATAACTGCGCGGGCGAGCCTGCCCATTGATTCCCCTGGAGGGTAACGCTGACCGTCGCGGGTTCAGGGGGCTCCCCGGTCAGGGGGATGTTTGCCACACTGTCCGTAACGAAATCAACATAGCGCACAATGCCCTCGGCGAGGTCGAGTTCAACCGTTTTCGTCTCGCCCGGCTCCAGATAAGCGGCATAGCGCTTCACCGCTAGGGCGAAGTCGGAAAACTCCGGGCCGCCGCGCACGCGCGCGCCACGATGGTAGTGATATTTAAACGCATAATCGTCAACGGAGAGCGTCTCGGGCTGATGGAAAATAATTTCACGGACGGCGGGCGCGATGGTAAAGGCGACTTGAATGTAATCATCCAACGCGGCGGTGGAGCGCAAATCGCACATCCCGCAATAGTAGTCGGAGTGCAGGTTTTTGAGTTCGGCGAAACTGTTGATGGGGGCGCCACAAGCCGGACACATGAGGTTCCACGCCATCTGAAATAAGCCGACTTTAGCCGCGTGCAAAAACAAGTCAATCGCTTCGGGTTCGGGGATATTTTTGTCGAGGCTGAAGCGCAACGGGTTAACGCGGAAAAGCGCAAAGTCATCGGCGGAGCGGATGAAAGTTTCGAGCTTGGAAATCGCGCGCGGACTCCACGCCCGCGCTTTTTCGAGGGCTTCGAGTTTTTCATCCAGTTGTTGTTCGTTGAGTTTGGCTTCCATGGGGTCTCCAGCAAAGAATAAGAACCAGCCAAGGTATTGTATCCTGAATTGGCCTGAGGCAAAATAAAACCCCCGCCAGTTTTGAAACTGGCGGGGGTTCCGGTTGAAGGGCTAAATGGCCGGCAGGGCTACGGCTGGCTCGGGTTTGGGTTTGCCTTCGGGGATGAGCACGATATCGTCGTTTTCGACGGTCACTTGCACATTCTCGCCATTGTGCACCTGACCGGAGAGCAAGCCGTCGGAGAGGGCATCTTCGATCTTGGCCTGAATCAGGCGGCGGAGCGGGCGCGCGCCCATATCCGGGTCGTAACCGAGTTTGGCGAGCAGGTCGCGGGCTTCCGGCGCCAAAAGCAGATGGATTTCATGCTCCGCGATTCGCTTGCCGACCTTCTGCACTTCCAGGTCAACGATTTGGGAAATCTCGTCTTTGGTGAGCGAGCGGAAGACGATGACGCCATCCACGCGGTTGATGAATTCGGGGCGGAAGACCTTCTTGAGCGAATCGGTGAGGGTGCGATACATATCCTCGTAAGCGTGCGCTTCGGTTTCTTCTTCGTTGCGTTTCACCGCAAAGCCGAGGCCGGTGTTGCGCTTAATCAAATCCGCGCCGATGTTGGAGGTCATCACCACAATGGCGTTTTGGAAATTGACCTTCTTGCCCTTGGCGTCCGAGAGATGCCCCTCTTCCATAATTTGCAGGAGCATATTGTGGACTTCGGGGTGGGCCTTCTCGATTTCGTCGAAGACGACGATGGAGTAGGGGCGGCGGCGGAGGGCTTCGGTGAGTTGCCCGGCCTCCTCGTAGCCCACATAGCCGGGGGGCGCACCCACAAGTCGCGCGGTGGTGTGGCGCTCCATGAATTCCGACATATCGAGTTGGATGAGGGCCTCTTCACTCCCGAACATGAACTCGGCCAGGGCCTTGGTCAGCTCGGATTTGCCGACCCCCGTCGGGCCGAGGAAAATGAACGAGCCGATGGGCCGCTTGGGGTCTTTGAGACCCGCGCGGGCGCGGCGCACCGCCTTCGAGATGGCGATAATCGCTTCGTTCTGGCCAATGATGCGCTGGTGGAGCGCGTCTTCCATCTTGATGAGGCGCGCGGATTCTTCCTCGGTGATTTGTATGATGGGAATGCCAGTCCACATCGAGACCACTTCGGCAATGTCTTCGGCGGTCACGCGCGGCCCGGTGGCCCGGTCCCACCCGGTGCGCATCTGCTCGAGCTTGGCTTCCATCTCCGCCTGGCGGTTGACCAGTTCCTGCGCGTCGTCCTGCCGGTCTTCGGCCATCGCCAGTTGGTGTTCGGCGCGGACTGCGCGCAGGTCGGTGATGGCCTCTTTGAAGCGCTTGGCCTCGGGGCTTTTGTACATCCGCACGCGCGAGGAGGATTCGTCAATCAGGTCAATGGCTTTGTCGGGTAGGAAGCGGTCGGGGACGTAGCGGGCCGAGAGGTGGGCGGCGGCCTCGAGGGCTTCATCGGTGATATTGAGCTTATGGTGTTCTTCGTAGGGGGCGCGGATGCCGCGCAGGATTTGGATGGTCTCGTCAATGCTGGGTTCGTCCACATTGACGGGTTGGAAGCGCCGCTCGAGGGCGGCATCGCTCTCGATATATTTGCGGTACTCGTCGAGGGTCGTGGCCCCGATGACTTGCAGTTCCCCGCGCGCGAGGGCGGGTTTGAGGATGTTGGCGGCGTCCACTGACGACCCGGCGGAACCCGCGCCGACCAGCATATGCACTTCGTCAATGAACAGGATGGCTTCGGCCTGCTTGAGTTCTTCGATGACGCGCTTGAGGCGCTCCTCGAATTGTCCGCGATACATGGTGCCGGCGACCAGCGAGCCGACATCTAACTGAAGGACGCGCTTGCCGATGAGCGGCTCGGGGGTCTCCCCGGCCACAATGCGTTGGGCGAGGCCCTCAATGATGGCGGTCTTGCCCACACCCGGCTCGCCGATGAGGGCCGGGTTGTTTTTGGTGCGCCGCGCCAGGATTTGAATGACGCGCTCAATTTCCATCTGCCGCCCGATGACCGGGTCGAGCTTGTTTTCCTCGGCCAGCGCGGTGAGGTCGGTGGCGAGCTGATCCACCAGCGGAGTCTTGGCCCGGTCTTTTTTCTTTTCGCCCTGCGGGGTGACCGCTTGCTTTTGATTGGACTGCACCGGATTTTCCTGCAACACCCGGCGCGTCTGGCGGCGGATTTGTTCGGCGGAGATGCCGAGCTTCTTTAGCACATCAATGGCCACGCCTTCGTTCTGGCGCACCAGCCCCAACAGCAGATGTTCGGTGCCGATGTAATGGTGCCCCATACGCCGGGCTTCATCCACGGCCAGTTCCAGCACCCGGCGGGTGCCGGGGGAGAGGTCAATCTTGCTAATGCCGGCGCCGCGATTCGCGCCAGTGAGGCGCTCGACCATTTCCTGCACGCGTTTGGTCTCGACGCCCAGCTCGCGCAAGACCCGGCCCGCCACGCCGCCCTCTTCCCGAAGCAACCCTAATAATAAGTGCTCGGTGCCAATATACGAATGATGTAGCTTTTCAGCTTCTTCTTGCGAGAGGCTCAGGACTCGACGCGCGCGCTGGGTGAAGCGCTCCATTTTATTTGACACAGGAAACTCCTCCTGCTAAAGAACCGTAACTGGCGAATTCGGGCGTAACGCAAGTCGCCAACTCACGCTACCACTCTATTCTATCAAAAAACCCCAAAACCGGAGGCTACCAGTTTTGGGGAGGGGAGCTAAGTCCTGGATTAGAAAGTTGTCAGAAAAAAAATCGGGCGCAGTGTCGCTGTTTTCGCGTCTGCGCCCGAGGGGGGAGTTACTTCTCGTCGTCGGCGGTGGCCGCGACTTCGTCTAAGTTCAGGTTCTCGGCGGCTTTTTGCAAGTCCGCCTCAGCATATTCGGCCGAGCTGGCCCGTTTGAGGCTTAACCCGACCCGCCGGTTCTCGGCTTCAATCTTGACAATCCGCAGGGTCACCTGCTGGCCTTCCTTCACCACTTCCTTCGGGTGCTCCAGGCGGCTGTCGGAGAGTTCGGGCATGGGGATGAGACCTTCAATTTCATCCGCGCCGTCAATGCGCGCAAAGGCGCCGAACTTGGCGAGTTTGGTAATGGTGGCCGAGACCAGTTGCCCGATTTGGTGCTTCTTCTGGAAGACCGTCCACGGGTCTTCTTCACGGCGCTTCATGGACAGAGCAATGCGTTTGCGTTCCTTATCCACACTCATCACCACCACTTCCACTTCCTGCCCAATCTTGAGCAGTTCGTTGGGGTGGGTGAGCCGCTTCCACGACAGTTCCGAAAGGTGCACCAGACCGTCGGCCCCGCCCAGGTCTATGAATGCGCCAAATTCCGCGAGACTCATCACGCGGCCCTTGCGCAAATCGCCGGGTTTAATTTCGCCCAGCAGGCGTTCTTTCTCGGCCTCGCGCGTCTCTTTGGCGGCGGCGCGCTCGGAAAGAATCAGCCGATTGCGGCTCCGGTCCACTTCGATGACTTTAACCGTCACGGCCTCGCCCACCATCTTGGCCCACTTTTGCTCCGGCGTTTCGGCGCCTTCGGAGCGGCGGCGGCGACTCTGGCTGATCTGGGACGACGGCACGAACCCGCGCACGTTGCCCAGTTTGACGATGAGACCGCCTTTATTAAATCCGGCAATCTGCCCGCCAAACGCTTCCTGCGAGCCGAGCAATTCCTCGGCCTGCCGCCAGTCCTTCTCTTCCTTGGCGCGCGTCATGGACAACTGAATGTTGCCATTGCGGTCTTCCGGGTCAAGGACATAGATCAGAACCGTTTGTCCGACGGTGAGCGCTTTGCGGGTGGGTTCGTCAATCGAGTCGAACTCGCGCCCGCTAATCATCCCTTCGGACTTGGCGCCCACATCCACAAGAATTTCGTTGTTGGTAATGCGCGCAATCACCCCTTCGCGCATTTCGCCGCGCATGGGCATGGTCATACTGGTATCAGCGTCAAGCAAGGCTTGCATCGGGTTGTCCGATGGGGGCGTCGGGCTCCCCGTTTGGTCTTTGGAACTCATTTAATTAAATTTCTCCGGTCAAAATGGTATGAGCCGCATTATAAGCGGGAAGTGGCGGAATCGCAACCAGCGAAACGCAAAAGGCAAGGTGGTATAATCCCAAATATCATTGACGATTTTTGATGGCTGATGGTTGATTGCCCCACCTGGCGTTCAACAATCTAAAATCAGCAATCAGCAATTCTAACCCTATGCCCGCTATCTTCCCCTTTACTGCTATTGTCGGCCAGGATCGCATGAAACGCGCGCTCGTGCTTAACGCCATTAACCCGCGTATTGGCGGCGTGCTCATTCGCGGCGAGCGCGGTACAGCCAAATCTACCGCCGCCCGCGCGCTGGCCGCGCTCCTGCCAGAAGTCACCGTCGTCAAGGATTGCCGCTTCGGCTGTGATCCTGACCGCCCGACGACCTGGTGTACGGAATGCAAAGAACGCTCGGCGCGTACCGGGGAAAAGTTGCCCCACGAACTGCGGCGCACGTCCTTCGTCAACCTCCCCGTCTCGGCCACCGAAGACCGCGTGGTCGGCACCCTCGACATCGAAAAAGCCATCAAAAAAGGCGAACGCCATTTTGATCCCGGCATCCTCGCCAACGCCAATCGAGGCCTGTTGTATATTGACGAAGTCAATTTGCTCGACGACCATGTGGTGGACGTACTGTTGGACTCGGCGGCCATGGGTGTGAATGTGGTGGAACGCGAGGGCATCTCTTTCGCCCACCCGTCGCGCTTCATCCTCGTCGGGACGATGAACCCCGAAGAGGGCGACCTGCGCCCGCAACTGCTCGACCGCTTTGCGCTCTCGGTGGAAATTCGCGGCCTCGCCGCCGCCGCCGACCGCATGGCCATCATGGAACGCACCATCGCCTTCGAAGCCGACGCTGAGGGCTTCCGCCAAGAGTGGCTCCCCAAAGAAAAAGAACTCGGCGCTGAGATTGAGAACGCGCGACTGATTGTGGATGAAGTGAAATACAGCAAACGTGATTTACATTCGATTGCGGCGTTAACCTCATCCCTCGCGGTGGACGGCCACCGCGCGGACTTGGTCATCCTGAAGGCCGCGCGCGCCCACGCCGCTTTGCAAGCCCGCAAAGCCATCTCGGATACCGACATCGCGGTCGCCGCCGAACTCGCGTTGCCCCACCGGGTCAAGAAAGGCCCGTTCCAACAGGCCGAAGTCAACCTCTACAACCTCGAGGAACGCATCGAACAAATCCAATCCGAATTTGTCGGTGAAGAAGGCCAGCCCGAACCGACCCAAAGCGAAAAAGCCGAAAAAAAAAACAGGGCGTAGCCCAAGAGTCGTCCGAGGAAGCGCCTGAACTGGGGCAGGCCGAGCCTCAGCCGCAACCTTTTGCTGGTCAGCAAGATTCCTATTGGTGGGAAGGCGGGCAAAAGGTCAAGACCGGCGAACACTTCGAGCCGCGCAAACTCGATACCCCGCTCGACAAACTCACCCGCAAGACTGGCGGCAAGCGCTCGCGCACGCGCACCGATCGCAAGCGCGGGCGTTACATTCAAGCCCGCCCCGCACATGGCCAAACCTCCGATGTGGCTTTCGATGCCACCATGCGCGCCGCCGCGCCCCTGCAATTGCAACGCGCCGATGAGCGCGAAGAGCGGGGGGTGGCGTTCTCCATTGAAAAACAGGACCTCCACAAAAAAGTCCGCGTCAAACGGGCCGCAAATTTAATTCTGTTCGTGGTGGACGCCTCGTGGTCTATGGCGGTGGCCGAGCGCATGAGCGCGACCAAAGGGGCCATCATGTCCCTGCTCACCGATGCCTACCAGCGCCGCGACCGGGTCGGCCTGATCGTCTTCCAGAAAAACAAATCCACGCTCGTTCTGCCCCCGACCAACTCGGTGCAGTTGGCGCAAAAAGCCCTCGCCGACATCCCGGTGGGCGGCAAGACCCCACTCTCGGCGGGCCTCACCATGGCCTTCAAAATTTTCGAGCAGGAGAAGCACACCCACCCCGATGTGATGCCAATGATGATTCTGCTCACCGATGGGGCGGGCAATGTGGCCATCACTAATCTCCCGCCGCAAGAAGAAGCCCACCGCGCCGCCGAACAATTCAAAGAAGAACACATCCGCAGTATTGTGATTAATATGGAACATGCCGCCTTCGATCAGGGCCTGGCGCGCAAGCTGGCCGAACACCTCGGCGCGCCCTGCTACACGCTGAGAGATTTGAAGGCGGAGAGTTTGTATGCGACGGTGAAAGAGGAGTTGGAGGGGAAGTGAGGGCGATGAATTGGAGTTAGGCGCGTCAGGCATCTGAGCTTCTACAAATACCGAAACGAGTTCTTCATCTCATCGGCGGTGACGGTATCAAGAAAGCGCAAGAGGCGGCGCAAGACTTCACCAATGCCGAGTTGCTCGGTAACAATTATGCCGGAGTGTTCACGGCCCGCTAATCCCCAGTTTTCTGCCAGTGGTCGGAAGTGTTTGTCATTGTGGGTGAGGATGGCGCGTTTATGCTCGGCGGCGAAAGTTAACTGCCGTTCATCTGTCCACGCCTCACCCTCTTGTCCGACTTCTTGGGCAGAAATAACATCATAGCCTTGCACACGAAGCAAAGCCGGCAAAGTTTTGTAAACGTCTTCATCCAGATACAAACTGATGAACAGTGCCAGCGACTCAGCGGGCATTTTCTTCTCGCCTGCGCTTGGCATAGGCCACTTGTTGCGCGTAACTAATGCGGCGTCCTTCATCTCCCGCCGCTACATGCCCAGCAATGATGGCTTCCATCTCTTCCAGATGGTCATAGTAATAACTCAACGCATCGTACACTTCGGCCAGGGTGAGGGATGGAGCGTAGTCAGTTGCAATTTCTGCCGGGGTCATGCCTTGCCGTAGCATACCGATGATGATACGCACCCCGATGTTTATCTGACCTCCGGTCAGTGGATCGCCGCCGGACTTTCCGGGAACGCGAATGATATGCGGATGGTCAGTTTCAAGGACTGGTTTTGGTTCGTGAGGTGGGAGGGGCGGGGGGGGAGGCGCATTCGGGTCTTTTGGCCCAAACTTCATTTTAAGAAACCACTGCACTTGCTCCTCGCGCTTGGCAAGTTTATCTGCCAGTGTCTTATCGAGTTCCTCCTTGTTATCGAAATAAAAACTCAACGCGCTATATACTTCGGCAAGCGTGAGCTTCACCTCCTGCTCTTCCCTGAAGGCTTCCACAATTTCCTCGGCTGACATTCCGCGCTGGTGGAGCTCGACCACCGCCCACACGGTTTTATATGGCCCGCGAATGAGCGGGGTGCCCCCATCTACCTCCGGGATCCGCACAATATGGGGGTGTTCCGTTTGTTCGATGAATTTTTTCTGTACGGTATATGCCTCACCCGACTCGCGCACGGCGTTGGCCTCGCTCGGCGGGAGTTGGTTCACCAGCGCGGTGAGTTGGGACACTTCAGCCTCTAGGCGCGCCAGCCGTTCCAGGATGGCGCTAATCTCGCTTGCGTTCATGGTTGCACTCCCGGCTGTTCAGGTCACCGTCACCAACACCTGCCCCTGGTCCACACTGTCCTTGGCCTTCACCTTCACCCGCGTCACCGTGCCATCGCGGGGGCATTTGAGTTCGTTCTGCATCTTCATGGACTCTAGAATAATAAGGATGTCGCCCTTCTGGACGGTCTGCCCCTCCACCACCAACACGGCGACAATCAGCCCCGGCATGGGCGCTTTGAGATTAAAATCGCCGGTGCCGCCGCCAACATTGCCCCCCGCCGCCGCGCGTAGGCGTTTTTCGCGCTCGTCTTCCACGTTCACGCTATACATATCCCCCCGCAACAGCACTTGCCAGCCCTCCTCGGTCGCTTGCACATAGGCTTCATATGAATGGCCATCGAGGATCAGCGTATAAACCGGCTGGCCGCTCACGCTATTGAAATCCACCGACTGTTCGACCCCATCCACAATGATCCGGTGGTCGTCGTTGATTTCAATAATGTAGGTTTTATCTTTAATAGTGGTCGCGTATTTCATGTGAATAAGTGAGTAGGTGAGTAAGTGAGTGTGAGATAGCTTTGGCCGACTCCCACACTTACAGCCTCTCTCAGCGATGCATCCTCTCATACCGGCCCACCCACTTCCAGTTGCTGGTGTCGCGCGCGCCACGTTGCACCAACTGCGCGGCGTGCTGGGTTTCGCGGTGGGCGACCAGCGTGGCGAGAATTGCGGCCACATCGGCGTGCGAGGCCTTGCCCTCGTCCATTTCCTCCATGCTGAAACGCTCTTCTATGAAGCGAGTGTCGAAATTACCCGCGAGGAAGCGATGCGATTTCATAATGGACTGGTGGAAGGGGATGTTAGTCTTAACGCCTAGAATCCGGTATTCCTCCAGCGCCCGGCGCATCCGCAGAATGGCTTCGCCGCGCGTCTCGCCCCAACAGATGACTTTGGAAATCATTGAGTCGTAATACGGCGTGATCTCGAACCCGGCGTACACGCCCGTATCCACGCGGATGCCTGGCCCGGTGGGGAGGTGGCTCAGGCTAATGCGCCCGGTGGACGGCATAAAGTTGTTGTAGGGGTCTTCAGCGTTGATTCGGCACTCTATCGCCGCGCCGTTGAGTTTGATATCGGCTTGGGTATAGCGCAGTTTGCGCCCGCGCGCGATGCGGATTTGCTCCTTCACGATATCCACGCCCGTCACCAGTTCGGTCACCGGATGCTCCACTTGCAGGCGGGTGTTCATCTCCATGAAGTAGAAATTTTTATCTTTGTCCACCAGGCACTCGATCGTCCCGGCGTTGACATAGCCCACGGCCTGGGCCGCTTTGACCGCCATCTCACCCATGCGGCTCCGCAAGTCTTCATCGTCAGCCACAAACACCGAGGGGGCTTCCTCCAGCACCTTCTGATGGCGGCGCTGGAGTGAGCATTCGCGCTCGCCGAGATAGATGGTGTTCCCGAACTCGTCGGCCAGCAGTTGAATTTCGATGTGCCGTGCGCGGGTGATGAGTTTTTCGAGATACACATTGCCATCCCCAAAAGCGGACTCCGCTTCGCGCCGGGCGGAAGCGAGTAGGGCCGGGAGCTCCTCGGGGGAATTCACTTCGCGCATCCCCTTACCACCGCCGCCCGCCGTAGCTTTGATGAGCACCGGAAAGCCAATCTGCGGGGCAATGGCGATAATATCCTCGTCGCTCAAATTACCCTCACCCTCCGTGCCCGGCACCACCGGCACGCCCGCTTTGGTCACCGTCGCGCGGGCCACCGCCTTGTCGCCCATGGCCGCAATCGCCGAGGCCTTGGGGCCAATGAAGATGATCCCGGCGTCGGCGCAGGCCTGCGAAAAATCCTCGCGCTCGGCCAAAAAGCCATAGCCGGGGTGAATGGCGTCCGCTTCGGTCTTTTTGGCAATCCCCAAAATTTTATCCATCCGCAGGTAGCTCTCGCGCGATGGGGCCGGGCCAAGCAAATAGGCCTCGTCGGCGTAGCGCACATGCAGGGCGTTGCGGTCCACTTCCGAGAAGACGGCCACGGTTTGAATGCCCAATTCGCGACAGGCGCGAATGACGCGCACGGCGATTTCGCCCCGGTTGGCGATCAGAACTTTTTTGAACATGGAAAAATCCTTTGTCGGCGGATGGAATGGATGCCGCGATTATAACGGGTGCAAGGGGCAGAGGCAAAAGGGAAAATTGCAAAACCTTGTGGGCCTTGAATCCGGCTGAAGCCAGGTAATCGCTCGGGTACAGATTTCCGCCCGGGCGCAGATGTCACCCCATCAACCTTTTCTCAGTCTATCAAACCGCGTTAAGCCTTTCTGGCTCTACCAGATTGGATGTGAAAAGGCGTTGTTATGTCACCGCATTTCAAAAC
>CAYUFY010000023.1:0-28514 GCA_964443795.1 uncultured Anaerolineales bacterium | reverse complement strand
GCCGCTCGCGGGCGTGGACTTGGGAATCAAGGCGCTGGCAACGGTCAGCGATGGGCCGGTCATTTCCAATCCCCACGCGCTGAAACGGAAGGTGCGACAAGTGAAGCGCTTGCAACGGACGGTGAGCCGCCGCGTGAAAGGGAGCGCCCAGCGGCGCCAAGCCGTTCGCCAACTGGCACGCGCACACTTGCGCGTAGCGAACTTGCGGCAAAACGCTCTGCATCAGGCCACGACCCCATTGGCGAAAACCAAGTCGGTGATCGGCGTGGAAGACCTGCATGGGCGTGGGATGCTGAAGAATCGCAAACTGGCGCGGGCGATAGCCGCTGTAGGTTGGAGTGAGTTCCGCCGCCAGTTGGAGTACAAAGGCGCGTGGTATGGCTGTCGCGTGGTGGTGGCGGCTCGGTTCTTCCCGTCGTCCAAGACGTGTTCGCAGTGTCAGCATGTCAAAGAAGCGTTGTTGTTGAGTGAGCGTGTGTTTGTCTGCGAAGTTTGCGGCTTCACCTGCGACCGCGATTTGAACGCCGCGCGCAACTTGGAACAACTCGCCCGGATTCAAACTACCGCAAGTTCTGCGGAAAGTGCGGTGCCAGTGGCCGCCTACGCCTGTGGAGAAGAGAAGTCCCTGCCCGTTCTTAGGCGGGGGCAGGGGCTCTTCAACGAAGCAGGAACCGAACATCATTTGGGCCAATCCTGAGCCAGTCTCACGGTTGTCCTAAAAGAGTAGGTTTCGGAGAACGGTTAGCCCCCCTGCCTTCCCCCCATTTGCGCCATCCACGCCGAGAAGTTGCCATACTTGCCCGTGGCGCAAATGGGGGGACTGAGGGGGGTTTGGTGCTACAATCAAGGCGACTGAGACAGTCGCCTTTTTATTTTCGGGCTTTTTCAAAGGATGTGTGGCCATGGAAATCAAAAAAGTCTTTCTGGTGCTGGCCGACATCAGCGGCTATACCAGTTTTATGCGGGCGCACGGGGTTGATTCTTTGCTGCATGCCGAGACCATCATCACCGAACTTTTGGAAGCGGTGATTGATGCCTCCAAATTTCCGCTGACTTTAAGCAAGCTTGAGGGCGATGCGGCCTTTCTTTACGCCACCTTTGCCGATGACAGTCAGGCCCCCGCCGCCGCGCAGGAGATTCTGCGGCAAGTCACGGCTTTCTTTAACGCCTTCCGCGCTAAAGAGCGCGCGCTCATTGCTTGCTCTGCCTGCCGGTGCGCGGCTTGCGACAACATCGCGGAACTCAAACTTAAAGCCTTTCTCCATGTCGGTGAGGCGGCCATTAAAAAAATCCGGCAGTTCGAAGAGCTGGCGGGGGAAGATGTCATTCTCATTCATCGCCTGCTCAAGAACACCGTCCCGGCCAAGGAATACATCCTGCTCACCGAGCCGTTTTATGCCTTGAGTGGTGGCTTGGGCGACAGCCCATTGGAGCAACGCACCGAAGAGGCCGAAGGCTTCACCCCGGTGGCGGTGCGCGTCTATTACCCCGCCGGTGACTCGGCGCCCCTCCCTCCGCGCCCCGCCCCGGATCAGATAACACCCGATATGCTTGCGTTGGGCGAGCGCATGGCCGATTACACCCTCAAACGAACGTTAGGCCGCGTTGAACCGCACTTTAATCATCTACCCAACGTCAAATTAAATCCGGCGAGTGACTGGCGCAACTTTGTCAAAATGCTCGTCTTCAAGCTGGCGAGCCCCCTAGGGCGGTGGTATCTACAGAGCCGGAAGCCCGCCGCCGGAAAGTAAAACGTGGACTCGACGACCCAGCACGGTTACCTCGTCCTCGCCGACCTTTCCGGCTATACCGCGTTTTTAGCCGGAACCGAGACTGAACATTCGCTGGCGATTACCGCCGATTTGCTCGGTTTTATAGCCGCGCAACTGCGCCCAGTGTTCCCCCTGCCGCAAGTGGAAGGCGGGGCGGTCTTTGCCCACGCGCCTGAAGAAAATGTGTCGCGCGGCGAAATTTTTCTCGAAACCGTTGAGGCCGCCTATAGCGCTTTCCGCGACCATCGGGCTAATGTTCAACGCCAAACCACTTGTGTGTGTGGCGCTTGTCGCAACATCCCCAACCTTGATTTGAAAATCCTCGCGCATCATGGCGCGTATATCGCTCACACGGTCAAGGGCCACTCGGATTTCATGGGACTGGATGTGAGCCTGGTGCGGGAACGCGTGCTCAAAGCGGCGGGCAATGGCACCACCGGGTATGTGATTTTCACCGAAGCCTGTCTCGCGCACGTGGCCTGGCGCCCGCCGGAATTACTGGCCCAAGAACTGACCTATGCCCCGCTGGGAAAGCTAATGACCTATCGGCTGGATTTGCAGGCCCGGTATGCCGCCTATATGGACGCGCGCCGGGTGGCCCTCACCGACGCCGACGCCCACGCGGTTTTGCCTTACGACTTTCATTTATCCCCGCCCGCGCTGTGGGATTGGCTCACTGCTGCGGAGAAGCGTAGCCGTTGGATGCCGGGCCGGACCTGGAAAGCCCTCGACCGCCCCGGGGGCCGCACCACCGCCGGAGCGCGCAATCACTGCGCTCATGGTTACGGTCTGGGCTACACGCTGGAAACCATCCTCGACTGGCGGCCCTTCGATTACTTTACGTCCGCCTTTGCCTTCTTGGGCGGGCAACCGCTGATGACCGTGACGTTTCAATTTACGCTCTTAGCTACGGGCGACACGCGTCTGCACACGCGCTTCAAATTCACTTCCCCACTGCTCGGACGGCTTTTGCGCCCATTGCTCCTCCCCATCATGCGCGCCGAATACACGCGCCTCGTGAGAATTATCAACGCCGCCCACTAACCAATTACTGGTTACTTTTTACTTCACTCCCCCCATGCTCACTCAACACGGCTACCTCGTCCTCGCCGACATCTCCGGCTATACCTCCTTCCTCGCGGGCACCGAACTCGAACATGCCCATGAAATCCTCACCGCCCTGCTTGAAACCATCGTCGAGAAATTCAAAACGGTGCTGACCATCTCCAAGCTGGAAGGTGATGCGGTCTTTGGCTATGTCGTCGAAGAAAAATTGTCGCGCGGCGAGACCCTGCTCGAATTAATGGAGTCCACCTATGTCGCCTTCCGCGACCATGTGGCTGCCGCGCATCGCCGCACCATCTGTGAGTGCAATGCTTGTCGCAATATGCCTAACCTCGACCTGAAGTTCCTGGCGCATCACGGGGATTTCATCGTGCAAAATATCTCCGGCATCAAAGAACTTGTCGGCTCGGATGTGAATCTGGTTCATCGGTTGCTCAAGAACCATGTGGCCGAAGCCACTGGCTGGAAAGCCTACGCGCTCTTCACTGAAAGCAGTCTCAACCACCTCGGCCTGCGCCCCGCCGGCATGCACGCCCAACCGGAAACCTATGAGCATCTGGGAGAAGTCCAGACCCTCTCCTATAATCTGCGCCAGCGCTATCAAGAAATTAAAGACGCGCATCCGGTCTTCCTCACCGCCGCTGACGCCGATTTTGGGTGTACCCAGGATTTCCCCGCGCCCCCGCCCGTGCTCTGGGATTGGGTGAATGAGCCACGTAAGCGTGTCCAATGGTCAGGCTTTGATACCTTTCGGTGGGTGCTTGGAGAAAACGGCCGCACCGGGGTGGGCACGCAAAGTCACTGTATCCATGGCAAAGAACTGCTTAACTCCGAAACGTTCCTCGATTGGCGGCCCTTCGACTATTTCACATTCGAAGGCGCCAGCGGCCCCATGCTGATGACCTATCAGTTTGAGCCACTGCCCGCCAACGCGGGCACGCGGCTCCATATCCATGCCAAAGGTAAAATGTCCCTGCCCGCCTTCGTCCGCAAGCTGATGTTCACCGCGATGCTGAAGTCTCAAATCGAGACCTCCCTAAAAAAACTGGTGCTATTGGTGATTGAAGAACAACGCGCGCTGGCACCAAGTGAAACGTAATCAGCCAGCAACCCTCACTCCATGACGCAACACGGCTACCTCGTCCTTGCCGACATTTCCGGCTACACCGCCTACCTGGCCGGTGTTGAACTCGACCACGCGCATGAGATTCTCACCGACCTGCTGGAAACCATTGTCGGCAAATTCAAGGTCGTGCTGACGATAGCCAAGCTGGAGGGCGACGCGGTCTTTGCCTACACGCCCGAGGCCAATCTCCCGCGCGGCGAAACCTTGCTGGAATTGGTTGAGATGACCTATATGGCCTTCTGTGACCGACGGGACTCCTCGCACCGCCGCACTACCTGCACCTGCACCGCCTGCCAGAATATGCCTAACCTGGACCTGAAGTTTTTTGTCCATCATGGTGATTACATTGTTCAGCAAGTCTCCGGCATCCGCGAACTGGTCGGCTCCGATGTGAACCTCGCGCATCGGCTCATGAAAAATCACCTCACCGAAGCCACCGGCTGGAAAGCCTACGCCCTCTTCACCGAGCGCGGTCTTGAACACCTCGGCCTGCCGCTCACAGAAATGCACGCGCAAGTTGAAACTTACGCGCATCTGGGCGAAGTGCTCACCCAGAGCTTCGACCTGCGCGCCCGGCGCGCCGAACTACTGGCCGCCCGCCGCGAAGTGGTCGAACCCAAAGACGCCGACTACCTTGTGACCTGCGAGTGTCCCGCCCCGCCGTCGGTGGTGTGGGACTGGCTCACCGAACCCCGCCGCCGCGAACTTTGGGCGCATGGTGTCAAGTTTAGCGTGGTCGCCCGCCCGCGCGGACGCACCACGACCGGGGCCGTGAATCATTGTGACCATGGCCAGTCCACCACCGTTGAAACTTTCCTCGACTGGCGGCCCTTTGACTACTTCACCGCGCACTCGGTGGACCCCAACCTCACCATGGTCGAGACGCTTTATCTCGAACCGCTCGGCGATGGCTCGCACACCCGCGTGCGTGACGTGATCAAGTTTCTCAAATTCCCCTTTCCTTTGCCGCGCCCGCTCGCCGCACCCCTGATGCGGTTCGTCATGAAAAATATACTGAAGTACGAAGCCATGTTCAACGGCATCGGGGGGTTCATCGCCGCTGACCAGCAACAGACCGCCGCCCCCGAACCGGTTGAGGCCGTTTCATAAGTCAATAACCCGGCGAGCGTGGAACGCCACCGCACTCACCCCCGATAACGAAAAGTGAAGCGCACCTCACTTTTCAGTTCCCCCTTTTCGATTACAATCTGTCCCATCTGTTTCATCCGTTGCTAAATGCTTATGGACGCTAAATCCATTCACGTCCTCGAACTCCCCAAAATCCTCGAGCGCCTGCGCCAGCACACCTCGTTCTCGGCGGGCGCGGCTTTGGCGTTGGAACTGGAACCGACCGCTGATCTGCCCGCAGCGCGCCGCCGCCAACAAGAGACCACCGAGGCCCGCAAACTGCTCGCGGTCAAGACCGATGTGACCATCGGCGGGGCGCGCGATGTGCGCCCCCACGCGCAGACCGCCGCCCGCGCGGGCGTGCTGACCCCCGGCGAGATGCTTGACCTGAAGAACACCCTCATCGCCGGGCGCACGCTGGCCCGCATCCTCTCCAAACTCGCCGACCAGTTCCCGCGCCTCGCGCGCCTCACGGGCGGCATTCAGGAAATCCCCGGCCTCATCGAAACCATTGGCCGCACCATTGATGAGCGCGGCGAGGTGCTCGACTCCGCCTCCGAACGACTCGCCAGCATCCGCCGCGAGATGAAGGTGGCCCACGACCGCCTGCTCGACAAACTCAACCGCATCCTCACCGACCCGCGCCACACCCCCCACCTGCAAGAGTTCATCATCACCCAGCGTGATGGCCGCTACGTCATCCCGGTCAAAGCCGATTTCAAAGGCCGCATCCGCGGCATCGTCCACGACCAGTCGGCCTCCGGCGCGACCATTTTTATTGAGCCACTCTCCACCGTCGAACTCAACAACACCTGGCGCGAAAAACAACTCGAAGAGCAAAACGAGATTCGGCGCATCATGGCCGAACTCTCCAAAATCGTTGGCGACCACGCCGATCAAGTCATCGCCACTGTCGAAGCCCTGGCCGCCCTCGACCTCGCCTTCGCCAAAGCCAAATACGCCGACGCCATTAGGGCGACCGAGCCGGTGCTGAGAGAGATTAGAAGTCAGAAATCAGAAGTCAGACCCCCAACCTCCGACCTCCGACCTCCGACCTCCACTCGTTCCCACCCCGGCACCACCATCCAACTCCGCGCCGCGCGCCACCCCCTGCTCAACCCCGAAACCGTCGTGCCGGTGGATATGGAGTTTGACGCGGAAACTTACGTCCTCGTCCTCACCGGCCCCAACACCGGCGGCAAAACCGTCAGCCTCAAGACCGTGGGCTTGCTCGCGCTCATGGCCCAGTGCGGCTTGCACATCCCCGCGCAGTCCGGCTCCGAGATTTCTATTTTCCAAGACATCTTTGCCGACATCGGCGACGAGCAATCTATCGAACAATCGCTGTCCACCTTCTCGGCGCACATCACCAACACCATCCGCATCCTCAAACACGTCAACGACAAAACGCTCGTCATCGTGGACGAACTCGGCTCGGGCACCGACCCCGCCGAAGGCTCGGCCATCGCCCGCGCGATTTTGTCCTATCTGCTCGACCTCGGCGCGACCACGCTCGTCGCCACGCACTATCCCGAACTCAAGGGCTACGCCCACAATACTTCGGGGGTCCGCAACGCCAGCGTGGAATTTGATTTGGAGACTCTGCGCCCGACGTATCACCTGACCATCGGCCTGCCCGGGCGCTCGAACGCGTTTGCCATTGCCGCGCGGCTCGGCCTCGACCCCACCATCATCGCCGACGCGAAAACCATGGTGGCCCAGACCGATCTCGAAGCCGAAAAACTCCTCGACGAGATTCACCGCCAACGCGAAATTGTCCGCAGTGAGCGCACGCTGGCCGAAGAAGCCCGGATTGATGCCGAAGAGCTGGAGCGCAAACTGGCCCGCCGCTTGGAAGGCATCGAGAGCGAGCGCGCCAAAATCATGGCTGAGACCCGTGCGCTCGCCCAAAAAGAACTCGACGACCTGCGCGAAGAGATGCGCGAACTCAAACGCAAACTGGCTCGCGCCGCGCCCCTGAGCGATAGCCGAAGGGCCATGGAAGTTGTGACCGAGGTGGAAACGGCGCTGGAAGTGGCCGAGGAAAAGCAGACTGTCCCCGTGGCACCGGTAGCCCCGCTCCAGTCACCCACCGGGCGCAAGCGCGCCGTCCGGCTGGGCGACACCGTCAAACTCAAAGCCCTCAACTCCATCGGGGTGGTCACCGCGCTCACCGCCACTGAGGCCGAAGTGCAAGTGGGTCGCCTGCGGGTCCGCGCTAAATTGGAAGAACTGGAGTTACGGAGCGGTTTGTCCGAAGAACCGGCTTCGGCCAAATTCATCCCCCCGGCCCCCCCCGCTCCCGTCTCGCCTTCGCCCGGCCTGGAGCTCGATATTCGCGGCCAGACCGTGGATGAAGCCCTGCCCGAACTGGAACACTATTTGGATGCGGCATATCTGGCGGGGTTGCCGTGGGTGCGGATTATTCACGGCAAGGGCACGGGCAAACTCCGCGAAGGCGTGCGGAATTTCTTGCGCTCCAGCCCCGTGGTTAAGAGTCATGCCAGTGGCAAGGAGGAAGAGGGCGGTGATGGGGTGACGGTGGTGAAGCTGGCGGTGAGTGCTTAAGGATGTTGACCAAGGCCCGCGCGTGGGGTTGGGTGACCGTGTTGGTTTTATCCGGCAACACCCTGGGGCTGGTCGCCCATCAACTGGCGACGCGGATTCTGGTCCCCTGGATTTGGTCGCGCCCCTCGGTGATGACTCTCGCGCAAAATGTGACGTTGATTACGGCCAGCGCGATTTTGCTGGCTTCACCTGCGGTGTTGATTGGCGCGTTGGGCGCCTGGTTGGCCCGGCGGGGGCAATTATGGGTGGGGCTGGCGTGTGGTTTGTGGGGCCTCACCCTCGTGGGCCGCGTCCCGGCTTATTATTCAATTGCCACCGGGGTGTGGTACGCCCCGGCGGTGTTGGTCCTGCTCTCCAGCGCCATTGGCGGTTGGATGGTTGACCTCAGCGCTCAGGCCGACGCTTTACAGCGCAAGTATCAAGCTGAAGACCGCTTGCTGGTCAAACATTAGTTGTCGGCTAAAACCAACTGCGCCACCTTGCGCCCAATCTCCACCGCGAAATTTGTGCCGCGGTCCCACGGGTATACCTGACTCATCGAAGCAAAATACAAGCCCGGCACCGGCGTGCGGAGTGGGGGGATGTTTTGGGAGTGGTTCACGGGGGGCACCGGCTGAGCATACGCCGTTTTCCATAGCCAGGTGTCTTTTACCCAACTGCGCTCAAAGGCCGGGTTGAAGCGTTGGAGCGCCGGTAGAAATTTTTCCAGCAAGTCTTCTTTACTCAACTGAAAATACTCATGGCTGGGGTCCACGTAATCGCCGCAGTACAGAATGTGGTCGCCGCCGTAATGTTGCTTGTCAATATAGTTGGTGTGTTCCACCAACGCCAAAAACGGGAACCCGGCTTCTTTGGGCAGGTTATGCCAATAGTAGTGAGTCAGTTGCTGTTTGAGCGTGATGATCATGACCACCGCGCCCATGCTTTTGAGCGCGCGCAGTTGCGCCGAATACGCGTCGGGTAAATCGGGAGCCAACTTGGCCATCAGCGCGGGCGAGGAGGTAGAGATGACGGCCTCGAACTCTTCTGAACCGGCGCTCGTCTCCACCGTGATTTTAGATTTTGAATCTTGGGATCTGGAGTTTGCCTTTATCCCCGTCACCGCACTGTTCAGGCGCACTTCCGCGCCTTGTTGTTGCACAACCTCCGCCAGTTTATCCATGAACGCCTGGAACCCGCCCACAAATGTGCCCAGGCGCGTGGTGCGGGAATGCATCCGCGCCCACAGCCACGCCATGTTGACTACCGGCAGATTGTCTTCACCGAATTTGCTTACCAGCATGGGCCGAAAAAAAATTTTATAGACATTTTGGCCGAACCAGCGGCGGGTCCATTCATCGGCAGTCACTTTTTCGAGCGGTTGCCAGTAGGGCGAGAACCGCAGATACGCCCCCGCCAGCCCGAAGCGGATGACATCCCAGATTGGAAAATGCCGCAAGAGAAACAGCGGCATATTGGTGAAGATGGAATCGAACGGATGAAACTTACCCTCATGATAAATAACGGTGAACGGGCGCGGAAATAAAACCTGCTCGCTCCACCCCAGTTCGTTAATGAGGCCGAGGATGGCGCTATCACTCTGAAACCAGTGATGATAAAACTTTTCCAGACTCCAATCCCAATGGGGTGCTTTGAACCCGGCGGCAAGGCCACCTACCTGCGGCGCACCCTCGAAGATGATAACGCGGTGGCCGGCGCGGGTGAGGTCATAGGCGGCGGCGAGGCCCGCGGGCCCCGCGCCGATGATGGCGATTTTTTTCATACGGGGGGTTCTTCCTTTTCCAGAGTCTGATATTCCGCCTGCACCTTATCCCACTGCAGGCCCTCGCGCGCCATATAATACGCGCCGAGGAGCGTGATGGGCAACCACAACGCGGCGTGCAGGGTGAGCGTGTACCCGGCGGCGATGCCCGGCTCCACGCCATAGGCCACCAGCACCGCGATGCCCGGCGTGTCGAACGTGCCCACATACCCCGGCGCCGAGGGGATGGTGGTGGCCAGATTGACGATGCCGTTCATCAGCATGAGCGCAAAGAAACTCACGTTGAAATTAAAGGCAAAGGTGACAAAATAATATTTGGCGGTTTCCAGCAACCAGATGACGACCGAGGTGACAAACACCATGAGGATGCTTTGCGGTGAGCGCAGGGCTTCGAGTCCGGTCCAAAAGCTGACCAGCATCCCGGTGGCTTTAGCGCGCACGCCCTCGGGGAGGCGGGGCGCGACCAGCCGGTGGTACAGCCCCAGCGATTGGTGCGGGAACATGGCCGCGAGCAGGAAGGCCGCCAAAGCCCCGGCAAACGCCACGGTTCCCCACACCGCCACGGTCTGGATACTGCCGGCGAAGCCCGAGTCATGGGTGAGTTGCGCCAGACCCTGCAGGTTGAAGAACACGAACATCAACATCACCACCCCATCGAAGATGCGCTCAACGATGATGGTGGCCAGGCTGGCGCTCACGGGCACGCCTTGCTGGCGGCGCAGGATATACGCCCGGAGCACCTCGCCCGCGCGGGCCGGGTAAATGTTGTTGCCCATGTAGCCGATGGCGACTACCGGGAACATGGCCTGGGTGGGGATGGCTTTAATCGGCTTGAGGAGGTAGTGCCAGCGCCAGGCGCGCGCCCACACGCCCACAAAGTACACCGCCACGCCGGGGATGAGCCATAGATAATTGGCCGTTTGGAGGGAGCCCCACACGTCACTCAGTTTTAGCCCGCGCAGGGCCAGCCATAAAAAGACAATGCTAATCAGCACCCCTACCCAAAATTGCCAACGTTTCATTGGTGCATCCGTTTCCGCGAGTGAGACAAGCAAACGGCGGGGTTTAGCCCCGCCGGAGGTCGTTAGGCGCGATTATACCATCGGCGTTTTAAATGAAACTGGGCGAGGCCACGCTCGGCCTCGCCCAGTCAAAATCGAGTTGCGTTACTTTTTACGCCGCGGCGGGCGCGGGCACCATTTTGTCGAGGACGATCTCCAGCGCGCGGGTATGGCAACACCAGCGGTGCATGATAAAGAACTCACAATCACAATGAAACATGCCTTTATCGAAACTGACCTGATGGGGATTGTTATCGCCTTGAAAAGTCACATTAAACTGGTCGAACTTAAAGCGTTCCCGCTCTTCCGCATATTTCTTGGCTTTCGCAATTTTGCCTGCATAGTCCATCATAGTTGCCTCCAGTGTGAGAGATGAGATGGGGTGGGTTGAAAAAAATAAATAAAAAAGCACACAGGCGTAAAGATACGCTGTGTGCTTTCTAAGTCAGCCAAAATTCCTTGCATGTAATCAGTGCGGCTCGGCGCATCAGGCCGTAAATTCCCTCCGGGTAGATTGTTTGCAGTATAGGCCGAGTCATGGCGAGAGTCAACTACGAAATACCTACGGTAGGGGTGAGGATGGTCACAGATGGGTTAAGAAATGATTAATCACGGTAGATTAAATCCGCCAATCTGCGTGTCATTGACCCAGACTTGATAGGCGCCTGAAGCCAATGTGCCTAACGGGAATTGTTTCTCAAAGGGGGTTATGACTTGAGTGCATACGGCGCGGGTATCGAGCGGAGCCGCCACCGTGACATGGATGGCCTGGTGCGCATCGGGGGCCGACACCGTCACCTGGAGTTTATAGCAGGGCGTGGGCAGAGAACCGGTCAGTTGCAAGAGCACTGCCGGTGGATGGCCCTCCACGCTGAACAGTTGCGCGCCCTCCAGCCAGGTGGGGAGCCCGGTCTCCGAGGCATCCGGCGGGGCGAGGTGATAGACACTGGGCAGGCTGGAAGTGGCCTCGGGAGTGAGATTGGAGGCTGGTGGGGCGGGCGTGACAGGGCCACTGGGCCGGGATGGCGTGTTCGTGGGGGGGTCTAAGGCACAACTGGCCAGCAGACTGAGTTCAACCGCAATTATTGCAAACAGATGAAATGGTACGCGCATATCAAATCAACGTTGGATGAGCGCCAAAAAGTTCCTGAAAGGAGGCGGACTGGCCACCCGACTTACTAACAATCCCAAAGAGGTCTGGATATCCGCGCTGTTAAAATTGCAGTGGCCATAACGCGCGACTGACGAATAGTCATGGCGGGGCCCCCACCCGCGGGCTAATACTTTGGTGCGATAGCGATCGGCATGCCAGTTAGGCACAATCGGGTCAAGCGTCGTGTGCTGAGTGACGAGTGGAACCCGTGGCTGGCCAGTTGTCTGATAATAAGCCTGGATATTGGCGGTCGCCGTCGGGCTGGCGGTGAAGCGGGGTACCGCCAAATTAAGTTGAGCATCATTCAGGGAACCGGTGTAGATCCGGGTGGCATTATCAAACGGTTGACCGCCCAACTTGGCCAGGCCGTCATTGGTGGCAAAGACGTTGTACCACAGTACGCCATAGATGGTTTGTGAGATGGTAGTCGTATCCGTCGGGACGTATGGCACTTGCGTAACGGATAAAAGTTGCGTCACCGTCAGCGAGTTGGCGGGATTTAAAATCGCGGGCAAGATGACGGTGGTGTAGTGGGTATCCCAATTGTCTATCAGGGTTTGGGTAATGGAAACCGGCGTGCTGGCCTGCATGAGGCCGGGGAAAAAATAATCAAAGGCTACCCGAAAATCCCCCCAATAATTGATTTGTTGCCGGAAGTCGCCAATGGGGCCACACAAGGCCAGTCCCCCGCTAAAGGTGTCCGGATATTGTTCAATAGCGAGGGTGGTAATCAACCCGCCTTCTGACGCACCCACCAGATATACTTTTTTGACCGTGGGATGGGCGGCTTTGAAAATAGCGACCAGGTCTGCCAGGTCGGCCAGGCCTTCGCGCACGGCCAAACCGTTGATGGAATAGCTGGTCGTGGCGAAAGCATAACCCTGTAGTGCCGCGGCGTCGGGTAGTGAAGTGCCATCGGCCAAGCGGAGTTGGTCTTCGGGGATGCCCATCGGCTGATTGGGGGCGACATAGCCATGGGCATAAACTATCACCGCGCCATTCCACGGGGGAATGAGTGGCTGAAGCTCGGGCTTAGGCATACATATTCGATAGAAAGCCCCGCTGGTTTGGATTCCATCCCCGCAATCGGCAAAGATGGCTTTTGGCGACTCGGCGGCTTCGGGCGTGTCTTCAGCCGCATAGACTTGTGGACTGATTGTGCCGACAGGCAAATAGACTAGCGCTAACAGAGTGACTAACCCGAGTATCTTGAAGGGATGCATGGATATTGACTGGGACATCGTTGCCTCCTGTCACCTCCGGGCTTTTCCGAAGCCGGGTTCGCGAGGCGTCGAGACGCTGGACTATCTGAATCATCGACTCCAATAAACCAAACCCCCTCTCTCACCGCCCCGATTGAGCTTGCAAACGGTGAGAGAGGGGCTGGGGGGTGAGGCCAGCCTAGCGCCTCACCCCGAGTCTGCCGATAAATGAACGAGCGTTACCGACTTATCAGTGGCAGATAAAGCTTGTATTGCACGAACGTAATGGTTGTGCTGGCTTTCAAGCCACCTGTGATGGCTGTCACTGTCACAGGCCCAGCCGAGGTCTTCGTGACCGGAGCGCTAGCTTTGCCTTCCGCATCGGTGACGAAGGTGGTGCCGACCATGATTTGCCCGCGCACCTCACCGCCGGAGTTATTGGTGGTGTGGACGTTGACGTACAGGCCGCCGGCCAGGTAGGTGTTCAGGGCGACGGTCTCGGTCATATTGAGACTCCCCGAGAACACTGCGCCATTCGTCGTCGTGATATACGTCAGCGAGATTATGGGCGGGCCGGCTACGCCCACCGCGCCGGTGTGGATATGCGCGTTGGTGACGTTCGACGACAAGCCAGCCACCTGGCCGGTGTAGCTCATCCCATTCGTGGCCGGGTTAAAGGTGAAGTAGATCGCTCCGACGCCGGTGGTCGCGACGGGCGGCACTTCGTAAGCGCCAGCCAACAGCGCTGTGAAAGTGCCATCCAGGATATTGCCACGCACCTCACCGCCGGGGTTGGTGGCGGTATGGACATTGACATACAGTCCGCCGGTGTACAGCAAGGCCTCGCTGGCCGTGGTCAACGTCACCACGCCGGCGAAGGTCGCGCCATTGGTGGAGGTGACATACGTCAATGGGAAGAGGACGCTACCGGGCACACCGACGGTGCCGGTGTGGATGTGCGCCGCACTCACATTCGTCGTCAGGCCCGATACGGAACCGATGTATGTCAGTCGCTGAGTGGCGGGGTCATAAGTGAAGCTGAGTGCGCCGGTGCCAGCGGTCGTGGTCACAGGTATTGGCGCTTCGTTCAGGCCGGAGAGGGCCGCCCCGAACTGGTTGGCGCTGAAGAGCACGGGCTGATTGGCCATGGGCAAGCCGCCGGTGTCGGTGACTCTGGCCGTGGCCATGACAGTGGTGTTTACTAGGGCCGTGCCGGGCGCCGATATGGTCAGGTCGGTCGCGACGTTGACGGCCGTGGTTGTGACCCCGACTGTGTACGTCTTGGACGGATCTACCCGCGAGGTGAAAGCCACCGTCGTCGTGCTGGATTGACCATTGGCGGCGGTGGCGGGGATGGCCACACTCAAGACCACCGAGCCAACCGATGGCAAGGGGGCGGCCGGGGCGGGTTGCTGAGGACCGGCGGGAGCGCCGCCAGGACCCAACGGGCCGACCACATACGACGAGAGGGACGGCAGGAAGGAGAACCCGTTGAGCGACACATCGAACGTGTCGGTCAACGTGCCGGTGTTGGTCACATACAGGGTATAGGTCATCGCTTTGCCGGCGCCGGCCGGTTGGCTGGTGTTCGGCGAGGGGCTGGCCGAAGACGTGCCCACTTGGAACGCTGACTTCACCGGGATAAGACCCGTGTTAGCCGCATCCACCATGTAGTTGGCAGTGTTGGTGACCATGTTGCCGACGTTCAACCCATTGCTGACCGTAACCTGGAAGGTGACGGTGATGGGTGGCGCGGCAATCAGTGGGCGATAGTAGTGAATCACGCGGTTCGAGGTGATGGTTCCTGGATACGCTAAACCGAGATCGCCCGCCCAGTTTTCCACACCCACCACGGCACCGGGTACCGTGCCGGAGATGTTGCCATACAAGACCCAGTACTCATTTGGCACAGTGGTGTCCGCTTGTAGTTCGTAATTAAGGAGCGTGTTATCGTTACCAAGCGGATGGATGTTAGCGAATTGGTACACGATGGCCCGATTCGGGCAAGCACCTGAACTCGCTGCATACAGGGCAGGTGTAAGCACTGCTGTGGGCGACAAGGTGAGGTTGGCCCAAAGTGCGGCGATAAACGCATTGGGTGGGGCAGCAGTTGGGATGGTTGAGGTCACGGCTAAGGTGCCACTGATTGTGCCACCGGCACTGTTGCCTGGGAAGTAAAGGCCATTGGTCGAGAACCCAATGCGATGACCATTGGTTGCGCCACTGTTGGTGCCGTAGAGAGTCCAGTTACAGCCAGTGTTCGCAAACGAATAGACGGAGTCATCCAGACCGCCAGCTGGCAAACCGACAGGCGAGAAACCATAATCCGTTGGCAGGTCGACGTAACCGCCCCACGGTGATTTAGTTGCCAGGTCTGCCGCCATCACATTGTCTTCATACGAGTAATTTGTAGCTAACACCTGGCCCGGAATCACCGCACTCACCAGCACCGCATTCAAGGTGTCGCTGTAGGTGGCGCCCGCGCCGCTCAACGAGCCGGGGATGTAGGTCACGCCCGAGGGCAAGGCATCGGTGAGGGTGAAGGTGCGGGTGGTGGTGTCCTGGTTCTTCAACACGATGGTGTAGGTCAGCACTTCGCCAACCGAGGCGGTGGCGTTGCTGGTCTTCACCACTTCACTGTCGGTACGAACGACGTTAATCATCACGGTCGCCACGTCGTTGACAATATCAGCATTGCCGATGTTAACCAGGCCATAGTACGACTGACCGGGGGTCATGGCTTTGTTGAAGGTCACCAGCGGGTTAATGGTGTCGTTGGGAGCCAGACTGCTGGGCAGGCCGCTGACCTGTAGGCTATTGTCGGTCGTGGGGGTGACCTGCCAGGTGCGCACGTTGAAGGACGCGTTGACCTCGCCCGACCAGTTGTACACGGCAATCAACACCTGTTTGCCGGCGTAGGCTTGCAGGTTCAGCAAGTCAACCTTCTCGTTGGCTGAGCCGCCCGCGCTGGAGGCAATCACGTCGTCGGGGTAGTCAAACTGTTTGTTGCCGTCCAAGTCCAGCAACAGAAACAGGTCTATATCTGAGGCGTTGGAGTCCCCAGTGGTAACCACGTACCGGCCCAGGCTGGAGGGCAGGGTCTGGGTCGTGAGGAACCAGCCATACGCCGGGTCGAGCGGATTACTGTCGGCAGCCTGATCGTCGCCGCCTAACGCCGTCGCTGGTGTGACTTTGGCCGCCGTTAAGCCATAGCGCACCGCGTAGATATTGGCGAAGGTGTCACCCGATAAGATATTGAAGGTGTTGCCGCCCTGGTCGCGCGGGGTGGTAAAACTGAGTTTCGTGTCGTATTGCGAACGCACGCGGATGACCGCCACGGGGATGGCCGTTTCGATACCGGTGGTGGTTTCGCGCAGGACAATGCGGGCATAGGCATACGCGCCATCCACCGGCAAGCCAACCACATTGGCCGTAACAGTGAAAGTCAGATTGGAGCTCGCCGTGGCCGTGTAACTATTTTGGTCCAGGGAGACGACTAGACCCGGGGTTGCCGACAGCACGCTCCAGGTGTAGGTGGCGGTGGGGGAGATGATACTCTTGGCTACGCGCGTCCAACTGCAGGTGCCGGCGCATTGCATTTGGGCCAGGCTGGGCAGATTGATATTTTCGATCTTGCGCGTGTCGGCGACGTACTCGTCAAACTGCGAATTGGGCACGTCGAACAACAAGGTCGCGGAGATGGCCTTGGCCAGAGTCAACCGGCCAGTGCCCTGGTCAAACGGATTGGCGGGCGTTACCCCGTCTTCTTTGAGGATGGGGGTAGCGCTGGTCATCAGCGCCGATTGAATTTGCGCCGGAGTCCAGGTCGGGTACAGCGATTTGAGAATCGCGCCCGCGCCCGCGGTATGCGGACTGGACATGGAGGTACCGTTCAAGAAGGCGAACTGCTCCCCAGCGATGTTGGTCGTGACGTAGCCGTTCGGGGTGTAGCCCGCGAGGATGGCGACGCCCGGGGCGGCGTTATCGGGTTTGATGATATTCAAGCCCGTGGGGCCGCGGGAACTGAAACTGGCCACCACATCGCCTATGTTGGCGTCGTAATTGGCTTGGCCACCCGAGAGGGTGATGGTCACCACATTGGTGGGCACAACGGTCATCAGGTAGGTGACCAGGTCGTTGCCAGCGGTGGAGTAGGAAGTGGCGTTGTATTCGAGGTGTACACCCGGGATGACATAAGAATCATATGCCAAACCTTGGTTATTTGAGGCATTGACGAGGATGAAGCCCCCCGCTCCGCCCGCCGCCACATTCGCGGCCTTCGCCACCCGCGCGTTCACGCCGCGGCGGCAAATCACGATATCGGTGGATTGGAAAGTGCCCGCCGCGTAAGGGGTCATACAGCGGCTGGGGTAGAACGTATCCCCGGCTTGCAGGGGGGCTAACACGGCCTTGCCAACTTTGCCAGCGGTGACGGAAGCGCCCTTGAGGCCGGTGGTCGGCGTGCCGACGGTGGAGGTAACCACCACCGTGGAACGGAAAGCGCGGTCGTGTTGCATGGCCGCCGAGGTGTTAAGCCACGGGCTAAGGTGGGCCACCGTGCTGGCCGTGGGGCCGCTGTTACCCGCTGAAGCAGAGACAAAAATGCCGGCCTTGCGGGCGCGCAAGAAGGCTAATTCGACCACATCGGTGGTGGGGCTCGTGCCGCCGCTGATGGAGAAGTTCAGGACGTTGACCCCATTTAGGATGGCTTGGTCAATCGCCGAGGCGCTGTCGGCACTGCTACAGCCGCCGTCATTTGCATCGGCGGGGTCGGCTTCCCAGCAGACCTTGTAGGCGATGATGCGCGCCGCCGGGGCCATGCCCGAAACGAGCGCCAGTGGGTTATTAAGCACGGTCGCAGTGACTACATTACCGGCTACGGTGGAGCCGGTGTGTGAACCGTGACCCCCGTTGTCGAGCGGCGAGTGAAATTCAGCCTCCCAGGCAATACCGCTGCTGTTGTACCAATACCCACCCACGACCTTATTGTTGCAGGCAAAGGTGCCATCGCTGGCTTGCGGGCTGGTGGGATGGCAGACACCTAAAGTTTGGGTGATAACCGCCGTGTTAGTAGTGTTAGTAAACGGCAGGGTATAGCCCTCACCTGAAAATGAGGGGTGGGGATTGGTGTAAACGAGGGTAGAGGACAGCGGATTGGCCGACCATAGACCGGAGTCAATGATGCCGACCAGAATATCCTTGCCGGCATTGGCTTGGCCGCCCAGTTGCGCCCAAACCGCCGGAGCGCCGATCCAGGTGGGGCCGCGATCCGTGTCAATGTGCGCAATCTCGTTCTTATAAACGCCAGCCACACCGGCCAGCGCGCTGACTTGCGCCACATCCGAAGCGGGCAAGCTCAACGCCAGACCATTCAGCGCGGCGGTATAGTTCGCCACGACTTTGGCCGATGGGCTGACTTGGGCCACGGTCTTGGCAAATTCAGCCTGCTTGTTCGCCAGATAAGCCATATAGGCTTGGCTGGCCGGGGCTTGGGCATTGAACGGTGACACCCCGGTGGGGGCAGTGGGGGCCAAACCGGCGATACCGCCAGCATAGCTCACCACATCCGGATCACTGAGTTGGACGATGATGATAACAGACTGGTCGCCCATTTGGGCGTAGTTTGCCAGCAGATCTTCTTCGATGGCGGTTTCCGCGACAATCTGCGAGAGAAATAAATCCTGGGCGGATTGAAAACTGGGGTCGGTCCAAGTGCCACCTTTACTACTTGGGCCAGAGGCCGTAACCGGGGCCTGCGCCGATTGCTCGGCCGGGCGTTGCGCGGTAGCCGTCGAAGTTACGGGGCTGGGGATGGCCGCCAGCGCGCCGCCTTGCACAGAACTCACAATCAATGTCGCTACAGTTATAAATGAACTGATGCGCGACCAAAATTTGTTTCGGACCATGGCATTCTCCTTATAAGAGATAGGTATCTAACGATATTAAAGACCTACGCCTAACTGGGGGGCAAGTTTAAAATAACTGGGGGCCGGATGTTGATCTAACTGCCGGGGGCAAGCCACCTCCTCTAAAATTTAACTAAATGAACCACCATGATGAGAGAAAAACAAAAACGCGCCGAGAACGCTCATGCGCGCTAGAGATGGACAATCAAGACTCACATAACCAAAAACTGTTGTAACACGTTTGTGTCTCTCCGCTAATGCGCTTAGTATAAAAGTAGTTAACGAGAGAGTCAAACCCCAGTACTAGGTGGATTATGTATGGTTTGGGACAAAATGCCCCTTACTTTCCCTCAGGTTCCCGCCACAACTTGAAATTTTCCAGAATTGAGCCGCCGACGAACTCACGCAAGATGCTGTTGCTGGGGATATGGTCGGGGGCGGCGGGTTCAAACCATTGTAAAAAAGAGAGCAACCGGTTGGCTTCAATATACTCGGGCGCGTCGGGACGGACTTGCAGGAGGAGGGGCTCGGCCAGGGGGCGCAGGATGGATAGCTCGTGCACCAACGCCGAATTAAAAACCGCGTCGCAGTTGTCTTGGTATGGGAAGATGTGCAGTTTCTCACCCCGCCGCACGGATTCCCACCGGCGGAGGGTGGCGGTGGCGGTGTACCCGCGTGTGGCGGCGTCGCGCACGATGCGGCGCAGGAGGCGCGAGTCGGTGGTACTGACGCGGTTGTGGCGATCCAAGTTCAACTGAGTGAGCGCCGAAATGTAGACCCGGTAGACGCAGGCGGGGTCGAGGCTGGGGATGAGCGCGGGGTTGAGACCATGAATGCCTTCCACGATCACTAAACTCTCAGGGCCCAGGGTGATGCTGGGGCCAGGCTCACGCATCCCCGTATAAAAATTGTAATGCGGCAGGGGCGCGGTCTGACCGGCGATGAGTTGTCGCAGGTTGTCGTTGAACAGCGCCAGATCGAGGGCTTTGAGCGTTTCGTAATCGAGCTGACCGTTCTCGTCGCGCGGGGTCTGCTCGCGGTTGACAAAGTAATCGTCGAGGCCCAGCGGGAACGGGCGCAAGCCGTGGGCGAGCAGTTGGATGGCGAGGCGTTTGGAGAAGGTGGTCTTGCCCGACGACGACGGCCCGGCGATGAGCACGACTTTGATCCGCTCCCGCTGGGCCGCGATCTCCCGCGCGATGGCGGCGATCCGCGATTCGTGCAGGGCCTCGGCGACGAGGGAGACCTCGGGGAGGCGGCCCGAAGTGATGGCGTCGTTAAGCGCGCCCGCACTGCGGATGCCGAGCCGGTCGAGCCAGTGCCCGGCTTCTTCGAAGACCTCGAAGAGTTTGGGGTAGGGCGTGAGGGGCGGAAGTTCACCCGGCCGGTCTTGGTGGGGGAACTGCAACATGAAGCCCGGCGGGAAAGCGTGGAGCGCAAATTGTTGCAGGTAGCCAGCCGAGGGCACCATATAGCCTTGCAGATAATCACGGTAGCCGCGCAGGGAGTACAGAACGAGCTTGTCTTTTTTGCGGTGGGCGAGCAGGCGCACCTTGTCCTCCTCGCCGCGCTGGCGAAAGAGTTCGGCGGCCTCGGTGCAGGAGACCTCGCTTTTCATAAACGGCGTGTTCTCGCGGACGATGGCGCACATACGCGCTTCAATCTGCGCGAGTTCGGCTTGCGTGAACGGGGCGCGACCCCGCACTTCGCAGAAGTAGCCGCCGGTGGTGGTGGCGGAGTGTTCGATGAAGATTTCGGCATCGGGGAAGATTTCATAAGCGGCGGCGACGAGCATAAAGACCAGCGAGCGGCGGTAGATGCGCGCGCCATCGGTGGCGGTGAGGGGGACCGGCAGGATGTCGGAATCCTGCCGCAGCGGGTTGAACAGCTCGCGCAGTTTGCCGTTGACAATCGCGGCCACAATGAGCGGCGCGCCGTCGGTGCCATTGGCGGCGCTCATAATGGGTTCCAGCAAGGTGCCGGGCGGGGCTTCGAAAATGCGGCCATCGGGGAAGCGGGCTTGGACCGTGGGGCGAGGGGCGGCGAGGGTGATGGGCATGAGGCGTTTGGTAGTTAGGGATTGGTGCTTGGAGAATTGGTTATTGATTCTTGGTCATCGCCGGGGGTGGGGCAAAGACGCCGAGCGGGGCATCATGCTGGGGAAACGGTGTCCCGCCCCCGCGCAGGGCGCGGCGGTAGAGGTCGGTTTGCAGAATCCCGCGCGGGTCACAGCGGGCCTTGAGGGCGCGGTAGCGCGCGAGGGTATCTTCTCCCAAATACCGCGCGACGATGTCGGGGGTCAAGGTGCTGTCTTTGGCAAAATAAAATCGGCCCCCCGCGTCAACGACGAGCTGGTTGAGGTCATCGGCCAGGCGCTGGAGGGCCAGCACGTCGCGCGGGACGCGGTAATCCATGGCGAGGGAGTAGCCATCCACCGCGTGGGTGAAAAGAAATTTATCGGGGCGGTGACGTTTGAGGACGCTCAGGTAGTTGGGCAGGCCGCGCTTTTGGGTGAGTTGGAAGATGGCGGTGAAGGCATCGGCGGCGGTGGCTTTGGGAATGAAGCACTGATATTGAATGAGGCCGCGCGAGCCGTAGGCGCGTTCCCAGCCGGGGACGTAATCTAAAAGAAAGTTGAAGGCGATGAGCGATTGGCGATAGTGATGGTGGTGCTTCAGTTGCGCGAGGGTATATTTGCCGAAGTTGGTGAGGCCCATGCCGAGGTTGCTATGGAAGAAGGGATACATGAACAACCACATCGTGGATTTAGGGATGACCCCCACGAAGGTGTCGGGCAAGGTTTGATAGTCGAGGCTGAGGGTGCGCGCCGCATCGGGGTCGGTGCCCGCGGGGAGGTACGCGGCCCGGTGCAGTTCCGCGCGCCCGAGCGCGGAGCCGCCCACGAGGCCATCCGTCCAGCCCACGATGTAATCGGCATCTCTGTGCGCGTCAATCTCGGTCAGCGCGGTGTGCAGATTGGGCGCGGTCCAGGCCTCGACTTCGAGCAGGCCAGAGTAGATGCGTTTGAGTTGTAATGTAATGGAGGTGAACACACCCAGCGTGCCCGCGCTGGAGATGAGGGCATGGAAGAGTTCGGTGTTTTCCGTGGGGGTGCAGGTAATTTCTTCGCCAGTCGGCAGCAGCGCGGTGAAGGCCAAAACATGTTCGCCAATCGGCCCCATGTGGTAATTGTTCTTGCCGTGGATGTTCATGCCCAGGCACCCGCCCAGGGTGGGGAACTGCGTGCCGGGCACCACCGGCGGCCACCAGCCATCTTCGAGCGTGGTTTGCCAGAGTTGTTGAATGGTCACGCCGGGTTCGGCGCGGATGACGCCGGTCTGCGGGTTCCATTCCAAAATGCGATTGAAGCGGCGCAGGTCGAGGACGATTTGGCCGGAGTTCAATGCGGCATCGCCATAACTGCGGCCCGCGCCGCGCAAGGCGATGGTGAAATTATTTTTCTCGGCGAGGCGCAGGAGTTCGGCAACCTGCTCGGCGTGGGTAGGGCGGTAGAGATAAGCCGGGGCGGAGATGGAGCGGCCAAAGTTTTGGAGGGAGGTGAGGCGCTCTAAAGAGGGGAACATGAGAGGAGGGTAATTGGTAAATAGTAATTCACCTTACGCAGTAAGTTCCATTTTGAGACTGTCACTCCGAGCGATAGCGAGGAGTCGCTACATATTAAAGTAGAGATTCCTCGGCGCAAAAGGCGTACCTCGGAATGACAGCGCGTAAGGTGAGATAGCAAATGGGGGTTGGGGGATTAGAGAATGGAGGGGCAGTTAATCTCGGCTAATGGGGTAGCACGGTTTTCAAGCTAATCCGCGCCCGCGCGTTGGGATGAGCCCGAACAGTTATTTATTCCCAAAGGTGTGGGCGTAAACCAACGCGCGGGAACGCGACAACCAACGGGCGCGGATTAGTTTGTAATCACTCAGCCTCACCCCCTACCCCTCTCCTGACCGCGATAAAGCTGCGGTCAGAAGAGGGGAGCATAGGTCGAGGGGGCTGGGGGGTAAGGCGTTACGGCAATTCGCTAAGCCTATCAAAACGACATCCGCCTAAAAATAAATGAGGGGATATTGCGGATGATGAGCATCACCCATTCCCACCGCGCCGGGGTGAAGATGACTTGTTGGCGGCGTTTGAGGGCGCGGTAAATATCGTTGGCGGCTTGCTCGGGGCGGATGACCCACAGCCGGCGTTTCACGTTGCGGAGCATCTCCGTGTCCACCATGCCGGGTTTGACGGTGAGGACATGCACGCCTTGGCGCGCGAGACGATTGCGGAGGGATTCAAGGAATGAGGTGAACGCGGCTTTACTGGCCTGATAGGCCGGGTAGCCCACGCGCCCACGCTCGCCCGCCACTGACGAGAGGCCGATGATGTGGCCGGAGCCTTGCCGCTCGAAATACAGGGCGGCCTGATTAAGCCAGGCCATCGCGCCGAGCAGGTTGCCTGCCACGGTCTCGTGGTCTTTATCAAAATTGTATTCGTTGGGTTCCACCGGGGGCATCGCGCCCGCCGAATACACCACCACATCAATCCGCCCCAGGTCGCGCAGAATGGTTTGGAAGGTGGCGGGCACGGTGTCGTATTGGGTCACATCGTGCGGGTAAGGGAACGCGATTGTGTCTGCGCCGGTGTTGAGTGAATCGCACACGGTTTGCAGGCGCTCGGCGCGGCGGGCCACCAGCGCCACTTTATAGCCCTCGCGGGCAAGGCGGCGGGCCAACGCCTCACCGATACCGGACGACGCGCCGACGATGAGAGCAACGGGGGAGGGGAGGAGGGGGGAGGGCATGAGGGAGAGGAGTGAGCAGTGAACAGTAATCAGTGAACAGTAATCAGTGAACAGTAATCAGTGAACAGTAATCAGTAAACAGGTTGTTCGCTTAAATTTTCCGGGCTTTCCAGGATTCGATCAGATTCGCCTTATTTTAGGGCGTTTCAGGTATGCGACTAGTGGGGCACGGGCGCATTATGTCTCGCCATCGATTTCTCATGCCATCGGGAAGCCAGGCTGGTGCCTCGCAAAACGCTTGTTTTTTAGGCGTTTTCTCGAATCTCGGGTTAGTCGAAAAATTTAAGCGAACTATCCGAGTAAATGGTAATTGGCGATGGCTTTGGTGCATGAATATTTTCGGCTCCACTTTGAGCCAGAAATCAAGACGGATTTCAGCAGGTTTGCGCCAGAGGAATCCATAAGATGGCTTAAGTTAGGGATTGCATAGCGAAAAATCCGATTTATGCACCAAAGCCATTGGCGACTGATAACTGATAACTGATGACTGATAACTAGCTTTTGACTTCACACCAGTCGCCAATTCGGCAGGACATCTATATCGAGCGCGTCGCGCTGGCCGGCGAGAAAGCGGAAATTGCCAGCGGCGGCGATCATGGCGGCGTTGTCGGTGCAGAGCACGAGCGGCGGCACGCGCACGGGGATTTCGGCGCGGCGGGCGAACTCGGCTTTGAGGCTTTTGTTGGCGCTCACGCCGCCGGCCACGAAAATTTCGGTGACGCCGAACTGTTTGGCCGCGGCCACGGTCTTGCCCACCAGCGCGTCCACGATGGCGGTCTGAAAACTCGCCGCCAAATTTGGCACCTCAGCTAAGTCGAGCGGGGCCGGGTCGGTCATCGGGCGGCCGGGGTGTTGCTTCTTCACTTCATATAACACAGCCGTCTTGAGGCCGCTGAAGGAAAAATCCCACGTGCCGGGGAGGGTAGCGCGCGGGAACTTGTAGGCCGTGGCCTCGCCGGTGAGCGCGGCTTTTTCGAGGCTCGGCCCGCCGGGGTACGGCAACCCCAGCAGGCGCGCCACCTTGTCGAAGGCCTCGCCTGCCGCGTCGTCGAGCGTCCCGCCCAGGCGCTGATATTGCCCGTGGTCAGTCATCAAAATGAGTTCAGTGTGCCCACCCGAAACGATGAGTACCAAGACCGGGAAGCGCACTGCCGGGGCATTCTCGGCCAACCAAAGCGAATAGACGTGGCCCTCGAGGTGGTTCACGCCCAGGAGCGGCAACCCCCGCCCGAGCGCGAGGCCCTTGGCCAGGTTCAGGCCCACCACCAACGAGCCGGGCAGGCCGGGGCCGCGCGTCACCGCAATCGCATCCATCTCATTCAGAGTCAGGTGCGCGTCGGCGAGGGCCTGCTGGACAACTTGATAGATGACCTCGACGTGCATTCGCGCGGCGACCTCGGGGAACACGCCGCCATATTGCGCGTGGCGGGCCGCTTGCGAAGCGACGATGTTGGAGAGAATCGTCGTCCCGTCCGCCACCACGGCGGCGGCGGTTTCATCGCAGGAGGTTTCGATGGCTAAAATTCGGGGCATAAAAACTTAAACCACGGATTACACAGATTACACGGATTTGGTAGGTCGGAAAATAATCTGTGAAATCCGTGAAATCTGTGGTTAATTTCTTTTGCTCTTTACTGCCTTCACCGGAAGCACTAAATCATACGGATACTTCGCCAGTATTTCAAACTTCAGGGTCTTCGGGTTCAGCCACACGCTATCTTCAATCCGCACGCCGAAGCCTTTGCTGGGGTAATACAAGCCCGGCTCTACCGTGACCACGATGCCGGGGTCGAGTTTGTCGGTGTTGCCTTCGTAGTCGGAGAGCGAAGGGGACTCGTGAATGAACAGGCCAATGCCGTGCCCGAGCGAGTGGACGTAGCCCTCAGTGGTTTCTTGATTGGTCTGGATGGTGACATGGCCGCGCTTCTCAAAATAATCGGCGGTGAACTTTTGATAGATACTGCAACTCTCGCCGGGTTTGAGCGATTTCATGACCTGCTTGAAAACGCCCAGCACATCTTCATACACCTGTTCCACTTCCGGCGGGGCGTAGCCCACGCACCAGGTGCGCGTGAAATCGTAAAAGTAGCCGCCCCCGGCTTCTTGCGGGAAGATGTCGTACACAATGGTCTTACCCAGCGCGATGGGGTCGCGGTCTTCCCCGCGCGAGTGCGGCACGCCGGCGTCGCGCCCAATGGCAAAGATGAAATCGGTGTCGGCGACATTCTGCTCCAAATGCAGTTGGCGGATGTGCTTTTTCACATCACCGACGGTCAGACGCGAACCATCTTTTTTAACCAGATAACCGTTCTTGGCTTTGTGCGAGACCAGAAATTCTTGGGTGCCCGCCACGATGCTCATGGTCTTCTTGCCCACCGCGCGGATGCGTTTGACCTCGGCCTCATCTTTGGTGGCGGTGGCGAGGCTAAACACGCTCTGGCTGAACTCGCCGGTCATATTAATCGCCGGGTTGAGTTCGCTAATGGCTTCCATCAGGCGGTAGGCCGCGCCAATATCGTTCTGGCCGAGCGCCGCCACCGTGCCGGTCACGCCCGCGTCTTTGAAAATCATATTCAGGCGGCGGGCCGAGGCGCGCAAGCGGTCGCCTTTTTCTTCTTTGAGAATGTCACGGTACTTGTATTTGCTCGCATCCACTACCCGCAGACCCGACTTCGCGGCCTCGTCGCGCTCCATGCCCGCTACGAACAAAATCGGCTCTTCGCCGCGTTTCTTCACCAAAATGCTGCTTTCACCAATGCTCACCCCGTTGGCGAGGTAATACATGGGCGGGTTGTGGTGCGTGCCACCCGTGACGAGCAGGGCGTCGAACTTGCGGTCGGTCATAAGACGGTCGAGGTCAGATTTCATGGTAAGGTCTCCAGGGATTTTGGAAACCACGGATTACACCGATTACACGGATTGAAGCAGGAGAAAAATCCGTGTAATCGGTGTAACGTGGTTACTTTTTTAATCGTTTTTTTAAATCATCCCGCTGCTTCGTCAAGCGCTTCAACATTTCATGCTCGCCCACCCACTCGGCATATTCCAGGCGCTCGTCGAGTTCGGCGTTTTGCAGTTTGGAGTAGAACACCTCCGAGTCCATCCCGAACTCATCCTCGAACCGTTGCAAGCGGCGCTTGACGGCGGTGATATTGTCTTCCAATCGTTGAAGGTAGGCGCGGAGCGAAGCGTGGTTGAGTTCGTCGGTCATGTCACTTGTCACTCATCAATAACTGGCGCACCCCGGCCACCAAAGCCGATTCTTCAGTCTCCAGCACCGTGCGCGGGTCGAGCGTTACCTGCCCCTCCAGCACGCGGGCAATGATGGGCGTGGGCAACTGCCGGAGTTTGGCCGCAAACGCATTGGGTGATTTTACGGCAAGCGCCACCACTTTGGTGGGAAGAATCTCCCCGGGCAGGCTCCCGCCGCCGATGGTGGATTCCGCGTCCCGCACCGTTATTCGCGCCCGCGCGTTTTCGCTTGCGCCCGCGCGGAGTTGCTCGGCCCACGCGGTGGCCCGCCGTTCAACCGCCTCCAACGGCAGGGCAATCATACGCCAAACTGGGATTTCGCGGGTCGCGGCATCGCGCAAATACGACAAGAGTGTGGCCGATAGCGCGGCTAGGCACAGCTTATCGGCGCGGAGCGCGCGGGCCAGCGGGTGTTTCTTTAATTTTGCCACCAACTCTTTTTGGCCGACGATGATGCCAGCTTGCGGCCCGCCGAGCAGTTTATCCCCGGAGAAAGCCACCAACGCGCACCCGGCCCGCACCGACTCTTGCACCATCGGCTCGTGCGCCAACCCGAAGGTTGCGGTATCCAGCAACGCGCCCGAGCCGAGGTCGTCCACCACCGGCAGGCCCAGCGAACACAGTTCTTCCAAACTCGGTTCAGTGGTGAAGCCGATGATTTTGAAATTGGAATGGTGGGCGCGGAGGATGAGCGCGGTCTTGTCGGTGAGCGCATCCTGAAAATCGCGCAGGTGGGTGCGGTTGGTCGTGCCCACTTCCACCAGCTTCGCGCCGGATTGTTTCATCACATCCGGCACGCGAAAGCCCCCGCCGATTTCCACGAGTTGCGAGCGCGAGATAAGCACGCCTTTGTTTTTGGCGAGCGCGGTGAGGATGAGGAGCAGGGCGGCGGCGTTGTTGTTGACCACCAGCGCGGCCTCGGCCCCGGTGAGGCGGGTGAGCAAAGCCTCGGCGTGAACCGCGCGTGAGCCGCGTTCGCCTTTAGCGAGGTCATATTCGAGCGTCGAATACCCGCGGGCGGCGGCCACCGCTTGGGTCAACGCTTGTTCGGCGAGCGGGGCGCGCCCGAGGTTGGTGTGCAGAATCACGCCCGAGGCATTGATGACGTGCCGGAGCGAGGGCGCGGTGAGGGCCGCCAGCCGGGCGCGCGCGCGGGTTAGCAACTCGTCCGGGGACGGCGTATCGCCTCGGGCGGGAAAATCCGCGCGGGCCGCCTCCAACAGTTCTCTGAAAATTTCTGTGGTTAGTGGCCGCCCATATTCGGCGATGAGGTCGGCGCTTTCGCCGAGGAGTTTATCTACCGAGGGCAGGTCACGCAGGCTCATCGGCGGTTTCGGGTTCGGGTGTCCAGCGCGAGGTCTCGCGCCAGCGCAAGAACCATTCCACGCCGCCGAGGCCCGCGACCAGCAGGGCGGCAATGGCGAGGTTGAGAATGCCGCCCTTTTGCAACCAGGCAATGGTTGCGCCAAACAATCCAACCCAAATGGCCTGGCGGAGCATGACGTTGATGGGGGGCAGGGCGTGGGCGAAGCGGCGGTTGAGGTAGCGCACGAAGGGCAGGGCGGTGCCAGTGAGGGCCACCAGCCAGAATACAAAGAACAGCCAGAGCGGGAACAGGCTTTTGCGCGGGTCAACCGTGAGGACGAGGTTGGCCAGCCCGCCCCAGCCGATGAGGGCGAGGAGGAGGGAGGTGAGGGTGAAGGAGAGAGAGTCGGTGG
>CAYUFY010000022.1:0-29163 GCA_964443795.1 uncultured Anaerolineales bacterium | reverse complement strand
GGTGTCAGCGTTCCAAAAACTGCAATGAAAACTACAAACAAGAATTACAAGCACAGCGAGCTCACCGATGCCATCATTAACGCCTTTTATCACGTTTACAACGCGCTGGGTTATGGTTTTTTGGAGAGGGTGTATGTCAACGCGCTCATCCACGAGCTTCGCAAACGCGGCTTTGACGTTAAGCACAAAGTCGCCATCAAAGTTCACTATGATGGCATCATTGTCGGCGACTACGAGGCGGATTTGCTGGTCAATGGCGTGATTATCTTGGAAATCAAAGCGGCAGAGAGCATCGCGCCCGAGCATGAGGCGCAATTGCTGAACTACCTCCGCGCCACTGACATCGAAGTTGGCCTCGTTCTCAACTTTGGCCCCAAACCCCAAGTCCGCCGCAAAATTTACGAGACCGCCCGTCAAAAGTAATCCACTGTGGCCAAGAAGAAATCAAAAGCAATCAGCGAAAATCAGCGCCCTATCAGCGCCGTCAGCGTTCCTCCCCCCACTGACCTCATCGCGCTCAAGCAACGCTGGCAGGCCGCGTGGCCGCGCGCGCTCGAACTGTGGAGCAAGTTCACCAAACTTTCCGACCCGCGCTGGTGTTTCTCGGATGAGGAGGCTAAGAAAGAAGGCCTGACCGAAAGTTTTGCGATGATTCGGTTTGATGACCAAGCGGTGGTCATCAACCTCGCGCACATCCATAAGGCCCAGTTGGATGACTTCGCGCTGGAAATTTTAGCGCACGAGATTGGGCATCATGTGTACGTGCCCGGCGACCTGACCGACCACGCCCGCATGATTGCGCGGATGCGCTGGGGCCTGCCCACCAAGGAACACCTCGCGCCGTTCATCGCCAACCTGTACGGCGATTTGCTCATCAATGACCGTCTGCAACGGAGCAACGGCCTCAGCGAGTCGGGCGTGTATGAGACGTTGGGCAACGACTCACCGGACAAGATGTGGACGTTTTATATGCGGATGTTTGAAATCCTGTGGCGGTTGCAAAAAGGCTCGCTCGCCAAAGGGCCCATTGACGCGCAACTCGAAGGCGATGCCCTCCTCGGTGCGCGGCTCATCCGCGTGTATGCCAAAGATTGGCTGGATGGCGCGGGCAAGTTCGCCGCGTTGTGTTTGCCGTACTTGCTTCAGGACAACGGCCAGACGATGCAGGACTTGATGAAGGGCTGGCGCGACACGCAAAATGCCGGGGGCGGCGCTCTACCGCAGGGACTGACGGAGATGGAAGCGGGCGAACGCGAGGGAGCGATTCATCCCTCGCAGGACCCGGAGTTGTCGGGACTCGGTAACCCCGACGAGGGCCGGGCACCGCAGGGGAAACCGCAACCCGGCGGGCGCGGGGGCGGCGAGGGGCAACATCGCCAGCCCTTCGAATACGGTCAAATTCTCAAGGCGCTCGGTCTCAATCTGAGCGACCACGAAATCGCCATCCGCTATTATCGTGAACGGGCCGTGCCGCATCTCATCCGCTTTCCTTCGCGCATCATCCCCGAAACCGAAGAGCCGCTGGCTGAGGGCTACGAGCCGTGGGATATCGGCCAACCGCTTGAAAATGCCGACTGGCTGCAGAGTGTGTTGGTCAGCCCGCGCATCATCCCCGGCATGACGACGGTGCAAACGGTGTGGGGCACGCAACAAGGTTCACTGCCTAAGAAGGAGCCGGTGGATTTGGATTTGTATGTGGACTGTTCCGGCTCGATGCCCAACCCGCAAGTGAACGTTTCGTACCTGACGTTGGCGGGCGCGATTATGGCGCTTTCGGCCCTGCGGGTGGGGGCGCGGGTGCAGGTGACGTTGTGGAGCGGCGCGGGGCAGTTCGACACGACGCATGGCTTTGTGCGGGACGAGCATAAAATTCTGGGCATCCTCACCGGCTACTTTGGCGGTTCGACCACGTTCCCCATCCATATCCTGCGCGACACTTACACGCCGCGCAAGCCCACCGACCGCCCGGTGCATATCCTGCACATCTCGGATGATGGCATTACAACGATGTTTGAGAAAGATGAAAAGAACAATAGCGGTTGGGACATCTCCCGCATGGCACTCGCCAAAGCGCGCGGCGGCGGAACGATGGTGTTGAATCTTTATAATAAATGGGAAAACAACAAAGACTTAGTCCAAGCCCATGCGGATGGCTGGACGATTAACGTGGTGCGCTCATGGGAAGAACTGGTGGCGTTTGCCCGCGAGTTTAGCCGGATTAAGTATGGAGAGACATGACTACCGACGGCCCCCTCCTCGAATCCCTCACCCGCCGCCTGACCGAGTGCCCCGCCGAATTTCTGGCCGAGCCGCGCATTGGGTCAGCGGGAAAAATCCATGTAGAGGCGGTGGTCTCCGACCTCATCCACGACCTCGGTGGCGAGCCACTCATTAAAGCGCAAGCGGCGGCGTTCCAGCCCAAAGATGCCAAACAACATCGCAACCGCTTAAGTCTGGTATTGATTACAGCGTGGCTGTTGCGCGACCCGTGGTTTATCAAAGACAAACAGTATGCCGAGAAAGCGTATGAGTTTTTAGCCGTGGGCCTCGGCGAACTCGCGCAATTGGTGAAAGCTTCCGTCTTCGTTACCGACCCCGACCGACGCGAAGAGTTGGCGCGGATGTGCCTAAAGGCGCTGGACCTGCGCCCCGGCGGCGAGACCGATGCCCAGGCGCTGGACCGCTACAACACACTTAACACCGCCGAACGCCAGCGCGTCATCCGCGCCGCCCGCGCCGCCGAGGAACGCGCCCGCCAGATCCGCGAAGAAATGGCGAAGAAGGAAGCGGAGGAAGCGGCGGACAAATGGTCGAGGGAGTGAAAATCGAAAATCTCAAACTCCAAATCCCAAACTTCAAACCCCAAGCCTATTCCCCAACAGTCTGCTTGACTTGGAAGTTGGGATTTTGAAGTTGGAAGTTATGACTGACACCGCCCGCTTTCCTCTCCTCACATCTCACGGCCGCACCATGCTTCAACGCCTCCGTGAGCATCCGCATGCCCCGCGCTATACGGCGCAGAGTGGTCATCGGCTCACCGCCGAATACCTGCAACGGGTGCGCGATTATGAAGCCGAACTGAACGTCGCGACCATCGGTTGGGAACCGGGCGCTTACCCGGCGTGGCTTGATGATTTCCTGACTCTGTGCTTTGACGATGTGCCCTTCTATCGGCGCTACGGTGATCGTCCGGCCCTCTTCACCGATCTCCCCACCACCGACCGCGCCGACCTCAGCCGCGAACCCTGGGCCTTTGTCCCCGACTCCGCGCCGCTCGCCGACCTCATCATCAACGCCACCTCCGGCACCACCGGCCATCCGCTCGTCATCCCCTCGCACCCAGTGGTCGGCGCATGCTATACCCCGCTCATCAAAGCCGCCCTCCGCCGTTATGGCATCGAACTCACCAGTGGGCGCGGACAAGTCGCGTGCATCCTCGTCGGCTATCAACGCAAGTCATTCACTTACCCCTCGGTCACACCGCACCAAGACGAGGCCGGGCATCTCAAATTAAATCTGCACCCCGCCGACTGGCGCGACCCCGCCGACCGCGCCGCCTTTCTCGACGACTGCAACCCTGAAATTTACACCGGCGACCCCATCGCCTTTGCCGAACTCGCCCAATTACCGCTTGCCCATTACCCTAAGGCACTTGTATCTACTGCCATGATGTTGACTCCGGCGCTCCGCGAACAACTGCAAGCGCACTTTGGTTGCCCGGTGCTGGATATGTATGGCATGAACGAATGCGGGCCGATTGCGGTGCGCCTCCCCCCTGCAAACGGGGGAGACCAAGCGGGGGGCGGCCATGTGCTTTTACAACACCGCCTATTCGTGGAGATTCTTGACCCCAGCGGTTGCCCGTGCCCGCCGGGGGTGCGCGGTGAAGTCACGTTAACCGGCGGCCTAAATTTTTTTGTCCCCCTCCTGCGCTACCGCACCAACGACTACGCCAGCCTCGAATGGCGCGCGGGTCAGCCAACCCTCGTCGGGTTACAGGGTCGCCCGCCCGTCATCTACCGTAGAGGCATCAATCGTACGGGCGTTCAATTGAACGCCCCTGCCGATGGTGAAACCCTCAACAACCTCGACATCACCGGCATCCTCAAGCAATTCGCCCTGCCCCAATACACCCTGCACCAAAACACTGATGGCTCACTCCATCTCAAACTCCTCCGCGCCACCGCCAACCTCGCCGCCGTCCGCGCGGCCCTGCTCACCCTCTTCGGCCCCGACCAAGCCCTCACCCTCGAAGAAGTCAATGACTTCGGCGATAAAGTGATTCAATACACTTCCGACCTGATATGATGCGCGATATGTGCCACGTGATACGTGGCACTTGATACTTAAGCACATGATTACCGGTTTTCTCCTCGGCAAATTTCTTCCTCTTCATCGCGGTCACATGCACCTCATCGAAACCGCGCAGAGGCGCGTTGACCACCTCACAGTGTTGGTCTGCTCCCTCCAGCGCGAACCCATCCCCGGCGCGTTACGCTACCAGTGGGTGCGCGAGCTATATCCCACCGTCAATGTCCAGCACTCCACCGAAGAGGTGCCACAATACCCGGAAGAGCACCCCGACTTCTGGAACATCTGGCTCAACATCATCCGGCGCTACGTCCCGACCGGCCCCGACTACGTCTTCACCTCCGAAGCCTACGGTGACCCACTCGCGGCCATCCTCGGTGCGCGACATATTTGCGTGGACATTGACCGCAAAATCTTCCCCGTCTCCGGGACTGCCGTGCGTGAGAACCCGCGCGCACATTGGGCTTTGATCCCGCCGCCTGTACAAGATTATTACACCCAACAACTCGGGCTAACCCCACGCTGATGGTCCACGCCTCACACTTCACGCCCCCCACCCCATGCTCCACCCTCATCATCGTCTGGCGCATCACCGAAGCCTGTGACCTCGCCTGTCCCTTCTGCGCTTATGATCGCAATCTCCATCGCCCGCGCGCTTCAGCTAACCCCGAACAGGTTTTGGCTTTCGGCGCGGTCTTGGGCGAATACGCCAACACTTATTCCCGCGATATCCTCGTCAGTTGGCTCGGCGGCGAACCACTGCGTTGGCCGCCCCTCTTTGAAATCTCACGTACCTTCAAGCATGACTGCCATTTGCGCCTCAGTGCCACCACTAACGGCACTGCGCTCACCTCCGAAAAAATCCACCGCACCCTCGCCGAAAACTTTGACGAACTGACTATCAGCCTGGATGGCCTCGACACCCTGCACGACCAACTGCGTGGCGCGCCCGGCCTCTTTGCCCAACTGCGTGAAAACATCGCCGCCCTCCGCGCCGTCGCCCCGCACCTGCGCCTCCGCGTCAACACCCTCCTCCTGCGCGATAACATTCATGCTTTCCCCGACCTCTGCGAAACGCTCGCCGATTGGGGCATCGCTGAACTGACTTTCAACGCCCTCGGCGGACGCGACCGACCCGAGTTCTACCCCGCCCATTCCCTGCATCCCGAACAGGTGGCCGCGTTCCGCGCGGCTTTGCCCGCCCTCCGCGCCCGCCTCGCCCCGCGCGGCCTTGCCCTCCTCGGCAGTGATGCCTACCTCGACCGCCTCTCCGCCTCCGCCGCCAATTACCATTTACCAATCACCTCCTGCTCCCCCGGCACCGACTTCCTCTTCATCAACGAACACGGCTATTTCAGCCCCTGCAGTTTCACCACCAACTCCTTTCACATGAGCCCCCCTCACGCCCCCTCTCCTGACGCAAAAGCCTCTGACTTGGTCATGCCTTCTCCCGCGCGTCAGGAGAGGGGGCCGGGGGGTGAGGGCTACGGTCTTCACCTCAGCACCCTCTGCACCACCGCTGACCTACATCATCTCCCCACCCTCTTCGCCGAGCGCCAACGCACCCACCGCCTCCCCATCTGCGATGACTGCCCCAGCACCCAAGTCTTTGGAAAATTTATGGTTGCCGATTTCTGATTGTTGATTGACAATCAGAAATCAACAATCCACAATCAGCAATGTCACAAGCAGGCCCCCTCCTCGAAACCCTCCTCCACCGCCTCGCCGAGTGCCCCGCCGATTTTCTGGCCGAGCCGCACGCTGGGAACAAAGGCACGGTCCACCTCGCCGCCATCATCTCCGATTTGTTGCATGACCTCAGCGGCGCGCCACTGACCCCCGACCAAGCCCAATCCTTCACCTCGGCCAATCGGCGCGACCAGCGCCGCCAACAACTGGCCCTCATCGCCTGCTGGCTTCTGCATGCCCCCTGGTTTCAAGAACACCCGCCCGCCTCTGCCCACATCCACACGTTGCTCCAAGAAGGCCTCACCGAACTGGCCCACCTCATCCCCGCCGAACACTTCATCACCGACCCCGACCGCCGCGAAGAACTCGCGCGCCTCTGCCTGCGCGCTCTCGACCTGCGCCCCGCCGGGGAGACCGAAGCTCAGGCGCAAGACCGTTACAACACCCTCAACACCGCCGAGCGTCAGCGGGTCATCGCCGCCGCCCGCGCCGCCGAAGAACGCGCCGCCGACATCCGCCGCGCCATGGCCGCCGAAGCCGCGCGCGAAGCCGAAATGAAAAGTATGCGGGAATAAAAACCGAAAAACAAACCCCCATTACCAATTCTCAAACCCTCTCATGCTTGCCCGCATCCCTCTCGCCTCCACCTCCGGCGCGCGCCTGCTCAAAAAGCTGGAGGAGCACCCGCATGCCCCGCGTTACACCCACCCCGGCGTGCATCGCCTCACGCCCGCTGGATTACACCGCGCGCGTGAGTTTGCGCTCGAACTCCAAACCCCACCCACTTGGAAACCCGGCGCAGTCCCCGCGTGGCTGACCGCATTTGTTCAGGACTGCTACCGCGATGTTCCTCTCTATCGGCGTGATGGGCCGCCCCCGCCCCTGAGCAAGGGCGAAGGGTTCTTCGCCCTCCCCACCACCGACCGCGCCGACCTCCACCGCGAACCCTGGGCCTTCGTCCCCGACTCGCAACCGCTCGACGGCCTCGTGGTGTACAACACCTCTGGCACCAGCGGCCACCCGCTCGACATCCTCACCCACGCCGACACCCTCGCGCTCTACCTGCCCCTCCTTCGCGCCGCCCTCGCCCGGCACCACCTCACCCTCGCGGGCGGCGACCGCGTCAGCCTCGTCCTCGTCTGCCATCAAAAACAAACCTACACCTACGCCACCGTCACCCCCGTCCTCGACGACGCGGGCTTCATCAAAATCAACCTCAACCCCGCCGACTGGCGTGACCCCACCGACCGCGCCAAATTTTTAGACGACTGCGTCCCCGAAATCATCACCGGCGACCCGCTGGCCTTCTCCGAACTCCTCCATTTACAAATTACCAATTACCCTACCGCCCTCGTCTCCACGGCGATGACTCTACTCCCCGGCCTTAAGCGCCAACTCGAAGACCATTTCCGTTGCCCGGTGCTTGACCTGTACTCGATGAACGAATCGGGGCCGATAGGGATTGCTGACCCCGCGCAGGATTGCTACTTCCTGCTTCAACCCCGGCTCTACGTGGAAATCCTTGACCCCGACGGTTGGCCGTGCCCGCCGGGGGTGCGCGGCGAAATCACCCTCAGCGGCGGCTTCAATCCGTTTCTCCCCCTGCTCCGCTACCGCACTGGCGATTACGGCGCGCTGGAATGGCGCGGCTCACTCCCCACACTCACCCAACTCAGCGGGCGGCCCCCCGTACTCTTCCGCGCCGCCGATGGCCGCGCTATTAACAACATTGATATCGCCATTGCCCTGCGCCCGCTCGCCATCGCGCAATACGCCCTCCACCAAACCGCCGATGGCGCGCTCCACTTCCGCGTGCAAGGCGCGGCTGACCTCGCGGCCATTCGCGCCGCCCTCCTCGACCTATTCGGCCCCACTCAACCCCTGACCATTGAACCCCTCACCACGCTCACCGCCGCCGGGGATAAGTTGGTACAATTCACCAGCGATTTATAACTCACCTTACGCACCGTCGTCATGCCCGCGTGCTTTTAGCGGGCATCCAACCCGGCCATTAATCCAAACCGCTGGATGCCTGCCACGCGCGCGCGGGCATGACCGAAGATATCCTGAAAGGCATCATCCACCTTGCACTGGCACGACTATCTCTCCCACACCGGGCGGAGTCATCACTCCATCGTTGGCACGCTCAAAATTTTGCCGGACTTTCATAGCCCACAACTGAACAACCACCGCCCGGTGGTCGTTTATTTGCCGCCGTCTTATTCCCACAGTGACCGCCGCTATCCGGTCATCTATATGCAGGACGGGCAAAATCTGTTTGATCGGGCGGCCAGCTTCGCCGGACAGGAATGGCAAGTGGATGAGACCCTGGAACGCTTAAGTGGTGAGGGGGTAGAAGCTATTGTGGTGGGCATCTACCATGCAGGTGAGGAACGCATTCACGAATACAGCCCCTTTCAATGGCATACGCACGAGGGGCGCGGTGACCTTTATTTACGGTTTATGGCCGAGACGCTTAAACCCGCTATTGACCGCGACTTCCGTACCCGCGCCGAACGGGAACACACCGGGGTGCTGGGGTCTTCCATGGGCGGGCTGATCAGCCTCTATGCTTTTTTTCATCACCCGCAGATGTTCGGGTTCGTGGGGAGTCTCAGCCCGGCGCTGTGGTATGGCTCTGGGGCGATTTATCAGTATGTGCGCTACACGGCTTTTGCCCCGGGCAAAATTTATCTCGACCACGGGACGAAAGAAAATAGCGCGCGGCGAATGAATGAATTGTTGATTGAAAAGGGCTATCAGCCGGACAAGAATTTGCGCTATGTGGTGGAGACCGATGGCGAACACAGCGAGTCGGCGTGGGCGCGGCGATTGCCAGAGGCCTTGCGGTTTTTATTATCGTAGTAGGGGCGACGCACTATAGTCCCCGAAGCAAAGCGGAGTGGGATGCGTCGCCCCTACGGTTGATGACCTATGCCCATTAAAGATTCTTTTTGTTCCTACTGCGGTCAGCCATTTGCCGAGCAACAGGCCTGGCCCCGGGCGTGCGCCGGGTGCGGGGAGGTGAGTTTTCAGAACCCGGCGCCGGTGGCGGTGGTGGTGTTGCCCGTGGCTGGCGGGGTGCTGGCCGTGCGCCGGGGCATCGAACCCGCGCGGGGTCAGCTCACCCTGCCGGGCGGGTATATCAATCGCGGGGAAACCTGGCAACAGGCCGGGGCGCGCGAACTGCGCGAGGAGACCGGCATCATCATCGGGCCAGAATCACTCCAGTTGTTTCAAGCGTTGAGCAATCCGGCCGGGACGTTTTTGATTGTTTTTGGACTCGCGCCCGCGCAGTCGGTGGCGGTGTTGGCGGCTTTCGTCCCCAATGAGGAAACTTTGGAGTGTGTGGTGTTGCGGGAGTTCGAGGAGCTGGCTTTCCCCCTGCACACGCAGGTGTTGCGGGAATATTTTGCGCGGCGGTGAGATAAATAAAAATCTCCGAGTTCTTGAAGAACTCGGAGATTTTTTTAGCCAGCGGCTTTGCCCCCCAGGAGGGCTTCTATCTTGCCCAACAAGCGCGGGAACTCGATAGGCTTGGTGTCGTAATCGTCGCACCCGGCTTCCAGGGCTTTTTCGCGGTCACCGGCCATGGCGTGGGCGGTGAGGCCCATGATGGGGATGCCCTTGGTGGCGTCGGCGGCTTTGAGTTGGCGGGTGGCTTCCCAGCCATCGAGCACGGGCAGACTCATGTCCATCAAGATGAGGTCCGGGGCCTGGCTTTGGGCCATGTGAACGCCCTCACCGCCATCCACCGCGATAATCACTTCGTAGCCTTTGCGTTGCAAGCGACGGGAGAGCATGTCGCGGTTCATTTCATTGTCTTCAACGATTAAGATTTTAGCCATCGTAAGTACCTTCCATATCAGGAATAATTAATCCAGCTGGGTGCGCAGACTTTCCACAACAAACATTTCCATTTCGCCTTTACCCTTGACCCGAACAACCCCGCGCGAGGTGCCCTGACACAGATCGGCCACCTGGCGCCAGGCCACATCACTGATGTTGATGACCCCCGGCACGCCCAGACCTTCCACACGGGCGGCGGTGTTGACGGTGTCACCCCACACATCAAACAAGTATTGGCGGTGACCAACCACCCCGGCAATCAGCGGGCCATAGTGAATGCCCAGGCGGACTTGCCAACCGGCCCGCAACCGGGGGGCGGTGACCAGCATTTCCAGACCACATTTTACACAATTCAACACCGGATTATCAACCGGTTTGAGTAAATTGGCCGTGGTCATAAACGCGTCCCCCACGGTCTTGATTTTTTCCAGGTCATAGCGCGCGGCCAGGTCTTCGAAAGTTACCACCAGTTCCTGCAAATAGGCCACCACTTCCTCGGGCTGATGCTGATCGCAATACGTGGTGAAGTCAACGATGTCACAAAACATGACGGCGACATGGTCATAGCGGCGCGGGGTGACGGTATTGGAGGCTTTGAGTTCGGCCACAATAGTGTCGGGGAAAATAACATGGAGCAGGTCGTCGGCGCGTTTCTTTTCGGCGGCAATCTGTTGCAGGTAAGCCTGTTCCTGGTCGCGGAGGCGCTTCTTTTCCAGCGAGGCGCCAATGCGCGCGCGCAGGAGGACTGGGTCGAACGGTTTGGGCAGGTAATCTTCCGCGCCCATTTGGATGCACCGCACGATGCTTTCGATTTCATCCAGGGCGGAGATCATGATGACGGGGATATCGCGGAGTTGTGGGTTGGCTTTGAGTTCTTCCAGGGTTTGATAGCCGTCCATCTCCGGCATCATCACGTCCAACAGAACCAGATCGAAGTTTTGCGTGGCGAGCGTGGCCAGGGCTTGCCGCCCATCGGCGGCGGCGACCACGGTGTAGCCTTGCCGCTCCAATCGGCGCGAAAGCATATCGCGGTTAACGTCGTTGTCATCCACGATCAAGAGCAGACCGTGGTCGGGTTCCACCGGCTTGCTCAGGCGCTCGGTGGCCCGCAGGGCGGCGGTTAATGTTGGGGCGGGCGTGCCCACCGGGGACAGGCGCGGGTCCAGTTGGCCGGCGGCAATCCGTTCCGGGGTCAGCCAGTCGTTGACCAGGCCGTTGAGGTGGCGGGCCGCCGCCCGGATTTTCTCCAAGTCGGGCAGGAGATGTTTGGCGCCACCTTCGGTGGCTTCTTCCTGCAACATCTCACTATAGCCAATGATCTGGTTAAGCGGGGTGCGGAGTTCATGCCGGGTGTGGGACCAGAACTCTTCGGCGTTGGCTTCGCGCTGGGTGGTTTCGAGTTGCGAGGGGTTGAGCAGGTCGTTGATGAGGCCCAGTAAATGTTCGCCAGCGGTGTGAATCTTTTGCAGATCGGGGACGTAGGTGGGCGCGCCACCATCGCTGGCTTCCTCGATTAGCATCTCGCTATAGCCAATGATGTGATTCATCGGCGTGCGGAGTTCGTGCCGCAGGTTGGCAAAAAATTCTTCGCCCGGCACAAAGGCCGGTGGGGGGGATTGAGATTCGCTCACAGAAATACTCTAATTAACGAGGGGCAAATGCGCGGCCACCAGTTGGCGCACTTCACGCAAGAGGGCCTCGCGATCATAGGCGCCTTTTTGTAAAACCCGCTCCACATGTCCATCCAGATGGGCCTGCTCTTCGGCGGAGAGGCTTTTGGCGGTGACGACAACCACCGGAATATCCCGCCACTCCGGGCGCCGGCGCATTTCGTCCAGGAAGGTGAACCCGTCCATTACCGGCATCATCAAATCGAGCAGGATGATGGCCGGGCGCCGCTCAGCCAACCGGTCGAGCGCCACCTGCCCATCTTCGGCTTCGTGCACCTGCCAGTGTTCTTTTTCGAGGTAGCGCCGCAGAATATCGCGCAGGCCGGCGTCATCGTCCACAATTAATATCGTGGCCTCGGCCTCGCGCCGATATTTGCTTAACATGGTGAGCAGGCGCTGACGGTCTATGGGCTTGGTCAAATAGTCCGCGGCCCCGAGGGTGTAGCCGAGATTTTTATTGTCTTCGATGGTGAGCATGATCACCGGGATGTGCGCCACCGTCGGGTCGGCTTTAAGCGCGGTGAGCACGGCCCAGCCGTCCATCTCCGGCATTCGCACGTCCAGGGTAATGGCGTCGGGGCGCAAGTCGTGCGCCAGTTGCAGGCCCTCCTGGCCGGTGGGCGCGCACACTACTTGAAAACCTTCTTTGGTCAGGAAGCGGGTCATCACTTCGCGCACCGATAGTTCATCATCAATCACCAGGACGGTGCCCACCGCATTGGGACGGGCGGGCGCGCCGGGCGCGGCGGGTTCGGTTTCGGCGGGCGAGGTGGCCCCGGGCTGGGCCGGAATCTGCAAGGTGAAGGTGGAGCCGCGCCCCAGTTCACTTGTAACCGTAATTTCCCCGCCCAACAAATGACAGATGTGGCGGGTGATGGCCAGCCCGAGGCCGCTCCCGCCATATTTGCGCGTGGCGGACGAATCGGCTTGCACAAATGGTTGAAAGATCCGGCCAACTTGATCGGGGGTCATGCCAATGCCCGTATCCTGGACTTCAAAGGCCACCCAATGGGCCTGATCGCGGAGGAACCGGGTGACGTTGAGGTGGACGGCCCCGCGCGTGGTGAATTTGGCCGCGTTGGTCAGCACGTTGAACAGCGCCTGCCGAAGTTTGGCCGCATCGGTGTAGAGGGTGCCGCAATCCGGCGCGCACTGGGCGGCCAGCGTGTTGGCGTTTTTATCCGCCAGGGGGCGGACCGCCGCGAGGGCCTCGTCCACCAGACTCGTCACCTCGCAAATGCTCCGCTGAATCTCCATCTTGCCCGCTTCGATCTTGGAGATGTCGAGGATATCTTCGATGAGGCCGAGCAGATGTTTGCCGGAGGCGCGGATCTTACGCAGGTCAGGCGCAAATTGAGTCTGGCCCTGATCTTCGGCATCTTCGATGATGAGTTCGCTATAGTTGATGATGGCGTTGAGCGGCGTGCGTAGCTCGTGGCTCATGCTGTCGAGGAAGGTGGATTTGGCGCGACTGGCGGCCTCGGCGGCTTCTTTGGCCCGTTGCAATTCGGCCTCGGCTTGCTTGCGGTGGGTGATGTCGCGCGCCAACCAGAACACAGTGGCGTCGGGGAGCGGGGCCAGGGTGGCATCGAACCAGGTGAGGTGGTCATTCACCAGCAGGCTATATTCCACGCGTAAACTTTGTTGGGTGCTCACCACCTGTTGGATATAATCCATAAACTGGTCGGCAGTGGCGGCGGGCAACAGTTCATGGAAAGTCTGGCCGACCATATCTTGTAAAGGCCGCAAAAGCAACGCCGGGTTGGTGGGCGCGATTTTGATATAGCGCCCCTCGCGGTTGATGACAAAGATGGCATCTTGCATCGCGCCAAACAACGCGCGCAACTCTGTCTCGGAGGCGCGCAAGGTCTCTTCCGAGGCCCGCAGGGCCTGTTCCGCGCGTTGCCGTTCGCGCAATTCCTGTTGGGCGAGGTCGTAGAGCCGGGCGTTGGCAATCGCGCCAGAAATCTGCCCGGCAATGGTCTCGACCAGCGCGACTTCAGCGGGCTGAAACACCCGACTCGCGTCGTCCGTATCCACCCCAATAATGCCAATGAGTTCGCCCCGCGCGCGCAAGGGGGTGAGAATGAGATTTTGCGATTTGCGCGCGCGCAACAAAGCACGGATGGGCGCGATAAGCGGATTAGTGCGCGGGTCGGTGACGACGAGGGATTGCCCGGCCGCCAACGCGTACGTGATATCGGTGTCCGGCGCGATCGGCAACTTGCCCCCCACAAAACTGGGGGCCGCGGGGAGGGTGGTGTAATCGGCGACGACCTCCAACTGCTGGTGGTCGGCATCAAACAGTCCAATGGCCGCGCCGCGCGCATGGAGCAGGTGCGTTAATTCCCGCGCCACTGCGTCGGCAATGACGCGCGGGTCGGTGTTGGCAGTGGCGGCGGCAGTGGCCCGATTGAGCGCGGCCAGTTCTTCGTTCCGGCGCAGAATTTCAGCGGCGGTCCGCCGCCGATCCAACATCACCGCCATTTGCGCGGCCAGCGCGCGATAGGGCCGCATCTCGCGCTCGGTGAAGTGATAGGGGCGTTCGCCTTCCAGTAACAAACTGCCAATCTGGCGCTCGCCAGACCACAACGGCAAACTCACAATCAGGCGGATATTCCGGCGCATCAGGCGCTCGCGGGTAACCTCGTCCAGGCGTTGATCCACGGTGGCATCATCCACAAAGGAAGACTCACGCCCGATGAGATAGCGCAAGGCCTTCAATTCATCCAACGTGTAACGCCGCCCAACGGGTTGTGGGGGCGTCCCCTGCCCGTTATGCCAGTTGGCTACGATGTGCATGGTCTGGATTTGTCCCGTGGCATCGTAATCAATCAGTAACAACACCGCGCGGTTAACCGCCGCCACCTTAACTTCCTCGACCACCGCCGCGACAATGGCTTGATAGTCCTCGGCCGTTTGCAACCGCCGGCTGGCATCATACAGCGTGGCGGTTTCCGCCAGCGTCTCTTGCACCTGGGCAAACAGTTGCGCGTTATCCAACGCCACCGAAGTGAGTTGTCCGAACCGATTCAGGATCTCGACTTCGGGCGCGCCAAATCGTCGTTCAGGCTCGGAATACGACAGGCCCAACACGCCCACGATGTTCTCGCCCGATTTGATGGGCACGGCCATGGTCGCATGAATAACATCCAATTCGGTCTTCGCCAAGCGGGCCGTCCAAGTGGCATAATCTTCCACCACCACCGGGGCCGCCGTTTCCCACACCTTGCCGCCCAGCCCTTGACCGCGTTGAAACCGCATCCCCACCAACGGCTGATTAGAACCGATCCCCACCCGCAGGGTCATGCTGTCCCCGCCGGGGTCAATCAAAGAAATAAATCCGTCCTGGGTGCCAACCAAGGCGCCCGCCCGCATGACGATGTCATGCAACAAACCGCGCACATTCAGCCGCGACAGCAAAGCCAGCGCGGTGTCCTGCAAAGCGCCCAGATATTCATTCTGTTGCCGGAGTGTGGTTTCGGCCTGCTTGCGGGCGGCGATGTCCCGGACAAAGGAATTGAAATAATACCGTCCAGCCTGCCGCGCCGGGGAAATGGCCAGTTCGATTGGAAATTCGTGGCCGTCGCGATGCTGGCCGGTGATTTCAATGCGTTGGCCCAAGACCGGGCCTTCGCCCGTCGCGAGAAAATGTTGCAGGCCGCGTTCGTGCGCGGCGCGATGTTGCGGCGGGATAATGGTCGCCGACATGCGCTGGCCGATGGCCTCGGCGGCTGACCAGCCAAACATTTTCTCGGCTTGCGCGTTCCAGCCCGTGATCAGCCCGCCGTCGTCCATGACGATGACGGCATCGAGCGCGGTGTCCACCACCAGCCGGATGTGACTCTCAGCGGCCAGTGCGCGCGCGCGTTCCTGCTGTGCCTCGGTATACAAGCGCGCGTGTTCCAGGGCCACCCCCATATTGGCGGCAATCGTCGCCAAAAGACGCACATCCGCTTCGCTATAGGCCTGTTCCCGTTCGGTGGTTTGCAAAGAAATCATGCCCAGCGGGGTTTCGCCCGCCAGGATCGGCACCCCTACCGACGCTTTGGATGGTTCCCCATCATAGACCGCGCCCAATTCCGCCGCCTGCCGCGCCCAATCGTGATTGATAACAATTGGCGCCCCGCGTTCGATGACCCGCGAGGTCAGCCCCACCCCGAGGGCCAGCGTCTCTTCCGTGCGGATGCGCTGGCCCCGATCAAAATAATAAGGGAAGTGCAGAAGGCGGGTGGCCGGATCAAGTAAAGCAATATAAATAATTTCGGCGTTGAACGCCTGTCGGATTTTTTCACCCACCAGATCGAGCATGGCTGTGAAATCAAGTTGCGCCACAAAGGTCTGACTGATGCTGTTGAGTACCGCCAACTCGGCCACCCGGCGATTGGCCAGCGCCATGGAGCGCGCGCGACCAATGGCCCCCCCCGCCTGACTAGCCGCCGCCATCAGCAGTTCAAAATCATATTCACCAAAAGCGCCCTTCGCGCGGTTCTCCACCACCAACACCCCGATAATTTTCCGATCCAACTGGATGGGGGCATCCACTTCAGACCCGGTCACCATCCACGTATGAACATAGTCCGGCGCCTGAGACACATCGGGCGTGTAATGGAGTTGACCATCCAACAAGGGGCGCTCGCTCAAACCCCGGCCCGGCGGGAGACGGACTTCCTCGAGGGAATGCGTTTCCCCCAGGCTGGCGCGCAAGACCCGTTCCCCGGTCGCCTCATCCAAGATAAACACGGCCAGATCGTCGTAGCCCAGCACCGGGTCGTGCAGGCCCTCAATCAGGCGCTGGCAAATCGCCGTCTCATCCAGCGCCGAGGCCAGGTCGGCGCTCAAGCGCAACAAAGCCGCCTGTCGGCGCACCAGCGAATCTGCCAAACCGGTGGCGGCGCGTTTACGCGAAGTGGCTGGCTTCTTGGTCGCTGGCGGTTTGGCCGAGCGAGGTCGTTTAGAAGACGGCATAAGAACTGTTTGGCTCTATCAGCTTTGTTGTGGCGTTGGGGTGTTGTCTGGTAGAGCCAACTATTTTTAAGCGGCTGGCTTGGCGGGTTTCGCGCGCAGGTTCAAAGCCACAAAGTCGCGCACTTGGGAAAGCAACGCCTCCCGATTATAAGCGCCTTTTTGCAAAACCTTTTCGACATGGCCGCTCAGGCGCAAGCGGTCTTCTTCGGTCAGTTCTTTGGCAGTGACCACCACCACCGGGATCTCCCGCCAATCTTCGCGCTTATTCATCTCGGCAATGAACTCAAACCCGTCCATCTCGGGCATCATCAGGTCCAACAAAATCAGCTCGGGTTGGGTGGTTTCCAAACGCTGGAGCGCCACCCGCCCGTTCTCAGCTTCCACCACCTCCCAGCCTTCCTTGGTCAGCGTGCGGCGCATCATCTCGCGGGTTGGCTCGTCATCCTCGACCAGGAGGATGGGGCAACGCGGTTTGCCACACCGATATTTACTGAGAACGGCGCTCAGCCGTTCCCGGTCAATGGGCTTGGTGAGGTAATCGGAAGCGCCGAGCGCGTAGCCGATGTTCTTCTGATCCATCATGGTCAACATCACCACTGGGATATCAGCCAGGTCGGGGTCCGACTTCAAGCGGGACAGGACGGCCCACCCGTCCATGTCAGGCATCATCACATCGAGGGTAATGGCATCGGGCCGCAGTTCCTTGGCCAGCCGCAAGCCCTCCTTGCCGCCGCGCGCAATCTCCGTGCGATACCCCTCCTTGGCCAAATAGCGCCGCATGATGTCGCCGACCGACGGCTCATCGTCAATCACCAGGATCGTGCCCACGCCCCCGGTCGGCAGAGCTAGGGGCTTGCCTTCATCGTCCGCCATGAACGGCGCGCGTGGCTGATCAGTCACCTCGGCGGGCAGGCGGAGTGTGAAGGTGGTGCCGCGGCCATATTCGCTTTCGACGATGACATCGCCGCCCATCATGCGGCAAAAGTGCCGGGTGATGGCCAGGCCCAAGCCCGTGCCGCCAAATTTGCGGGTGGTCGAGGCATCGGCTTGCGAAAACGCCTGGAACAACCGCCCTAATTGCTCGGGCGTCATGCCAATGCCGGTGTCGGTCACACTGAAGGAAATCCACTCTATCGGCACCAGCACTTCCTGGCCGGTCGGTCCCACATCGGGCATCGTGGTCAGCTCACGTTGGATGGCGAGCCGGATGAGGCCGTTTTCGGTGAACTTGCTGGCGTTGCTCAGCAAATTGAAGAGGCCTTGCCGCACTTTGGTCAAATCGGCGCGCATGGAGCCGAGGGGCTCGTTCATCTGCACGTCCAGCCAGTTGGCTTTCTTGGCAATCAGCGGCTGGATGGTGGTCACCACATCGTGGACCATGGTGTCCAACGCAAAAGTCTCCAGATACAAGTCCATCTTGCCCGCTTCAATCTTGGATAGGTCGAGGATGTCGTTAATCAGCCCCAACAAATGCTTGCCCGCCGACAGGATTTTCTCCAAATCGGGCGCGAAATCCTCCTGCCCCAAATCCCGCGCTTCTTCAAGTAACATCTCGCTATAGCCGATGATGGCGTTCATCGGCGTGCGCAGTTCGTGGCTCATATTGGCCAAAAAGGTGGATTTGGCGCGGCTGGCTTCGAGCGCCTGATCGCGGGCCAGGGCCAGCTCTTTGAGCGCCGCATCGAGTTTGTTGCGTTCCGCCACTAGCTCCCGGGTGCGTTCCTGCACCTGTTGTTCAAGGCTATTATAAAAACCCTGCAGGCGTTCGGTCATGAGGTTGAAGTTCTCGCCCAACAGCGTGATTTCATCGCGGGTATTAAACATCCGCGTGATAGGCACGCGTTGTTCCAGTTGCCCCGTGCTGACCGCCTGCGTGGCTTGTGCCAGTTCGGCCAGGGGGCGGGCAAAGTTGAGAATAATCAACACGCCAAAAATGAGACCGGCAATAACAACCACCGCGGCGAAGCCAGCCAACAAGGCTTGCAAATCGGTGCGGACTTGAATGAGATTTTGGATGTTCTGTGCTACCAGCACTGTGCCTTCTGGGCGGTTATTCAAAACCAGCGGATGCGGCACCAGTCGTTCTTGCTGGCCACCATATGCGAGATTGCGCGCCGTCCCGCCCCCAGCGGAGTCAATCAGTCCTTGCGCGACTAATTGTTCATAGCCGCTATCCGAGTTAATGGTTGAGACAACAATGGCATTGTCTTTCACCACCGCCACATTCGCGCCCAAAATCTGGCTGACCTCGGCCATGAAGTCATTATCCAAATAGAAAACCGCCATGACCACACCGCGTACAATCTCCTGGCCATCGGCCGTCGTCAGCCGCAGGGGGGCCACACCAATGAGTTGGGAGGATTGTGGGGCTATGGCGATATCGCTGGCGGCTTGTCCCTCTTGTAAAACTTTTTGAATTAAAGTCTCACGCACGGTAACCGTGTGTTGGCTGACTTGCAACCGCCGGGCCACCACTGGGCCGCCGTAGTAGATGGGCAGGTCACCCGCCTGGAAATCAGCGGCGTAAACGCTGAGTTCCTGCAAAGCCAACGAATCACGGCGGGGAACCAGAACTTGCCCCAAACTATTGGGGTCCATGCCAGCGGCTTCCACATCGGGCAAATTGGCGACAAAATTTGCGCTCAACAGGGCGCGCACCTCCGCATTGTCTATCAACACGGCCACCGACTCGGCAATCTGTCCCAACCGATGGTCGGCTTCTGCCTCCACGCGCCTCGAAATAATAATGGAGGCAACCGGCAATAGCACACCTAACACCAGCAGAATGATAAGCAATAAGGGGATAATTAATTTCAAACGCACGCTAAGCATAAAAACTCCACCAACCGACGCGCTTCAACCTAAAATCTTCAAAAAACGTCCTTCTGCTATCTTCGGGAGCGACGGGTTGAAAACCTCCAGACGGGCGACGCACTTGTTCAGCGCGTCGCCCGTTATACAGCCAGATGCTCGGAACTCTCGTCCGTACCCATCCGCACTGTAATTCTGGCCGATTATTCCATCTGGCGCGCTATTTCTTGGAGCGGCGCATGAAGATGAACGCGGCTCCGGCAACAATCACCAGCACGACCACGCCGCCGATGACCAGGCGCAAAACGGAGGCGCTATTGTCCACAACTGGGGCGGGGGCGAATTTCTCGAAACCAGGATTAAGCGCCGGGGCGGGAACTTGCCCCTTCACCGCCGGAACATCATTCCGCAAATAATAGACGATGGCGTTTAGGTCATCATCCGTCAGGCCGGTCCACAACTGCCAGGGCATGATGACTGCATGGCGGCGTTGCTCGGCCTCGGGGAAGACGCCTGTGCGGAGAAACTTCTTCAATTCATCATCGGTCCAATCGCCAATCCCGGTCTCTTTATCCGGCGTGATATTCCCGCCATAGATAATGCCCCACGGCCCTTCAAACGGCTGACCGCCGCTGAGATATTTGTCCATGAGGGGCGCGCCGGTGGCCGGGTCCAGCGGCGTGTGGCAATCGGTGCAGGGAATGACCGCTGTCATTAAATATTTGCCCCGCGCCGCGGTATCCTTGGGGTCAGGCGACACCATCCCCGTTTGTTGGGGCAGTTGCGGCAAGGCCTCGGGCGGCAACAACTGCTGACGGGGAACGGGATTGTTGACGGCCGGAAGGGTGCGCAGATACGCCACAATCGCGTTTGCATCCGTATCAGCCATATTATTGAAAAAATGGAACGGCATAATGGGGAAGAGATGCAAGCCGTCCTTGCTCACGCCCGTCAAGAAAGCCGTCTTAATTTCTTCATCCGTCCAGTTGCCCAAGCCAGTCTCTTGGTCCGGGGTAAGATTCTTGGAAAACACCGTCCCCAAACCGGGAACCTCAAACGGTTGCCCGCCAGCCAATAAACGGGTCTTATCAGGCCCCCCCGCAAAACCATAGAGCACGTCCAAATCAGTCAACTGCGCCGGGTCAAAATTAGCGGGATACGGGGTGTGGCAATCCACGCAACCACTAATCGTCACCAGATATTTCCCCTGCGCCACTGGGTCGGACTGGGCCGGTGGCGCGGCCCGGACGGGTAAAGTCACATAGGCCATTAGGCCAATCAACACCATCACCATCGCCCCTGCATAGAGCAATTTTTGTTTCATGGTCTCCTCCGAAAAAATAAAAGGGTTTGTTGAAGGCTATAATTTACTACGTCTTTGGTAACTTGCCTAATGGTGGTGGTTGGGCAGGTTAGCGCGTTTCCAACCTGACAAAATCACTCACCTTTCAACCAGCGGGGGGGCCGACACCTTAATCAACGCGCGCACCTGTTGCAATAGCTCATCCCGGTGGAAATCTCCTTTCTGAATGTAACCCGCGATGCTATCCCCGAGGCGGGTCTTGTCTTCGGCCACCAGGTCTTTCGCGGTCATCACAATGACCGGGATGGTTTGCCAATCGGCGTGGCGGCGCAATTCCGCCACAAAGCCAAACCCATCGAGTTCGGGCATCATGAGATCCAACAAAATCAGGCTGGGGCGCGCTTCGGCCACGCGGGTCAGTCCCACGCGGCCATTTTCCGCCTCCACCACGGTCCAGCCATCCTTGGTCAACGCCCGCCGCACCATCTCGCGCGTCGTCGCATCATCTTCCACCAGCAACACCGTGCGCTGCGTCCGATAGTTTCGCACATGGTTCTTAATCGTCGTCGCCAGGTGTTCACGGTCAATCGGCTTGACCAGATAATCGGCCGCGCCGCGCGCCCGGCTCTCGCCGCTATCAGTCACCACGGTGAGCATGATCACCGGGATATCCGCTAAAGCCGGGTCAGCTTTCAACTCTGCCAGCACTTGCCAGCCATCCATTTCGGGCATCATCACATCCAGCGTGATCGCGTCGGGGCGCAGTTCACGGGCGAGGGCCAGCCCCGCCGCCCCGCCATAAGCGATCGAGACTTCAAAATCATCCTTGGCTAAAAAGCGTTGCACCAGATCGCAAATCAGCGGCTCATCGTCAATGACCAGGACGCGCCCAGCGATGGGTTTGGGGGCCGCGGCGCCGCGGGGTTCCCCGCTCACCGACGGATCGGGCCGAACCTCCTGGACCTCGGCGGGGAGGCGGATCCTAAACGTGGAACCGCGCCCCAGCGCGCTGGTCACTTGAATATCACCGCCCATCATCTGGCAAAAATGCCGGGTGATGGCCAACCCCAAACCCGTGCCGCCAAACTTGCGCGTCGTGGAAGCATCAGCTTGGGCAAACGCCTGAAACAGCCGCGCCATCTGTTCCGAGGTCATGCCAATGCCCGTGTCCGTAACTTCAAAGACAATGAACTCAGCCGCCAGGGCCGTTTCGCGGCGCACCGCCAGGGTAATGCCCCCCTGCTCGGTGAATTTACTGGCGTTACTCAGCAGGTTGAATAAGGCCTGGCGCACTTTGGTGAGGTCGGCATGCATCCGGCCAATGTCCGGCGGACAGACCACGGTCAGGGTATTGTTGTTCTTCGCCACCAATGGTTGAAGGGTGGTCATCACATCGGCCACCATCGCGTTCAAATCAAAGGTCTCCAAATACAATTGCATTTTGCCCGCCTCAATCTTGGATAAGTCAAGAATATCGTTGATCAGTCCCAAGAGATGTTTGCCCGCCGTATTGATTTTCTGCAAATCCGGGACAAGGTCGGCCTGTCCCAAATCAGCGGCTTCCTCCTGCAACATCTCGCTATATCCAATAATGGCATTCAACGGCGTGCGCAGTTCATGGCTCATGTTCGCCAGGAAGGCGCTCTTGGCCCGATTGGCCGCCTCGGCGGCTTCCTTGGCCTGCTGGAGCTCGGTTTCGGCGGCTTTAATTTCGGTGATGTCGAGCATAAAGCCGTGCAAGCGCAAGGCCCCGGCTTCGCTGGGCGCGACCTGGGCTTCATCGCGGATCCACACCAACCCACCGCCGCGAGTGAAGAGGCGATATTCGACGCGCAACGGCGCGCTGGTGGCGAGGCTATGGCGCTCGGCGGCGAAATACGTTTCCAAATCATCCGGGTGAATCATTTGGCGCCATAACTGCATGCCCTGCGCCATCCATGCCTCCGCCGAATAGCCGAGGATGATTTCGACCTGCGGACTGACATAGAGCCATTGGAAGGCATCACCGAATTCGCTGATATAAACAATGGCCGGGATCTTCTCCACCATCAAACGATATTTGGCCTCGGCCTGCCGCAAGGCTTCTTCGGCGCGCTTGAGTTCGGTGAGGTCATGGTACAAAACCAGCAAGCCCAAGTGTTCGCCATCCACCACCAGCGGGACCCCCAACACTTCCACATCGAGCACCAGGCCAGCCTTTTGGTGGCGCTGAACGACGGCATGGGTGTGGCCCGCCAAAGCCTGCCGGGTATAGGCCTCGGCCTCAGCCCGGACGGTCTCATCAACAATGAGACTATCCAAGTCACGCCCCAACACCTCCGCCTGAGTATAGCCAAACAATTTCTCAAAGGCCGGGTTGCAGGAGGTGATATACCGGTCGGTGCCCAGGGTGACAATGGCCACCGGGCTGTTCTGCACCAAAGCCTCCAAGTATTGCCGTTGCCGTTGGGCAGCGGTGTAAATGCGTGCCGTTTCGATGGCAATGGCGGCCTGAGGCGCGAACAAATTCAGGAGACGCAAATCGGCCTCGCCCAATTGGCGCGTGGGGTCGGCATCAGTAATGGTGATTACCCCCACCAAACGCGAGCCAACCATGAGCGGCGCTGACAACACCGAATGCCAGGTGGTTTCGGTGTATTGCGTCGAGCGCCCTTCCCACCGCAGGTAATCGGGAATGATGAGCGGCTGGTGGCTTTGGGCCACTTTGCCCGCGGCGCCTTCGCCCAGCGCCATCCGTGTGCCGGTGTAATCCTGATCCATATTGAAGGAGGCCAGGATCAGCAACTCCTGCCGTGTCTCGTCATAGATGCCCAAATCACCGCCAGAGACATTCAGCAACAACACCGCGCGTTCCAGCACGATCTGGAGCAATTGCGAAAGTTCCAGTTGTGCCGACAGATCGGTCAGAGTCGCGCGTAAAATATCCAGCTCGTCGGCGCGCTGGCGTTCGGCCTTAAATGAGCGGGCGCGCCCGAGCGCCACGCTGACCTGACTGGCGGCGGCGGTCAGGGCCTCGAGGTCGTCCTGGCTGAAGGCGTGTCGTTGCCGGCTCTCGACCACCAACACGCCAATCACTTTCGCCTCGATGCGGAGCGGCACATCCACTTCCGAGCCGTCGGCCAGCGCGGCCACATAGCGCGGGTCAACGGTCACATCGTGGGCATAGTGCAACTGCCCATCGAGCAGGGGATATTCGCTGAGGCCGCGCCCGGGGGGGATGCGCCACAGCGGCGGAGCCTCCGGCCAGCCAGCACTGGCGCGCAAGACCCGGTCGCCGGTTTTCTCATCCAGCAAAAACAAACCAATGAATTGATATCCTAGCGCCGCATCCTGCAGGCGGTTGACGACTTTCCGACACACCTCGTCTTCATCGAGCGTCGCCGCCACTTCCGCACTGAGCTGGAAGAGGGCCGCTTGGCGGCGGGCGCGGGCGCGCTCCTGGGCCAGAAGCCGCGCGTTATCAATGGCCACCGCGGCCGGCGGGGTGAAAAAGTTCAACAACCGCAAATCATCGGCGCCCAGTTGGCGCGCCGGGTTGCTATCCATGATGCCAATCACGCCGACCAGTCGGCCACCGACCAGCAGGGGCGCGCACAAAATCGAGCGCCAATTGGTCTGTGTAAATTGTGTGGAGCGCCCTGCCCAATTCTGATAATCGGCAATCACCACCGGCTCGCGCGTTTGCGCGGCGGTGCCCGCTGCCCCCTCGCCAAGTTGCATGACGAGGTCGGTGTAGTCTCGTTCGAGGTTCAAGCTGGCCACCGTGTGCAAAACTTGCGCCGCTTCATCGTAGATGAGCAGGTCGCCGCCGGTGACCCCCAACAAACGCACGGCCCGTTCCAAGACTGTATGTAATAACGGTTTCAGGTCAAGGTCGGAGGTGAGGCCTTCCAGGGTGGAGCGCACCGCTTCCAGTTCATCGGCGCGGCGGCGCTCGGCGGCCAGCAACAAGGTGTTTTCCTGAGTGCGCTCAGCCACCCGTTGTTCGAGCGAGCCGATCAGCTGGCGCAATTGCCCCGCCATCAAATTGAAAGCCGCCGCCAATACCCCAAATTCGTTGTGGGTCGTGAGGGTCACGGTCTGGCTGAAATCGCCCTGCCCAATGCGGTGCGCGGCGCGCTCCAAAATATCGAGCGGGCCGAGGATGCGCCGGGTGAGGCTGAGGGAAGCCAGCACCGCCAAACTCAAGGCCAGGATCGTGGTCACGCCCAAAGCCGCGGCACTCTGGCGGGTCAGCACATCCAGGCGGGCGCCGGCACGGGCCACGCCCGCCTGACTTTCGGCCCCGATCCGATTGGTGATGGTATTGATGTCGGCAGTGACATCCTGAAAAATTACGATATCGCTCGCCACGGCCTGATCGAGGCTGACGAGCGCATTGAAAATATCCCAGTGGGCGGTCAGGGGGCCGGTGAGGTCAGACACCGGGATAACCCGCCCATTAACCGTGCGGTCGGCAGCCGGGCTAGTGGTCGCCAGTTGAGTAAATTCAGCTACCAACGCGTGGAGGTTTTCTAGATATTGCGGGTCGCGGAGGTTGAAGTGACTTTGTTCGGCGGCGCGTAGGCGCAGGACGAGGTTGAGATATTCTGGGCGTGGGAGGGGCGTTACCACGGTTTCCAAATCAGCCAGGGTGCGATGCAGGTCGGCCTCCAGACCATCGGCCCGACTCCGCGCTTCGATTTTGGAAACGGTGGCGCTGAAAGCGACTTGATAGTTGTCGAGCAGGGGCCGCAACTCACGGGTGGCGGTGAGCAGGTCGCGCAGGGCGGGGTCAGAGGTCAGGCCCAGCATCTCATCCATGGCGTCGAGTTTGGCCCCAGCTAAAGCGAGATGAGTTTCGTTATCCAGCACATAGCGTTCGGAGGCGGCGGCAAACCCCAGCGCGCGCCAGTCGGCGAGGAAGGCCGCCTCGCTTTGGCGCGCCAGCAGGAATTCACCTTGTGTGGCGAGACTCAACTCGTGCAGATGGGCGGCGGCCTCGAGCGTGGCGTTGGTGTTGGCACGCAAATTGCGCAGACTTAAAAACCCAATCACGGCGGTGATGAGATTGAGCAATAAAATCAACGCAAAGCCCAAAGCCAGTTGGGTGCGGAGGGAGGTAAGCCAACGCGGAGCGGGCATAAGCCAGATTCAGGCGGCCGGGGGGAGGTGGGTGCGAATGAGTTTGCGGATTTCCTGCAACAACACGTCGCGCTGATAAGCGCCCTTTTGCAAAATACGTTGCACGCCGCCGTTGAGCCGCGCACGGTCTTCAACCGTGAGGTCTTTGGCGGTGACGACAATGACCGGTAGTGATTGCCAGGCGGGATTGTGACGCAAGGCTTCGACAAAGGCAAAGCCGTCCATCTCGGGCATCATCAGGTCGAGCAAAATAATATCGGGCAGTCCGGCCACCAGACATTGGAGGCCCACCTGCCCATTCGCGGCTTCAATCACGCGCCAATCGTCTTTCTCCAACATGCGGCGCATCATTTCACGCGTGACCGGGTCATCCTCGACCAGCAAGGCCACCCCGGGCGAATCGCGCCGCCCATACTGGTGCAGGCTGGCGAGCAGGCGATCGCGGTCAATGGGTTTGGTCAGGTAATCACTGGCACCGAGCGCGTAGCCCAGATTCTGTTCGTCCATGATCGTGAGCATGATGACGGGAATGGACGCGAGGGCCGGGTCGGCTTTGAGCGCGGCGAGCACGGCCCACCCATCGAGGTCGGGCATGAGGACATCGAGGGTGATGGCGACCGGGTGCAGTTCGGCGGCGCGAGCCAGACCCGCGCGCCCGCTGGTGGCGATTTCTACGCTAAAGCCATCCTGGGTGAGATGCCGTTTGAGCAAGTCCTGGGTGACCGGGTCATCATCAATGACGAGGATGGTGGCCGCGCGGGGAGCCGCGCCCGACGCGGGGAGGGGGGCCACCGCGGGGTCGCGCGTCTCGGCGGGGAGCCGCACGGTGAACGTGGAACCGCGCCCCAGTTCGCTGGTCACGGTCACCTCGCCGCCCATCATCTGACAAAAGCGCCGGGTGAGCGCCAGCCCCAGCCCGGTGCCGCCATATTTGCGCGTGGTGGAAACATCGGCCTGAGTGAATGCTTGAAACAGCCGGCCCAGTTGTTCGGGGGTCATGCCAATGCCGGTGTCGCGCACTTCAAACACAACCCAGTCCGGGGCGGCGGCGGCTGGTTCGCGTTGCACGGTGAGGGTAATGGTTCCTTGTTCGGTGAATTTGCTGGCGTTGCTGAGCAGGTTGAACAACACCTGCCGCACTTTGGTCATGTCGGCGCGCATTTGCCCCAGGGCCGGGCCGGCCTGCAGGCTCAGGCGGTTGCTGTTCTTGGCCAGCAGTGGCTGGATGGTGGTGGTGGTTTCGGTGATGAGCGCGTTGAGGTCAAAGTTTTCCAAATACAGCGTCATCTTGCCCGCCTCAATCTTGGACAGGTCGAGGATGTCATTGATGAGGCCCAGCAGGTGGCGGCCCGCGGTGTGGATTTTGACCAGATCGGGCGTGAACTCGGGCTGGTCGAGGTCTGCGGCGGCTTCCTGCAACATTTCGCTGTAGCCCAGAATGGCGTTGAGCGGGGTGCGGAGTTCGTGGCTCATGTTGGCCAGAAAAGCGCTCTTGGATTGGTTGGCCAGCTCAGCGGCTTCCTTGGCCGCGTGGAGTTCCTGTTGCGCGCGGAGCCGGGCGGTGATGTCGCGCCCAAACACCGACACCCCCGTGACGCGCCCGGTCTCATCGCGGATGGGGTTGAAGGAAATTTCCACATCCAGTTTTTCTCCGGGGAAGTCGTAGCGCTGTTCCACCTCGAACAGTTCGCCGGCCAACGCGCGGGCATACAGGCTCTCCCAAATGGCGCGGGTGGTCGCGGGCAAAAAGTCGAGCATATCCAGCCCGGCTTTAAGTTCCACGCCATAGGCCGAGCGCATGAGCCGGGCAATCGCCGAATTAAACACCACCAGCCGATGGCGGCTATCCACCGACCAAATGGCGTCTTCGGTGTTTTCCATGATGGCGATCAGATTGGCGCGGCCGGTCTCCAGGTCCTCGGTGATTTCGGTGAGGCGGAGATTGGCTTCGGTGAGGTCATCGTTCAGCCGCATCAGCGGATTGAAAAGATTCTCGGCGAGAATGGCGCGCGCGAAGAAAATGCTGGAAATGGCCGCCGCCAAAATATCAATGGGGTAGCGCCCAATCGCTGGGTCCAAAGTGCTCAGCACCCCCAGCGGCGGGATGAGCACGCCCAACCACAACTGGGTAGTGCGCTTGGGCGAGCGCCAGAGCAACCCCACTGCTACCACATAAAACGAGAAGATGACGCCAAAGCTGGCATACCCCAAAGCGGTGAATTCATAATCAAACAGGCCTTCGAGCGTAATGCCGTTGTAGAGGATGCCCAGACCTCGATAGAGAAAAACGGCGATGACAGCCACGGCCACCAGACCCATCGCCAGATAGGCGCGCAACCACCGGCCTCCCCAGCGGCGCGTATAAAAGGCGATGAAAACCAACAGTAGGTACGCATTTAAAACCACGCCCATGCCAATGGAATAAATGAACACCCGCGGGTTAGCCCCGACCAGGGCGGAAAAATGCGCCAGTTGATTGGCCCCACTCCAATAAATGATGGTCAGCAGGTACGCCGCCACCCACCGATTGACTTGCGCCCGGGTGGATTGCCACAACACCATGAGCAACATAGCCGTGGACACAATGATGGCCACATTGGTGAAGCTCAGTTCGAGCATGAATTGAAAGGACAGGGCCATGGTCTAAGGCTTAGGCGCGGGCGCGGGCGCGGCGACCTGCCGCCGGGCGGCGTGGGCGGTCACGTGGTCGCGCACAGCGTGCCACCGGGTGGCACAGTGATAGAAGGCTTCGCTCTTTGGCAGGATCTGTTGCACCGAGCCGCTCAACCAGGCCCGGTCGTCCGCCGTGAGGGTGGCAGTCACCAGATTACTCATAATGGGTAGGGCAATTCTACTCGTGGGGAGGCATTGACGCTAGCAGACACACTGCGCCATCTAAACACGCTCCTAACGTGGGTAAAGGCGGGGGCGGCGCTCAGGGGCCGGGGAGGAGTTCATAGTCGCTGGTGATTTTGACAGAGGCTTTGAGGGTGTTGATCACCGAGCAATATTTCTCTTCGGAGAGCGCGATGGCGCGGGCGAGTTTGTCGGGGTTGACCGCGCCCCGCGCTGTGTAATGCAAATGTATGGCAGTGAAGGCGTAGGGCGGGGCGGGTTGTTGTTCGCCGGCGCAAGTGACTTCCAATCCTAGCAGGGGTTCACCCTGTTTGCCCAAAATCAGCACCACATCGTAGGCCGAGCAGGAGGCGGCGGAGAGCAGGAGCAGGTCGCTCGGTTTAAGTCCGGCCCATTCCGGCTTTTGTTCCGGCCAACTGCCAATGGTCAAGGGATGACCAAACGAATCCACGCCGAGCATGAGCTGACTTTCAATCCACTTGATCGCAACCGTACCCATAAGTTCTCCTTTTGAAGCTACTTGTGCTTTAGTCCGCGCAGGCGGGTTCACGCTATTCATCGGCGCGCCAATGCCACATCAAG
>CAYUFY010000021.1:0-29751 GCA_964443795.1 uncultured Anaerolineales bacterium | reverse complement strand
CCACCCCCCTGTCCCCCCGCTCCTCGTCACCTCGGCCCGCGCGCTCATGACGCGCACCCTGCCCAAACGCGACTTCCTCGCCAATAGCCGCCCGCTCATCGTGGGCCAGCCCGTGCGTCTCGAAAAACTCATCGAAGCCTGGGTCGGCGCGGGCTACGTCGCCGAAAACGTCGTCGTCACCCCCGGCCAATTCTCGCGGCGCGGCGGCATCATAGATATCTACCCCGTCGCCGACGACCTGCCCGTGCGCCTCGAACTCTTTGGCGATGACCTCGAAACCATCCGCCGCTTCGACCCGGCCACCCAACGCTCCGGTGAAAAAATTGACCGCCTCGTGGTCACCCCAGCGCGGGAGGCTTTGCCAAGATATTGGAAAGAAGCAATCGGAAGCCGGAAGAAGGAAGAAGACACAATTTCTTCCTCCGCCCTTCTTCCTTCGGACTTGCTTGAATTCGACCTCCCCCTCATGTTCCCCCCGGCCTCGCTCCTCGAATACCTGCCCGAGCGCGCGCTCGTCTTCATTGACGACTGGGATGAACTGGCGGATACAGTAAACGAATTTGAAGAACAAGCCCTCGAACTCCGCGCCCAACAAATTGAAGCCGACCTCATCCCCCAAGATTTTCCGGTGCCCTACCTGACCTGGGGCGAATTGCAAGATGAACTGGAAGACAGCGCCCCGGTGTTTCTCTCCAGCCATCAGAGCGATGCCAACAGTACGGGCGGGTCTGAGACCCGCCCCGACAACCTTGACCTCGGTTCACGCTTTCACCCCGGCCCGCGCTACGGTGGCCAACTCAAACCCCTGCTCGACCACCTCCGCGATTTGAAATACGGCGGCGACCAGGCCCTCGTCATCACCCGGCAAGCCCAACGCCTCGCCGAACTGTGGGGCGAACACGAATCCTATCAATCCCCCACCGAGGCCGTCGAACACCCCCTGCAAGCTGGCGAACTCGCGTTTGTGCAAGGGGCATTGAGCGAAGGCTGGCGATTGGAAATTTCCGCGCCCCACGCCCCACGCTCCACGCCCGACCCCGCCCTACGCCCGACAGCCCTCCATCTCCTCACCGACTCTGAAATCTTCGGCTGGGCCAGGCCCGAACCGCGCCGCCGCCACGCCCGGGTGGCCACCGCCCCCGAGGCCCACTACGCCGACTTTCACCCCGGCGATTTCATTGTCCACACCGATTTTGGCATCGGGCGGTTCCGCGAACTTGTGCGCCGCGCCGTGGACAATATCGAGCGCGAATACCTTTTACTCGAATACGCCGATGGCGACGAGTTATATGTGCCGGTCTTCCAAACCGACCGCCTCACCCGCTACATCGGCTCCGATGACCACCCGCCTTCACTCTCGCGCCTCGGGTCGAACGAATGGCAAACCACCAAAGCCAAGACCCAACTCGCCGCCGAAGCCATGGCCAAGGAAATGCTCGAACTCTATGCCCGGCGCGAACTGGCGCAGGGCAAACCGTTCGGGGCCGACACCCCCTGGCAACAGGAACTCGAAGCCGCCTTCCCCTATGTGGAGACCGACGACCAACTGCGCGCCATCCGCGAAGTGAAAGCCGATATGGAACAGCCGCGCCCCATGGACCGCCTCATCTGCGGGGATGTGGGCTACGGCAAAACCGAAGTGGCCCTGCGGGCCGCGTTCAAAGCGGTGATGGACGGGGCGCAAGTCGCCATCCTCGTCCCCACCACCGTCCTGGCGCAACAACACTTTCACACTTTTCAGACCCGGCTCGCGCCCTACCCCGCCAAAGTGGAAATGCTCTCGCGTTTCCGCTCGCCCGCCGAGGCGCACAAAATTAACGCCGACCTGACCGAGGGCAAAATTGATATTCTCATCGGCACCCACCGCTTGTTACAAAAAGATGTGGCCTTCAAAAATCTGGGCCTGCTCATCATTGATGAAGAACAACGCTTCGGCATCACCCACAAGGAACGCTTGAAACAGATGCGCACCGAAGTGGATGTGCTGACCCTGACAGCGACTCCGATTCCCCGCACGTTGTATATGGCCCTCACCGGGGTGCGCGATATCTCGACGATTAACACGCCCCCCGAGGAGCGTCTCCCCATCCTCACCCATTCGGGGCCATACAATGAGCGGGTGGTGCGGCAGGCCATTTTGCGCGAACTGGATCGCGGCGGACAAATCTTCTTCGTCCATAACCGCGTGCAGAGCATCGTCATTACCCGCCGTCGGTTAGAGCAACTCGTCCCCGAAGCGCGCATCAGCGTGGGACACGGGCAAATGGATGAGCACGATCTCGAACGGGTCATGGATGAGTTCACCAATCACGAGATTGATATTCTGCTCTGCACCTCCATCATCGAGTCCGGCCTCGACATCCCCAACGCCAACACGCTCATCATTGATCGCGCCGACACCTTCGGGCTGGCGCAACTGTATCAACTCAAGGGGCGCGTCGGGCGCGGGGCGGCGCAGGCTTACGCTTACTTCTTCACCGATAAAAGCCATCGCCCCACCCCCGAGGGCCGCGAGCGGTTGGAGACCATCATCGAGGAGCGCGAACTCGGCGCGGGCTACTCCATCGCCATGCGCGATCTGGAAATGCGCGGCGCGGGCGACCTGCTCGGCCCCAAACAAGCCGGACATATTTCATCGGTGGGCTTTCATTTATACACGCGGCTGTTATCCGAGGCGGTCAAGAAACTTAAATCTCAAACTTCAAATTCCAAACTTCAAAAGGCCGAGCCGAAATTGGGATTTGGGGTTTTGGAGTTGGGATTTTCCACAAACGTGGATTTGCCTCTGCCCACTTCCATCCCCGCCGACTATGTGAGTGATCGAACCCTGCGGTTGCAACTCTATCGGCGCTTGGCCAACCTGACCGATGAGAACGCGGTGGAGGCCATCGGCGCCGAACTCGCCGACCGCTTTGGCCCCCTGCCGCGCGCGGTGGAAAACTTGTTGTATCAAGTGCAAGTCAAACTCCACGCCGCCCGCGCCGGGGTAAGCGCGGTGGCCAGCGAGGGCGGGCAAATCGTGCTCACCCTGCCGCCCGTGACCGAACTCGATCAGGCCTATCTGGGCGGGCATTTAGGCCCCGGTGTGCGCGTGAGTAAAAACCGCGCCTGGTTGCCGCGCGCCAATGAAAAAGATTGGCGTGCGTTACTCCTGAAAGTGTTGGACAAGTTAGTGGAAGAAAAAGCTGGATTGCAAACAACCCCTTAGCCAGGTGACAGTCACTGGGCGCAACAAGATTCTGCTACCACAGAACGCATGAACGCCCAGTGACTGTCACCTCATTCACCCTATGCCCTCTCTCTTCGACAAAGACATAGAACGCCGTGGTACCGGTAGTATTAAGTGGGAAATGCACCCTGCTGATGTAATCCCCATGTGGGTGGCCGACATGGATTTCCGCTCGCCTGAACCCGTGATCGAGGCCCTGCAGGCCCGGGTGGTTCATGGCGTTTTTGGATATCAAATTACCCAGGCCAAATTGGTCGAGGTGATTTGTGAACGCATGTTGCGGCTGTATGGCTGGACCGTGTCGCCCGAACAGATTGTCTTTATTCCGGGGCTGGTCACCGCCACCAATATCACCTGCCGGATCGTGGGCACGCCGGGCGATGGGATATTGATCCAAACCCCAGCTTATCCACCGTTTGTGATGGCCCCCGCCAGTCAGCACCGGGTCATGCAAACCGCGCCCCTGAGCTTTCAGGCGGAAGGCTCCATCCTAAAAGTTGAGATTGACTACGCCGCCTTTGAAGCCGCACTCACCCCCCAAACGCGGCTGTTTCTCATGAGCAACCCCCACAACCCGGCGGGCGTGGATTACCTGGCGGAGCAACTCACCCGCCTCGCCGAAATTTGTCTGCGGCACCATGTGGTCATTTGCTCGGACGAGATTCACTGTGATTTGTTGCTCGATGGCCAGCGCCACACCCCCACGGCCAGCCTGGCCCCCGAAATCGCCGACCAGTGTATTACTTTGATGGCCCCGAGCAAAACCTTCAACATTGCCGGGCTGGGATGCGGTTTCGCCATCATCCCCAACCCCCAATTGCGCGAGGCCTTTGTGAAAACCAGTGAAGGCGTCGGGGCCGGGGTGAATGTGTTTGGCTACACGGCGGCGCTCGCCGCCTATGAACACGGCGAACCCTGGCTGGCCGAACTCCTGCCGTATCTCACCGCCAACCGCGATCTACTGGTCAAGTTCATCGCCGCACGTTTGCCGCACTTCCGCCTCACCCGCCCCGACTCCACTTATCTGAGTTGGATGGATTGCCGTCACGCGGGCCTGCCCGGCGACCCGTATGAATTTTTCCTCAAAGAAGCCAAAGTGGCTTTTAGTGATGGCAAGGTGTTCGGCCCCGGCGGCGAGGGGCACGTGCGCATCAACTTTGGTTGCCCCCGGGCGCAACTGCTGGAAGCACTGGAGCGCGTCGCGGCGGCGGTGGAACGAGTCAGGATTTAGAAGATGCCGGGCGGTTGATGCGAATGAGTTGCCCCAATGGTGAGCTTTGATTGTCCAAAGCTTTATGAATTCTCTGCGCCAGAGCGATAAAATCCGGGTCGAAAGTGCAGACCACGATGCCCGAGTGTTCCGCCTGCTGATTATGCAGGCGAATGAAATGTTTCCGGTTGAGAGTCAACAGCACCCTTTGCTCAGCGTGAGCAAAGGCCAAAACCGCCTCATCCGTGATAGCTTGTCCGCCTTTGCCTGTTTCCTGAATGGTTAACACCTCGTGTTCCAGGCGGCGCAGTTCTTCCACCACTGGCAAAGGAAAGTTTTCATTTGAGTACAGTCGCGCCATGCCCACTATGCTTCCTCGTTTTCCCGAATGTGTTGTTCAATCTCCTCCGCGTGGGCCCGAGCATAAGCCCAGGCATTAGCCAAGTCTTCGGCGCGGAGCGTTGGATAAGCGCGCAATAAGTTCGCCTCGCTCGTCCCTAAACGCCGCGCCTGCACCAGCAACCACACCGGAACCCGGGTCCGAACAATCCGCGGCTCACCGCCACAAATCTCTGGGTCAGTGTCAATGCCCGGGAAGGCCTCACCAATTTCCCGCGCTACCAACTGGAGGACTTCAGCTTTTTCGCCGCGCGACATGGCGGCAATGAGTTTCTCGGCTTCTTGCAAAATGCTCATGGGGATACCTGTTACGATTATACTACTGTCCTTCAGTTCGTTTCTCTTGGTAGCGTAAAGTTTCTTTTCGCTCCACTTTCGTAAAGCGATTAATCGTCACCCAATCCACCAGTCCCGGCAGGACTTGATTTAACCACACGCTGAAGCGCCACCCGAACGGGATGACGACTTCGGCGCGGGGGCGCTCGGTGAGCCGCACCACCGCACGGGCCACGTCGGCGGGGGTCAGCAATAACCAGCGGGGGGTGGTAACGCGCGTCTTGCGCCGAATCCCGGCGTGGGCCGCGAACTCCGTCGCCACGCCGCCGGGGTAAATCACCGAGACGCGCACCCCCCACGGGGTCACCTCCCGCCGCAGGGCTTCCGAAAATCCGCGCACGGCAAATTTGCTCGCCGCATAAATCGAATAGGTGGGCGTGCCGACCAACCCGGCCATCGAGGCCATGTTGATGATGTGGCCGCGCCGCTGTTGTTGCATGCTGGGCAACACCGCGCGCGTGGTCTGCACCACACCGAGGACGTTGACGGCCAACTGTGCTTCAATATCTTTTACCGGGTCAAGGTTCTCCAGCCAATCCAGCCGCCCAAAACCTGCGTTGTTGAACAACACATCAATGCGCCCGAAGTGCGCCAGTGTGTGTTGAACCAAATTTTGAATGTCGGCCAGTTGACTGAGATCGGCGGGAATCACGAGGGCTTCCGCGCCCGCCGCGCGAATTTCTTGCGCCAGCGTTTCCAATCGCCCCACCCGCCGCGCCGCCAGCACCACGCGCGCGCCCCGTTGCCCGAACAACCGCGCGGTGGCCGCGCCAATGCCCGCCGACGCGCCAGTGATAACGACCACGGGGTTAGTAACTGACGACATGGCGGCTCCTTAAAAAACGAGCCACGCGAGGCGTGGCTCAGTGACCCTGCTGGCCTGACATCGCCAGGCCGATTAATCGGTGGTCTCCGATTTAACTTCCACCGGTAAATGAATGGTGAAAGTCGTGCCCACGCCATACTCGCTCTCCACCGTCACCTCGCCGCCCATCATCTGGCAAAATTTACGGGTGAGGGCCAACCCCAAACCCGTGCCGCCATATTTCTTTTGGGTGGAGACCTCGGCTTGCGTGAACGGCCGGAAGAGTTTTTCCAATTGCCCGGGCGTCATCCCCACGCCGCTATCGCTGATTTTAAAAGTCACCCATTCGCCGGGCATTTTCAACGGCCCGGAGACCCGCTGATCAACGCTGGTCTCCCAGGGTTTGCCGCTGAACAACTTGCGGCTCACGCTCACCCGAATAACCCCTTTCTCGGTGAACTTGCTGGCGTTGCTCAACAAGTTAAACAACGATTGCCGCACTTTGGTCACATCGGCATACATCGCGCCCGTCTCGGGCGGGCAGTCCACTTCCAGCCGATTTAATTTCTTGTGCATTAGCGGCTGAATGGTCGTCGCCACCTCGTTCACCACACTCCCCACTTCAACGGTTTCCAGAAACAAATCCATCTTGCCCGCTTCAATCTTGGAGAGATCAAGCAGGCTATTGATGACCCCCAATAAATGATCCGCCGCGCTCTGCACTTTTTGCAGATCGGGGATATACCCGTCGTGGCCCAAGTCCTCGGCCTCCTCCTGCAACATTTCGGTATACCCCACAATGGCGTTCAGCGGCGTGCGTAATTCATGGCTCATGTTCGCCAAGAACAGGCTCTTGGTGCGGTTCGCCTCATCCGCCTGGTCGCGGGCAATCGCCAGGTCCTGCACGATCTGCGAGAGCTGAGTCTCATGTGCCTGCACTGACGCCAGCGCGGTCTGCAAAGCGGCGGTGCGCTCGGTCACGCGCGCTTCCAGGTCAATCTTAATCGCGGTCAATTCCGTGTTCGCCGTCTGCAACTCCTGCATATTCTGAAAATACCGCTTGAGCGCGCCTTCGAGCGAGGCCGTGATCAGCCAGACCGAGCCGCCCAGCGCAAACGCCACGGCGATGGTGGTGAGGTCGGGCGGCAGAACCCCGGCATACGTTGCCACGGCGATGACGAACCCGGCCCACGAGGCAATGAACGTACTCCCGAGCAGGGCCAGCAACCCGAGCGTGATGCCGCCCGTGGTGACCGAGAGCACCTCGACCCCGAGCGCGAACCGCACGAACAACGCCCCGGCGATGACCAGAAACCAGCCGGCCACTTTGGGATTGCGCCCGGCGAGCCAGCGCGCCCCGAGCGTGATGCCCACCCCCACCAGGCCGAGCAAGCCGTCGGTGATTGACTCCCGCATATCCCCCAGCGCGGTCAGCAAGGCCACGACAATGAGCAAGTTCAGAAAAATATACAGGATGCGCTCGCGCCAAGCATCGGGGCCATCGGGGTGGCGGGGGCGGATGCTGGCGGCCAACCAATTCAGGATATTCATATGGCTAATATACGCTCACCCGCCGATCTCTGCTAATGGCGGTTCATCCGATTTAATAACCGACAAAACAAAGAAAAAACACGACCCCTGCCCCCGATGGCTCTCCACCCCCAACTGCCCGCCATGCGCCTCGATGATCTGCCGTGAGATGCTCAGGCCCAAGCCAATGCCGCCTTTGCGTCGCTTGGCCGTGCCATCCACTTGATAAAACCGGTCGAAGATGCGGTTGAGTTTGTCGGTGGCAATGCCCAACCCCGTATCGCGCACCTCCGCCCGCACCTGCTCCCCCACCAACCTCACATTGACCTGAATCTCCCCGCCGGAGTCAGTAAACTTCATGGCATTGCCCAGCAGGTTATCAAACACCTGCATCAAGCGCGGGGCATCGCCCATGACCATGATGGATTCATCCGGCAACTGAGCGGTGAGCTTCAAGCCCGCCGCCCGCGCCGCCGCGTCCACGCCATCGGCGGCCCCGCGCGCCAGGGCCACCAGATCCAACGGGAGCTTCTTGATGGTCTCAGCGCTGATGACATGCACCATAAAGATGTCATTGACCAGCCGCGCCAGGGTGTTGGTCTTGTCGGCCACCACGCGCAGACCCTTTTCCTGCTCGGGTTGCAAGGGGCCGAGTTCACCGCTCAGGAGCAAATCCACGTAACTCTTGAGGAACGTGATGGGCGCGCGCAGTTCGTGCGACACATTCTGCACCATCTCATCCTTGAGCCGGTCCAGGCCGCTCAACTGGTCATACGCCGCTTGCAGGGCGGCATGCCGTTCTTCCAGTTGCTTATACAACTCGGCGCTCTCGACCGCGATGGCCGCCTGCGACGCAAAACTGGAGATGAGGTTGAAATCGTGCTGTTTGAAACCGCGCATCCCATCCCGCGAGACAGACATGACCCCGATGACCCGGTCATTCACCTTGAGCGGCATGGCGATCATGTTCTCGGGGGTCAGGGGCGTGCCGGGAATCTGTTTGGCGCGCGGGTCCAATTCCACCCGGTTAAGTAACTCCCCCTTGCCGGTGACCGCCACATAGCCAGTGATGCCCTCCCCCAAAACCGGGGTGTAAGCCGAAATTTCCTCGGCATATTTATCCTGAACGGCGATGGGGCGCAAAAGTTTGGCTTCTTCATCCAATTTATATAGGGTGCAGGAATCCGCTTCCACCAGTCGGCGCGCAAACTGCACAATGGTATCCAGCCGTCGGTCAAGTTGCATGGACGAACTGAGCGACAGCGTGGTGAGCAACAAGGCCGAGACTTCCTCGGCGCGTTGGCGCGCCTCAGCATAGAGCCGCGCGTTCTCCACCGCCACCGCCACCTGGCCGCTAATGATTTGCAGAAGGGTTAAATCCGTCTCACCGAGGCCATTCACCTGTTCACTCTGCACATCCAGCACCCCAATGGTCTGGTCATGGGCCAATAGCGGCAAGACCAGTTCGGCGCGCGTGTCCGGGAAAAAGGGGTACGGCATATAGATTGGGTCGGTGGTCACATCAGTGGTCAGTCGGGGTTGGCCCTGTTTGGCGCACCATGCCACCAGGCCGGGGCCCTCGCGCCGCAAACGGGTTTCGGGGATCGTGATCTGGCGGCGCGCATTGTGGCGGGCGACTAACACCAACTCATCGCCTTCCACCAGGCCCACATTCACATGGTAATAGCCAAAGCTTTCCTCAAGGCTTTCGCCCACCTTAATCAGCAACGGCTCCACCTCGAGAATGCCGACAATCGCCTGCCCGACGAGGTTAATGAGCCGCAGTTGTTGAGCCTGCCGCTTGGGGGCCTCATATAACGTAGCGTTATCCAGGGCCACCGCCAACTGCCCGCTAATCGCCTCGAGGGTGGCCAGGTCGCTGGCCGTTAATTGGCCGGGTTTCTCGCTTTGCACATCCAACACGCCGATCACCTGGTTATGAACAATCAGGGGTATGGCGGCTTCGGCGCACGTGTCGGTAAAATACGCGTTGGCAATATAATCCGGGGCGGCGGTCACATCGAGCACCAGCCGTGCCTGAGCCTGACGCGCCACCCAGGCGATGATCCCCGGGCCATCCAGCCTTAACCGCATGGTCGGGATCAGGCGGTCACGCTGACGATCATGCCAGCTTTGAAAGACAATCTCCTCGCCGTCCAGCAACCCCACTTTGGCATGTTGATACCCAAAGGTGTCTTCCAAACGCTGGCTGACCCGCATCAACAAGGTGTCCCGTTCCAGCAATTGGCTAATATCCTGACCAACTTCGTTGACCAGGCGCATTTGTTCAGCCCGGTGTTGCGCGGCCTGATACAGTTTGGCGTTTTCAAAAGCCACCGCAGCATGCCCCGCCAGGGTTTGGGCGAGTTGCTGTTCCTCGGCGGTGAAGACCCGAGCCTGCCGGCTTTCCCATAAAGTGATGTACCCGAGTGGGTGCCCATGATGCAGCATGGGCACGATCAATTTTGCCTGCCCGGCATATTGATCCAAATCGGCGCGCTCGGTTGCGGAGATTGTCTCCAGCGAAACTTGCCCGGGGCGGCCACTTTCCATGATCCGCAAAGACTCGGGAAATTGCTGGATCGGGTAGGACAAGCCCAAATCGGAAACGCGTTCCTGAGGCTTGGCCGCCGGGCCATAATATTCGGCCACCGTCATGACACGCCCCTCCTGCACTTCCACCACATAAGCGCTCGTCACGTCCAGTGCATGACACATGCTCGCCACGATGGCCGTCAATACCGTTTGCTGGTCGAGACTGGCGGACGTCGTGATGACGATTTCGTTGAGCAATGCCAGCTCAGCCAACCGCCGCCGGTCGCGCTCAGCGAGGCGGGTGTTTTCGAGAATGGGCGCGAGCAAACCCGCAATAACCGTGAGCACTTGTTCATCGTCATCACTAAACGCATTGACTCGGTAAGCCTCGGCATTGAGCACGCCGATGATGCGCTCGCCAACTTGCAGGGGCACACACAATTCCGAGAGTGTCTGCGACGCGGCCGCCACATACTTCGGCTCCAGCCGCACATCCCCCACCCGCACGGGGCGGCCGGTTTGCGCCACCCGCCCGGTCACCCCCTCGCCCAGGTCAATCACCGAGCGCACCTGCATCTCCGGGTACATCCGATGGTAGGTTGGGTGCAGGTGCAACTGGCCCGTGTGGGCATCCACCAGGTGGAACGACATGACTTCATAGTTCAAGCGCTCCCGCAAGACGCCCAACACGCGCAAAATCAAATCGTCGAGGTCGGGGGCGTTAACGGCCACATTCGCCACCTCACGCAACAGTGACAGTTGCATGAGTTGCCGGGTGAGGTTGGCATATAAGCGGGCATTATTCAAGGCCGCCGCGGCGTGCGAGGCAAACTGCGCGGCCAGTGTCACATCGCTGGCCGTGAAGGGGCGCGTCCCCTGAATGTCCTCCAAGGTCAACACGCCCAGCAATTGGCCGCGCCAGCGCATGGGCACACACAGGAGGTTAGCGAGGAAATACTGTCGGGCCATGCGCTCGGGCCAGTGCGGATAATCGTTGACAATCAAGGCCTGGTCCGTTGCCACCACTTGCCCACTGGCGCCTTCGCCAAACGGCAAGGTCCGGCCCAGCAGGTCCGGGTCCAACCCGTAGGAGGCGATAAGCCGGAGTTGCCGCTGAGAAAAGTCGGCCTCGTAGATGACGCTGACCGTGACTTGCATGAGCTGACTGGCCCGTTCGACCAGAGTATGCAACAAGCGGGAGGGGTCGCGTTCATCCGTCAAGTCCAGGGTGGTCTCGCGCAAGGCGGCCAGTTCCCCCAACCGATCAATGGTTTCGGCTTGCAATTGGCCAAGCTCATCTTGTGGGAGATCGGCGAGGCGGGCGGGCGTCTCCCCAGCGGCAAACTGATCGAGCGCGCGCCGCAACCCCTGAAACGTCTTGTGCAAATCGCGGTTGAGCAGAAACGAGGCGATGAAGACATTGACCAGCGTCAGGCCAGTGGCCCAACTGGCCGCCACCACCAAAATGTAGAAGTTGGCGGAGGAGGCCAACAACGATGGGCGCAACCACACAATCACTGCGCCCATCATCCCAACGGGGATGACAGCGCAGAGCAGACAGGCAATGAGAATTTTGTTGCGGAACTTCACGGTCGGAAACCGGGGGCCGAACCCGCCCCCGCGTTGAGCGCCCCCCCGGCGCTTCACCGCGCCGAAGAGGGCGGGTTTAACGCTTTGGGTTTGCGTTCCCGGCGCGGGCGCGGGGAGGGGGCGGCGCGGGCGCGGGCTTTGGGTTTGGGGGCCGGGGCCGCGGGGGCGAGCGCCACCTCCAGCACCGCATCCATGTGTTCGGCAAAGACAAAGCGCAAATCGCGCTGAGCGTTGGCCGGCACATCTTCCAAATCTTTATCGTTCTTCTTGGGGAGGATGATGGTCTTCAGCCCGGCGCGATGCGCGGCGAGCACTTTTTCTTTGATGCCGCCCACCGGGAGGACGCGGCCCCGCAAAGTGATTTCGCCGGTCATGCCGACTTCTTTGTGAACTTTGCGCCCGGTGAACGCGGAGATGAGCGCGGTGGCGAGGGTGATGCCCGCGCTGGGGCCGTCTTTGGGGATGGCGCCCTCGGGGATGTGGATGTGAATATCGGTCTTCTCGAACCGGGCATAGTCAATGGCCAATGGTTTGGCGCGCGACTTGAGAAACGAGAGCGCGGCCTGCGCGGACTCTTGCATGACCTCGCCGATTTGCCCGGTGAGTTGCAGACCGCCCTTGCCCGGCAGGAGCACGACTTCGATGGGGAGGGTATCCCCGCCCGCTTCGGTCCAGGCCATGCCGGTGACCACGCCGACTTCATCCTGCTTCTCCGCATCCATGGGCGTGTATTCCGGCGGGCCGAGGTATTTGTGCAGGGTATCGGCGGCGACGCGCGTGAGCGGGGGGTGGCCCTCGGCCTTGCGGCGCGCGAGCTTGCGGCACACTTTGGCGATCTGCCGCTCGAGATTGCGCACGCCCGCTTCATAGGTGTACGAGCGCACCATGAGACTGAGCGTCTCGTCGGGGAAGGCGATTTCGTTTTTGCCGAGGCCGTTTTCCTCCAACTGGCGCGGGATGAGGAACTTGCTGGCGATGTTGATTTTTTCTTCTTCGATATAGCCGGGGAACTCAATGACTTCCAGCCGGTCTTGCAGGGCGGGCGGCACGGTGCTGAGGGTGTTGGCGGTGGTGACGAAGATGGTCTTGGACAGGTCGTAATCCACGTCCAGATAGTGATCCATAAACGTGTTGTTCTGCTCGGGGTCCAGCACTTCGAGCAGGGCCGCGGCCGGGTCGCCGCGAAAATCCTGGCCGAGTTTATCAATCTCATCCATCATGATGAGCGGGTTAACCGACCCGGCGCGGCGCATGGCTTGCAGGACGCGCCCCGGGAGCGCGCCAATGTACGTGCGCCGGTGGCCGCGAATTTCGGCTTCGTCGCGCACGCCGCCGAGCGAGAGGCGCGCGAACTTGCGCCCGAGCGCTTCAGCGATGGAGCGGGCCAGCGAGGTCTTGCCGGTGCCGGGCGGCCCCACAAAGCACAGGATGGGCGCGCGCATTTTATCCTTCGCCAGTTTTTTGACGGCGATGAATTCGATGATGCGCTCTTTGGCTTTGGGCAGGCCGAAATGCTGTTGTTCCAGCACCGCCTCGGCGTGTTTGAGATCGAGCTTATCTTCGGTGGTCTTGACCCACGGCAACTCAATGAGCCAGTCCAGATAGGTGCGGATGATGCCGACCTCGGGCGAGAGGGGCGCCATTTGACCGAGCCGCTCCACTTCCTTGAGCGCTTTCTGGCTGGCTTCCTCCGGCATTTGGGCATCGAGGACTTTTTGGCGCAGGTCGCCGACTTCGGAGCTCCACGAGTCGGTCTCGCCCAATTCGTTCTGGATGGCTTTCATTTGCTCGCGCAGGTAGAACTCGCGCTGGTTCTTGTCCACTTCGTTCTGCACGCGCGAGTGGATGGAGTTCTCCAGTTCCAGCACGTCCAATTCCTTGCCCAGTTGGATGCTGACTTGTTGCAGGCGCTGGGTGGGGTCGAAGATTTCGAGAATGGCCTGCCGTTCGGCCACATCCAGGTTGAGCGAGGAGGCCACCAGGTCGGCCAGCCAGCCCGGTTCCTCGATGTTCATGGCAAACACATACGCTTCTTCGGGGAGCGAGTGGTTGAGTTGCACACACTTCTCGAAGAGCGCCAGCACGGCGCGCATGAGGGCTTCGGTCTCGCGCGGTTTCTCGGGCGATTCGTACACGGGCCGGGCCTTGACGACGTAGTACGGCTCGGTCTGCACCACCGAGACAATCTCGACCCGCCGCCGCCCCTGCGCCAGCACCGAATTGGAACTATCGGGCATGCGTAACATGCGCCCGACCGCCACCTCGGTGCCGACCTGGTAGAGGTCTTCAACCGTGGGGTCTTCAACTTCGGGGTTGATCTGGGTGGCGGTGATGACGGTGACGTTGTTGGTGTTGGCGACCTGAATGGCCGCCATGGATTTCTCGCGGCCCACAAACAGCGGCGTGACCATGTGGGGGAACATGACCAGATCGCGCAGGGGCAGGAGGGCGCACTCGATGAGGCCTTCCTCGTCGGGTTCGGCCTCGGCGACTTCGTAGAGTTCATCGGCGCGGCGGTTCATATCGGCGGCGAAGTCGGCGCGGAAGTGTTGGGAGCGAAAGTCATTAGTGAACATGAGGGGTGAAGAGTAATTGGTAAGTGGTAATTACGAATTACGAATTACTTCTTTCCTTTCGGCCCACGCCGCCTGGACCTCGGCGACTACGAAGAGACTGCCACAGGCCACGATGACCGTCTCGGGCGCGGCGAGGGTGAGGGCTTCCGCGAGGGCACGCGCCACCGATGGGTAGGCGGCCACCCACAGGTCGGGGCGCTGAGTCCGCGCGCGGGCGGCCAGTTCGTCGGGTTCAATCGCGCGCGGGTGCACGGCTTGCACCATCGTCGCGCGGGTCACGGTCGCGCCTGCGAGCAGTTCGGCGAACATGCCATCCACATCTTTATCGGACGACGCGCCGAAGAGTAAATGCGCCGGGCGGCCGGGGAAGTAATCGGCGAGGGCGGTCATGAGTTTTTGCGCTGAGTCGCGGTTGTGCGCGCCATCCACGATGAGGACGGGCTGGCGATTGAGGATTTCAAAGCGCCCCGGCCAGCGCACGGCGCGCAGGCCGTCTTCGATGGCGGTGTGCGCGAGGGGCAGGCCGCACGCGCGCAAGGCCGTGAGCGCGGCATAGGCGACGGCGGCGTTTTCGACTTGATGTTGGCCGAGGAGTGGGATTTCGAATTTGGCGGGCACCCACTCGACGATGTGGCCCTGCGCGTGGAGCGTGTCGAGTTGCGCTTGTTCCTGCCCCGACCAGATGGCGAAGGTTTGACTATCGAGCGAGTGACGCAGAGGCGCGGCGAGCCAGTCGCGGCCCACGAGGGTGAGGGGGGAACCGCGCTCGGCGGCAATGCGCTCCAGCACTTCGCGCGCTTCGTCTTTTTGTGGCGCGCTGACTACCGGCACACCGGGCTTGATGATGCCGGCCTTCTCGCCCGCGATTTCGGCGAGGGTGTTGCCGAGCAAGTTCATGTGGTCGTAACTGAGCGAGGTGATGACCGAGACCAGCGGCGTGACCACGTTGGTGGCATCGAGCCGCCCGCCCAGACCAACCTCGATGACGGCCACATCCACGCGCGCGCGGGCGAAGTATTCAAAGGCGAGGGCGGTGGTGAGTTCAAAGGTGGTGAGGCCGGGCACGGCCTCGATGTGCGGGCGCATGGCGTCCACAATCTCGGCCACGGTCTCGCGCGGGATGAAGTCGCCGTTGACGCGCAGGCGCTCGCAGAAATCCTGCAGGTGCGGTGAGGTGTAGAACCCGGTGCGGTATCCGGCAGTATGCAACACGCTGGCGCACATGGCTGAGACCGAGCCTTTGCCTTTAGTGCCCGCGAGATGCAGGACGGGATACCGTGTCTGCGGGTTGCCCAGCCGCTCCAAGAACTCAACCATGCGGCGGAGGTCAAAGGTCTCGGCGGAGTATTTGTATGTCCGCAGTTGGCCGTAATCTACAAAGCTATAGAGGTAATCCAGCGCGTCTTGATAGGTGAACATGACGCGAGAGTTATAGCATGAGGAGGGGGAAAAAGGAAATGAAGCGGGGAAGAACTTGAGCATAAAACTCAAGCTAATCCGCTCCCCAGCGGTGACGTGTGCCCCAAGCGTTCAGCGCGCCCGCGCGTGGCCCAAGAAAATGCGTGGGGGCAAGGTACTGTGCGGGCGCGGATTAGCTTGTGTGCTTGTTGGGGATGAGGCGCAAGTGGGAGTGCGAAGAGCGCAAAGGAGGCGCGAAGAACGCAAAGGAAGTTAGGGCCAAAATTCTACTGGTGTTTCTATACATACTTTGTTGTCAGGATTCTTAAATATCTCGTAAAAGGTTTCGATATCTAAATCAGTTGCTTCTTCTAACGAGCGGAGCCCATGAACACCCGTGTCTGGCCCAAGCACTAAAAAGTCAATATCCTCCAGCAACAATGTTCGCTGTTCAGGTGACCAAAGATATAACTCAGGGCCGATGACTTCTGGACAACCCAATATTTGGTCGCCAACTACCTTGAGCCCGTATTCATAATACGCCAGGATACCTTGCTGGGGATAGAACAGAACCACACGGAAGGGCAAACTTGAACCCGGCGCATAAGGGATATTAAGCGAGGTACGCAGAAAGACCGCAGTGGGTGAACCATAAGTAGTGAGCATTTGATGCAGTTGATAACTTAATTGGGTTCCTCCAGTTCCGACTGTAATTCCACTTACGACCCCATTCCGCAACTCGTAAATCTGGCCAGCAACAAGTTTCCCGGCCCCCTTAAATGCTACGCTGTAATTTGTCGTAAGATAAATCACCCCTCCCTCAGCAATTGAACCAGTTCCGCCTCGTCCAATATGCGTGGCAAACGAGTCCAAGAAATGTCGAGCCGTTACCCAGGATGTTTCGCCCGATTTAATCCCCCACCAGCATGGCAAATGGCAATCAGCGTTATTCGTGAGCAAGTCAAGCACTAGCGCCTGGACTTGAGCTGGTGGCATGGTGGGGAGAGGTGTCCAAGTCATCGTTGGTGTTGCGCTCGCGGGCGGCGTGGGTGAAGGTGTTGGCGATGGACTGGCGCTGGGAGTCACACTAGCCGTGGGTGTTGGCGGTAAAAGACTTGGGGATGGCGTGCTGGATATGAACAACATTGAATTGGTTGGGGAAACTTCCCGCCCAATGAGAGGGCGGCAACTCGCCGTCAGCATTACTAAAGTGGCAAGGCCTGTCCAAACTGTAGAAACAATAGTTGGGTGTTTTGCTTTCGGTTTCATAGTCAGTTCCCTGTAGCAACTTCAATCAGACAAGGCATATTGGGGTGCATAAAATCTCGGCCCTGTCTTGCGCGCCCACTCGTTGAACGAATCTTCCCTTTCTGGTAAAGTCACCCATGCGCCCAGTTTATCACCGGGCGCGTGTTGTGTCAGCCCTCACCAGATTAAATCCATGCATCTCTCTCCCATTCCAACGATTTCAATTGCCGTCGTCGTCACCGCGCTGTTGTTAGGCGGGGCGTGGGTAGCGCTCAACCCCAGTGGGCCGCCGCTGGTGGAGGCCACGGCCTCGCTGGCGGCGATTACACCCAATGCCGATGGGCAAACGGATGTGACCCGCTTCCAGTACGTGTTGCGCCGCCCAGCGGTGGTCTCGATTTATTTTGTGGATGGCGCGGGCCAGCGGTTCGACTTCCGCAAAGACAAAGAGCGCGATTCGGGTGAGCATACGATTGATTTCAGCGGGATTGTCGCGCCGTACCGTTTGCCAAGTGATATTTTTGAAGGCGAGGTGTTGGCGCGGGTTCTGCCGGATGGCGTGTACCAGTGGGTAATTGAAGCGCGCGACCCGGCGGGGGAGACGAACCAAGTGGCGGGAACCTTAACCGTGAGTGAGGCCGACACGGCCCTGCCGGAATTGCGCGGGCTGGCAGTGGGGTCAAGCGTGTTCACGCCCAATCAGGATGGCTTGAATGACCGCGCGACCATCAATGTCTATCTCACCAAAGAGGTCGCGCCCGAGGCGTTGCGGGTAGTTCTCCTCGGACCGGAAGGGAGCGAACTGCCGATGGGCGAACAGGGCGGCGATATTAAACCCGGCCAGCGCGGTTTGCACACTTATGATTATGATGGCGGGATAGACCTCGGGGCGAACCCCCCGCCCGATGGCGCGTACACCGTGCGGGCGGAGGTCGAAGACCGTTTGGGGCAACGCATCCGCGCGGAGACGCAGTTAACCATCGAGCGCGGCGGTCTGCCCCGGGCCGACATCGTCAATGCCGAAGTGCAATATTCGGCGGCCACTTTGCAATTGGGCGAGACGCTGTACTTCACGCTCACGATTGAGAACTACGGCCAGTCGCCCATCCGCACGTCGGGGCCGGAGGCGGGCTATGTGTATCGCTCGATGGATGAGAACGCCAACACGCTCGGCGAGTTCGACCAGTCGGGCGCGTGGCGCGTAGGGATTGATTGCGACACCTGCATCCGCGATTACCCCTGGCGTTGGGCGTTGGGGACGCATGAGACACTGACGGCCCTACAGGAAAACGGGCAGACGTATTGGTATGTGTTGCCCGGCCAGCGCGCCACCGTAACCGGCGGGATTGTGGTGGACAAAATCGTGGAGAGCCGCAACCCGCAGTATTTCTGGGCGGGGTTGATTCACGAGGACGTGGAGATTGCGCCCGTGAATAATTTGGTGGATAAGCATTTTGTGACGATTGTGCCGAAGCCCTGAGGATCCGCAGGTGACTGTCACCTACATCAGGCGATTTGATTTTATCGAGCGCCATTAAAGGTGACAGTCACCTGAGCCGGGCCAGAAACTCCTCCACCGTCCGGGGCGCAGAATCTGCGCGGAGCCCGAGACGTGCGGCGAGCCGGGCCAATTGCGGGGGCACCACGTCCGCGCGGGCCAGCGTGTCCGCCTGGGCCAGGACGAGCGCGCTCGGGCCATCGGCTAACACGCGGCCCGCGGCCATCACAATCACGCGCGCGAAATGCTCGGCGCAAAAATCTAAATCGTGCGTCACGGCCACCACGGTTTTCCCCTGCCCCACCAAGTCATCCACAATCTGCCCGATGAGCGCGACCCCGGCGTAATCTTGCCCGGTGGTCGGTTCGTCGAGGACGATGATGGGCGTATCCATCGCCAGCACGGCGGCGAGGGCCACGCACTTGCGCTCGCTCGGCGCGAGATCGTAGGGATGACGCGCAGCGGTGGCGGCGAGGCCCACCCGTTCCAATGCGGCGCGGGCTTGCGCTTCAGCGGCGGGTATGGACTGACCGAGATTGCGCGGCCCGAACATGACCTCGGCGAGGACTGCCGTCTGAAAAAGTTGGTCATCGGGATTTTGGAAGACATACCCGACCCGCGCGGCCAGCTCGGCCACCGGGCGTTGACGGGTATCCCACTCGCCCACGCGCACCGCGCCCGCTGTGGGTTTGAGCAAGCCGTTGAGGTGTTTGGCGAGTGTAGTCTTGCCCGCGCCATTCTGCCCGACGAGCGCCACGCTCTCCCCCGGCGCGATGCTCAGGTTTATATCGCGCAAGGCCGAAACGCCGGAAGGATAAGTGAAGGAAAGGGCGGAGAGGGTGAGGTGCATGGAGGGTGATGCGTGGTTCGTAATTCGTATTGCGTAAAGTGATTTGGGCGGGTCAAGATAATGTGTGAGGTTACGTTTACCACCGGGTGCGGATTAGCTTGAGACTCCAACTAATCCGCGCCCAAGCGTTAACTGGCCCCATTGGCTTTCTCAGCAAACCCTTGCGTGGCGGCTTCCAGTGTGACGGGCAAGGCGTGATTAGTCGGCCACAAGCCCCGCGCTTGGGCGGCCCGGGCGGCCAGCGTGTAGCGTGTCTGCCCCACGCCGCGCGCCAGCACATTTTCATCAGTCAACACGGTCGGCGGCGAACCATCAGCGATAAGTTGCCCCTCGGCCAGCGCCAGCACCCGGTCGGCAAATTCGGCAATCCATTCGAGTTTGTGTTCAATGATAACCACGGTGGTTTGACTCTGAGCTGTGAGGGCGCGGATGGCGGCGAACACTTCACGCGTCCCGGCGGGGTCGAGTTGCGCGGTGGGTTCATCCAGCACCAGCACGGGCGGGTTCATTACCAGGACGGCGGCGAGGGCCACGCGTTGCATTTGTCCGCCCGAAAGCGCGAGGGGGAAGCGCCCGCTGAGGTCAGCAATCCCGACGAGCGCCAGCGCCGCGTCCACCCGGTCACCCATCTCAGCACGCGGCACGCCCAAATTCTCCAAGCCAAACGCCACCTCTTCGCGCACGGTAAATTTCGTCCCCGAGATTTGGTTGAACGGGTTTTGAAAGACCAGCCCGGCGTGTTGGGTCATCTCGCTGAGCGGCGTGGCAGTGGTGTTGCGCCCGGCCACTGTCACCGCGCCCGTGACCGTGCCGTGATAAAAGTGCGGCACGAACCCGGTGAGCGCATAAGCCAGCGTGGACTTGCCCGCGCCATTGGCGCCGACCACCGCGCAGAATTGGCCGCGGGGGATGGTGAACGAGATTTCGCGGAGGGCCGGGCGGGCGGCGGCGGGATAAGTGTAGGAGAGGTGATCGAGCGTGATCATCGCCACCACCACCGCGCGGTGAGGCCGACGGCCGCCACAACCATCAGTGCCCAACGGGCCAACGGCTCCCAAGCCGCTTCGGGCAGTTCGAGGAAACTGGTCTTGGGGCCGGGGTGGTTAAAGGCGCGCGCTTCCAAGGCCAGCGCGCGTTCCTCCACATCCACCAAACTGCCGAGGATGAGCGGGACCACCAGCGGGAGGATGGCCCGCGCCCGGCGCAAGAGAGGGCCGGTGAGCGCCAGCCCCCGCGCTTGTTGCGCGTCGAGGATGGCGCTGGCTTTGGCTTGAAAACGCGGCACGATTTGAATCGTCGTGACGACAATATAAGCCAGACTGCCCGGCCACCCCTGTTGAGTCAACGCCGTCATTAGCGCATCGGGCCGGGTGGTGAGGGCCAGCAACGTAAAGCTCCCCGCCACCGCCAAAATGCGCCCAACGGCGATGGCGGCAAAATCCACGCCTTCGCGTTTGAGCGCGAGCGGCCCCAACATCAGCAACGGCGTGCCACCTGGCCAGAAGAAGCCCTGCACGACCAACACCGAGATGGCAAACGGCACAACCACCCGCCATGTCGCGCCGAGCAGGGCCTTAAGCACCTGCCCCCACAGCGCCAGCGGCAGAACCAATGCCACGAACACGCCATACGCCGTCCAGGCCCCCGGCCAGAACAACCCGGCGATGAGCAAAAAACCCGCTAACGAAAGTTTCGTCAGCGGGTGAAGCCGATGCAGGCCGCTAGGCCGATGGAGGAAGAGACTGAGGGACATTACGCGCCTCCCCCCATTTGCGCCATAAAGTTCTGGAAATGCTACGTTTCTGGCGGCGCAAATGGGGGGGGCCGAGGGGGGTTAGCTCACACTCTCGGCGCGCGGGAAGCGGGCCACAAAGCGCGCGGGCAAAGCGCGCACAATGCCCCACACGACCATAAACGTCACGGCCTTATCCAGCGGGTCCGACATTGTCCCTTGCGCCATGGAAGCGCCCAACACATCCAGCCCGGCCTGCCGGAAGGCCGCCACCAACACATCGGTGCCACCACCCGTGACTCCGCCAAACACATACGCGGCAATGGGCGCGGAAACAAACGCCGCCACCAACCCGGTGATGACCCCGGCCACCAGCACCTTCCACCAAACGCGAAACCAATGGGCTTCAGCAAACAGCCCGGCCAGCAACCCGATGATGGCCGCGACCGCGGCAAAGGGCGCATACGTCACATTGCCCATCAACCCCCAGATAAGATTCGAGAGCAAGCCAGTGAGCGCGCCCGCCCACGGCCCAGCCAATACGCCCACCAACACGGTACCAATCGAATCCAGATATAACGGCAACTTCAAAACACCATAAACCAATTGCCCCACCGCAATATTAATGGCAATGGCTACCGGAATCAGCACTAAGGTCGTCGTCGAAAAATCTTTTTTAAGCATGGCGTGGTCTCCTGTGAGTTATGATAGACTTGCCCACGAGTATAAACCCGGACACACCTAGCCCCAAATGTCACTCGGCCTCGTCATCGTCAACTGGAACGTCCGCGACCTGCTCGCCGCCTGTCTCGATTCCATTTACGTTGACCTGGCCCAAAGCGGCCTCCCCGCCCAAGTCATCGTCGTAGATAACGGCTCCACCGACGGGTCCGCCGACATGCTCCGGGCGCAGTTCCCGCGCACCCGCCTCATCGAGGCCGACAATCGCGGCATGGGCGCGGGCAACAACCTTGGGCTAAAGGCCCTCGGCTTTGCCGAAAATCCCCAAGCTCCAATCTCCAATCCCCAATCCCCCGACTTCGCCCTCATCTTAAACCCCGATATCATCCTCCGCCCCGGCGCGCTACGGCATCTTGTGGATTTCATGCGCGCCCACCCCCGCGTCGCCGTCGCCGCGCCAAAGTTATTAAACCCCGATGGCTCACTCCAACACTCCGGCTTTCACTTTCCCGGATTGATGCAAGCGGCCCTCGACCTGTTCCCGTTACCCGGACGCTGGTGGCCCTTGATGGACTCGCCGTTAAACGGGCGTTACACCCCGGGGGCCTACGGGAACGGTGAACCCTTTCGCGTTGACCACACCCTGGGCGCGGCCTTCATCGTCCGGCGCGAAGCATTGGCACAGTGCGGCCTGTTCGACGAAACATTTTATATGTACTGCGAAGAGATAGACTGGCAGTGGCGCATGGCCCGCGCCGGATGGGAGCGCTGGGTCGTCCCCGCCGCCGAAATCATCCACCACGGCGGACAAAGCACGCGGCAAACGCCCATCCAATCCTTCAAAGAACTTTGGATCAGCCGCCGTCGGCTGTATTACCGCTATCATGGGTTAGTGGTAAATGCGCTACTCAAAAACCTGGTGCAGTTTGCCATGCGCGCCCGCATTCGCGCCAACCACCGCCGCAGTCACCGTGGCGACCTCCCCGCCGACCAACGCGCCGAACTCAACGCCACCTACGCCGGCATCATCCAATACTGGCAAACCCGCCGCCCGGGACGAACCCTGGCAAATGAAACAATGCAAAATGACCAATGATTCTGGGCGGCTCGTTTTTCATTTAAACATTTGTCATTTTGCATTTGATTTATGCTCGCCGCCATCATCCTCACCTACAACGAAGAAAAACACCTCCCCGACTGTCTGGCCTCGGTGCAGTGGGCCGATGAAGTCATTGTCTTCGACTCCTTCAGCACCGACCGCACGCTGGACATCGCGCGTGCCGCCGGGGCCAAAGTCATCCAAAATAAATTTGAGGGCTGGGCCAAACAACGCGAGGCCGCCCTCCACGCCACCACCGCCGACTGGGTGTTGTTCGTGGACGCCGACGAGCGCGTCACCCCCGAACTCGCCCAGGAATGCCGCGCCGTCCTCACCCGCCCCGAAGCCGGGTGGTGGATTCCCCGCCACAATTACATTTTTGGCAAACTCACCCACCATACCGGCTGGTATCCCGATTACCAACTGCGTCTGATCTACCGTGCCCGCGCCCGCTTCGACTCGGCCCGGCCCGTGCATGAACTCGTCCTCCTCGATGGCGAGGCCGGATACCTGCGCGAACATTTTATTCACCTCAACTACGAGACCGTGCCGGAGTTCATCGCCAAGCAAAAACACTACGCGCAGATGGATGCCGAGCAACTGGCTCAGGCCGGAATGCGCGCCAAACCGCAGAACTTCATCCTGCAACCCCTGCGGCAAGTCTGGTGGCGCTTCATCACCCTCGCGGGTTGGCGCGATGGCCTGCACGGCTTGCGCCTCAGCCTGCTCATGGGCTGGTGCGAATTTGAAAAATATCGCGCCTTACACAAACTCCCAATTCCAAATTCTAGACCTCACAGCGGCTGACCGCCGAAGTTGTTTTGAAGTTTGAAATTTGGGGTTTGGCATTCCCTTTTTTTCTTGTCAGCCTCCCCTATCAATGCTAGAATTTTCGGTAACCAGTCTGGGGCGGTTAGTCCCGTTCCAGCCGTTAGCGAACAATGAACCAGTCGGTTCTAGTGCTCAATGCCAATTTCGAGCCACTAAACGTGTGTGATACCCGGCGCGCCATCGGCCTCATCCTAACCGGGAAGGCCGAACTGGTGGCCGATGGTCGCGGGTATATCAAAACCACACGCGCTAACTACCCGCGCCCGTCGGTTATCCGCCTCGAACATATGGTGCGCCGCCCGCGCCCGCGCGTTAAACTCACCAAGCGCGAAATCTTCCGCCGCGATGAGTACACCTGCCAGTATTGCGGGCGACAAACCACCCACCTCACCATTGACCACGTCCTCCCGCGGCATCGCGGCGGCCAACATCGCTGGGATAATCTAGTGGCCGCCTGCCCGCCCTGCAACCGGCGCAAAGGCGGGCGCCTGTTGCACGAAGCCAACATGGCCCTCCGCCACCGCCCCGCCGAACCGGCCCCCACGGCCGCCTATCTCTTCGGACGGCATCTGGATGAGAACGCGGATTGGCGGAAATATATTGAGGGTTGGTAATTCACCTTACGGACTGTCATTCCGAGGCGCGTTTTTTGCGCCGAGGCGCTTCGCGTCTACTTTGGGCGTAGAGACTCCTCGCTACCGCTCGGAGTGACAATCTCAAAACGCCATTTGCCGCGTCACATGAGCTGGTAAATCAAAAACCAGGTTGAGCGCGCGCTCAACCTGGTTTTTTTTCAGTCGCCCAGTCCACAATTTTCTGCCCCCCGCCCTGCTCAATTAACCTCTCCAACTCTTTAGCCGTCGCGGTGTAGCCCTCCCGGGGGCCGCCCATCGGGTCGTCCACATCAAACGTCTGCCCCGCGATTTCACTGAATAATTTAATCCGGCCAGCATAAGGCGTGAACTCAGCTTGCAAGGCTTCGCGGTGTGACTGCGTCATGCACACCACCACACCCGCTTGCGCCAATAATCGCTTACTGATCAGTCGGGAACGGTGGCCGCTAATATCCAAACCGCGCGCGGCCATTTCCAGCCGCGCGAACTCCGAGGCCGGTTGACCATCCATCGCCCACGTACCCAGTGAGCCTACCACCCACTCGCCGGGCACTACTTGCTGTTCCAGCCAGCGCCGAAACAACGCCTCAGCCATGGGGGAGCGGCACACGTTACCAGTACAGACAAACAAAACGTTAGGCATAGGACAATAGTTTACTTCGTTTTTAATCCACGGGCCTCGGCGATTTCGACCAGCGCATATAACCCGCCCGCGACCACGCCATGCCCGCCCAACACCACCGGGATGGGCGCGCGCCGCGCAGCGGCGGTAAAGTCGCGCAGAAACGGGTCGGCGATCCGGTCAGCCAGCCCGAGATCCGAAGCATAGCGGTCAGCGGCCGAGGGCCACCGTTGGTGATGCGCCAAAAGCACGCGGGTGTCAAAGAAGATGGCGTCGCTCATCTGACTGAGTTCGGCAAAAAATTGATCGGCGCCCACGCGGGCGAGGTGGGCGGCGACGAGCGATTGCACCTGCCCGGCGGTTTGTCGTCCGCTCGCGGCCATGCCGCGTTCCTCCGAGAAGACGCGCGTCCACACCTGGGTGCGCGTCTCGAGGTAGTTCCACACCCCCGAGGCCACGCGCCCGATCAGGGTGATGTGACTCGCCGGGGTGAAAAGCTTTTGGGTGGCGGCCCAATATTGGGTGGTGTCGTGCGGGTGGGCGCGGAGGTAGGCGGTGAGTTCGGGTTGGGTGCGCGGGTGTAAACTGAGGAGCAACAGGTCGGCGGGGGTATCAATATCCACCCGCGTGGCGGCACTGGGGGCCAGGGCGCGCACTTCTACTCCCGCTTCAGTTTTGAGCACCCAGCCTAGGGCGTTGTCGCGTTCCAAGCGTTCGGGGCGGGCGCGAATGGCGGCGGGGCAGTTGAAGATGAGCCAGTCGGAGGAATAGAGATTATTGGTAATGGCGAGCGGGGTTGGGGATTGGGTCACTTCCGCGAGGGCCTGCGCCAACACAGCGGGCGGCAGTAAGGGCACGCTCCCCGCGCCGAGGTAAACAAAAACATCGGCCGGGTAAGTCTCGGTGAGGGCCGCCAGCCGTCGCCCAAAGTGGAACGGTTCCCCCGGCGGGTCGAGGTCCCAGACCATCTCGGGGTGAGGGTATAGCGTGGGGAGGTCCGGTTCAGCGGTCGCAATGATAACGCGGTCAACGGCGGGCAAGGTCAGCGCCCAGTTAACGGTATCCCGTAGGGCGGCGTGGCGGCCCTCGGCCACCCATTGTTCCACCTCGCCCTCGCCTTCAATCCCCGACAAAATTAAAATCGTAATGGTCATATAAAAAAGCCGAGGGGCACTGCCTGGGCAGTGCCCCTCGGCAGGAGGGTCAGCGCGGGGGGTTAGTCAATTTCGGGGTCAATCAATCCAAAGTCGCCGGTGCGGCGGCGGTAGAGGACGTTGACGCGATTGGTGTCGGCATTGTAGAAGACAAAGAAGTTGTCGTGGCTGAGGAGTTGCATATGCTCGATGGCTTCGGCTTCGTTCATGGGCGCGAGCGCGAAGCGTTTACGCCGGACAACGACGCCCGGGGCTTCGTCATTTTCTGCGGCGGCTTCTTCGTCGGGGGAGTCGAGCGTTTCGACACCCGCGCCGGTGCCCCGTCCCCGGGCATGCTTGCCTTTGTAGCGCTCGATTTGGCGCTCAATTTTATCGAGCACCGCATCCACGGCGGCGAAGATGTCATCTTTGCGTTCCTCAGCGCGGAGGACGGTGCGATTGGCATGAATGGTAATTTGCGCCACATGCCGGTCGTTGGCCGAGCGGGCATTGCGTTCTTCGGCCAAATCCACGCGCGCTTCGCTGATGGAAGGCAGGAAGCGGTCGAGTTTGCCAACTTTCTTTTCCACATAATCTCGCAGACGGGTGGAAATGTTCATATCACGGCCTTGAATGTTCACTGAGAATGTCATTACAACCTCCTGGGAAAGGTGGAGTGAGCGCCCTGCCCGATAGCAGGACGGGGGTAACCCAAATAAGACTCACGGTTGAACGCGGTGGTCAGACAAGCGCCCAACCGTTGGTGACGGGCGTTAGTTGTTAAGGTGCTGGCGCGCTGGCTCAGCCACGGCCCGCGGGAGGGCTTCGGATCGGCGCGCCCGCGCCAAGGTGAAGCCCCACACTTGGGTGGCGCCCGCTTCGCGCCAGGCTTCCGCGCAGGCTTCGAGCGTCGCGCCCGTGGTGCAAACATCGTCAATGAGGGCGACGGCGCGCCCGCGCGCATAACGCGGATTCGCGGTAAAGGCACCGAGCACATTGACCCGCCGGGCCTGGGCCGAAAGGCCAACCTGGGTATTCGCGTGACGCGTACGCGCCAGGGCTTGGGGGTGATAAGTCAAGCCTGCCAAATCGGCAAAACCTTGGGCCAATAAAGCGGCTTGCTTGTAGCCACGCTCGCGCAGGCGTTTGGCAGACAAGGGCACCGGCACCACTAAGTCAGCCGGGAAGCCAAGCCCTGGCCAGGCTTCCGCCAGGTGAAGGGCCAGTGAGTCGGCCAGGCTGACATCCCGTTTATATTTGAGACGATGTAGGGCGTTTTGGAGAGGGCCTTCAAAAAAGGCCACTGAGCGGCTGGCAACCAGCGCTGGGCGCCCCAACTGACGACAACCCCGACAGGGTGAGGTTTCATTGGGGCCGAGAGGATAACCGCACTGCTGGCACACAAGTGGAGGGAGACTGACTACCGTGGCGCGGCAGGTCCGACAAAAGCGCTGACCAACCGTTCCACAACCGCCGCAAAGGGGCGGGAAAATCAGGTCAACAAATGCCCAAGCCGCCTGTCGGGCGGTATACCGCCAGGGCTGGCGAGGAGCGAGTGGCTTAGACGCCATCAGTGTCGCGCCTAAAACCCAAGCGTGGGGTCGCCGATTTAGAAGAACTGTCCGGCAACTTGAAGCGCGGCGGGGCCAAGTAACACGATGTAGATGGATGGGAAGATCAGAAAAGCCATTGGAATAAGCATCAGGATTGGCGCTTCGTGGGCCTTCTTTTCAGCGCGTTGGCGACGGCGCATGCGCATTTGCTCGGATTGAATGCGGAGGACTTTAGCCATACTCACGCCCAATTGATCGGCTTGAACCAGCGCCGCAACAAAACTGGTCATATCGGCGATATCCATGCGGTCGGACATATCTTTGAGGGCATCCCGACGCAATTTGCCCAGCCGGATTTCCTGAATAACCCGCGCAAAGGCTCGCGATAACTCGTTATCCCATTTTTCACTGACTTTTTGCAAAGCCTGGTCAAAGCCAAGCCCGGCTTCCACGCACACCGTCAACAAGTCCAAGGCATCGGGCATGGCTTTGATGATCACATCTTGACGACTGCCAATTTTGCTTTGGAGCATCATATTCGGCAGGAAGAACCCCATCGCCCCAGCACCAATCGCGGCACCTAAGGCCTGAATGGGGGAGCTAAAAATGTTGAGGCCCGATTTAGGATCGGCCAAAAAAGAAATCACTAATACAAAGGTCCCCAATCCCAAACTGGCGACCAAACGAACGGCATAAAAAGTCACCGGGTCAAGCCCTTTGGGATTGCCCGCCAAATTCAACATCCGTTGAATCTCTCTCAGAGAGGACTCGGGAGTAGCACGGGTCGCAATCTCGCCAATTTTTTTGACAATCGGCAAGATGATCCGCTCGACAAAGGGAACGGAGAGTTCAATCTCTTCCAATGTCGCCGGGGTTTCGCGGGATGAATATTCGGCTAGGCGGGCTTGAAGCGGATCGCCCTGGCTTTGAGCCCGCTTCCCTACAAAATACAACCCCACGGCTATGATCACGGCAATAACCGTAATAACGCCAACGATAATAAAAGTGTTACTCATGGATCATCTCCAGGGACAGCCTCGGCTAGATTTCGATATTAACGATCTTCATGATGATGGAAAAACCAATCACGATGAGCAAAACCACGGTGACGATCATCCCAATCCCGCAAAACTGAAACTTACCCACAGCCCACAACCGCCCAATATAACTCGGGTTAATGAGCAACAAGAAAAGTCCCAACGCAATGGGGAGGCCCGCAATCACATAGCCAGTCATCATGCCTTGGGCCGTCAAGGTGGCGATTTCACCTTTGATACGCACCCGTTCCCGAATAGTGAAGGTAATCGTATCCAGGATTTCAGCCAAGTTGCCGCCGACTTCACGTTGGACGTTGATGGCGGTGACCACGAAGTCCAAGTCTTTGCTGGGGATACGACTGGTCAGGTTAGCCAGCGCTTGTTCCATCGGAACCCCCAACTGCATTTCCTGCACCACCCGTTTGAATTCTGATGAAATCGGGGGAGGCAATTCTTTTGCAACTGACTCAAGCGCCTGCATGACGCTATACCCCGCGCGCAAACCATTCACGCACAGATTCAGCATATCGCCGAGTTGGCCATCAAATTTGGCAAGGCGCCCACTTTTTTGAGAACCAACATAAAACCGGGGAATAAACAAACCAGCGGCAGCGGCGATGAACGCCCAAATTAAACCACCATTGAGGATAAAGGCGGCCCCCCCCAACCCCATGGCCAAAATCACATGCAGGGCCAGGTATTCAGCCACAGTGAATTTCAGATCAGCCCGGCGTAATTCAGTCGCAATATTATCGGCAAAACTCCGCCCCGTCAGCATTTTATCGAGACTGTTAGCGATTAAGCTGGTTTTCGGGCCACTCTCGGCCGCCTCAGGCTTGGCGGTGGGCGCGACAGCTTGTCCCGTGAATTCATCCAAGCGCTTCTCAACCGAGGAACGCTGGCGGCGCACGACGAAGAAACCTACCGCCCCAATGACGACTAAGACAGCCACTCCAATGCCAATTGCAAGACCCATGCTTTTCCTCCAGTTTAGCTGAGACTCAACCCTCAACTCCGGTTAGAAACTTAAGAGACACAAACCTAGTTTACTCCGTTGCGGGGTCAGATTCAAGCCCCTGCTTTTAGAGATACTCCGCCCCAACTTATGTCCGGTGATCCAACCGCCCCTATCAACCTACCCGCAGTGCCGAGTGCTAAATTTAGAACCGGGAACGCTCTCCGATGCCAAAAATAGAGGGAGGGAGGTGAATTCCAGCTTCTTCGATACGTTCGATGCACCGTGGG
>CAYUFY010000020.1:0-31800 GCA_964443795.1 uncultured Anaerolineales bacterium | reverse complement strand
ACTCAATCAACCTGAACGGGTAACTGAACGGAAGCTATTGCTGACAATCGGCGCAATTTATCTGCCCGGATGAAATGCCATCCCCGAGCGGGGCTGGGCCAAGAGCGAAGAGGGCCGCTTCTTGGAGAAAACCCCATTCTCCTATATATTCCCCCTAGCTTTACCCACAACGTAACCAGCAGGACGTGACACTCATCACGTCCGATTGCTGGCTTTTCCGGCTATAGTTTGAAAATCTGGCCCGCGGCCTCCGGCTTCCCCATCGGGGGCCGAATCCACCCGGCGGGCCTCAGGAGAAACCCATGACCGCTCAAGTGATTGATGGTGTTGCCATCGCCGCCAAAGTTCGCGCCCAGGTCGCCGCCGCCGTCGCCCAGCGCGTGGCCGAGGGCAAATCGCGCCCGGGCCTCGCCGCCGTGCTGGTCGGCGAGAACCCCGCCTCGCAAGTCTATGTCCGCAACAAACGCAAAGCTTGCGCCGAGGCCGGGCTGGAATCGTTTGGCTATGAACTGCCCAAGACTGCCACCCAGCAGGAAGTGGAGGACGTGGTGCGGCAACTCAACGCCGACCCCAAGGTGCACGGCATTCTCGTGCAGTTGCCCCTGCCCGACGGCCTCAACGAAGAAAAAGTTTTGCAAGCCATCAGCATCGAGAAAGATTGCGACGGCTTTCATCCCATCAACATTGGCCGCCTGTCCATGAAGGGCCGCGACCCGCTGTTTGTCCCCTGCACCCCGGCGGGCTGTATCGTTTTGCTCGAAGAAGTCGGGGCGCAATTCAAGGGCGCCAACGCCGTGGTGCTTGGGCGCTCCAACATCGTGGGCTTGCCCGCCGCCATGTTGCTCCTCCACCGCGATTGCACCGTCACCATCTGCCACAGCCGCACCAAAGACCTGGCCGCCACCTGCCGCGAAGCCGATATCCTCATCGCCGCCGTGGGCCGCGCCGAAATGGTAAAGAAGGACTGGGTGAAGCCGGGCGCGTTTGTGATTGACGTGGGCATCAACCGCATTGAAGATGCCTCTAAGAAATCGGGCTACCGATTGGTGGGCGATGTGGCCTATGACGAAGTGAAGGAAGTCGCCGGCGCACTCACCCCCGTGCCCGGCGGCGTGGGGCCGATGACCATTGCCATGCTTCTCAAGAACACCCTGCGCGGCGCAGAACTGGCCGATGGCAAATAATAATAGTGTATGACCATCGGCCCGCGAAGCGGTCCTATGCCATCGGCTACCCTCCTCATCATTGACGACAACCCGGACTTCCGCACCATCTTCCAGCGCAAGTTCAGCGGCTTGGGTTACACCGTGCTGGGCGCGCCCGATGGGGTGCGCGGATTGCAATTGATGCTGGATAACCAGCCCGACCTCGTCCTGCTGGATTTAAATATGCCGGTGCGCGGCGGGCTGGAAACCTTGCGACTGCTGCGCTCGGTCCAGCTTCAGACCAAAGTCATCCTGCTCACCGGTTTCATTGACGAAGCCGATCGCCTCGCCGCGCAAGCGCTCAACGTGACCGACATCATCCTCAAACCCGTGAGCATGAAAGACCTGACCGAAGCGATTCAAACCGCGCTTAAGGGCGCTTAAGGCCCCGATAACCACGAGCGGCGCGATGAATTGGCACTACACCGGATATTTCATCCCCGTTTTACTCACCGGCCTGCTCTCGGCGGGCGTGGCGGCCTTTGCCTGGTGGCGGCGGCAAACGGCGCGGGGTTTGCGCGCGTTTGTCCTCATGGCCGCGGCGGTGGCGGTGTGGTCGTTGGGCTATGGCCTCGAACTGCTCGGCGGCGACCTGCCCACCAAAATCTTCTGGGCCAAAGTCGAATATCTGGGCATCGTGACGGCCCCCGTGGCCTGGGTTGTTTTTACCGCGCAATATACCGGGCGCGATAAATGGCTGACCCGCCCGGTGTTTAGCGCCCTCGGCGCTTTGCCCGCCCTCACCTTGCTCCTTGCCCTCACCAATGAATCTCATCAGCTCATTTGGACCACTACCACGCTGGATGCCACCGGGCCTTTCCTGGCGCTGGCGGTCTCACATGGTGCATGGTTCTGGGTGTATATCGCGTATTCATACCTCGCCCTGCTGGCCGGCTCCCTCCTGGTCATCGTCGCCCTCACCCGGTCGCCGGGGCTATATCGGGGGCAGGCGCGTCTGCTCCTCATCGGGGCGCTCACGCCGTGGGTGGGCAATATCCTCTATCTCTCGGGTCTCACGCCAGTGCCGCAATTCGACCTGACCCCGTTGGCTTTCGCAGTGACAGGCTTGGTCATGGCCCTCGCGTTGTTCCGCTTCCAACTATTAGACCTCGCGCCCATCGCGCGGGACGTGGCGATTGAAGGAATGCCTGACCCCATGCTGGTGCTGGATCAGTCTCAGCGGGTGGTGGACCTCAACCCGGCGGCGGAGCGCCTGCTCGGGCAAACCCCCGCGACGGCCATCGGCCAACCTGCCCACCGGGTGCTGGCCGCCTGGCCGGAGCTAAGCGAACGATTTGGCACGATCACCACCGGCCATTTTGAAATCGCGTTTGGCGCCCCCGCCGCCCGGCGCTATTACGATGTGCGCTTCGCGCCCCTGACGAACCGGCGCGGGCATATTCTGGGCCGGCTCATCATCGCGCATGACCTCACCGACCGTAAACACACCGAGGCCGCTCTGCGGGCGCTATCCAATGAACTGGAACAGCGCGTGAACGAGCGCACCGCCGAGCTTCACCAATCCCAGGAAGCCCTGCTGGCTTCCCAAAAACTGGCCATCGTCGGCGCGTTGGCCGCCGAAGTCGTCCATGAGGTGAGCAATCCGCTCAACACCATCATCGCCGCGGCTGAGACCATTGACAACGCGCTTGAACACGAAACCGGCCCGCAGGAGACGCGGGAGACGTACTTGCCCATGATCACCCGCGCGGCCTGGCACGCCACGCGCATCATCCAGGCTTTGCGGAAATATTCGCGCGGAGGCCAGCTTGAACTCCTGCCGCATGACCTGACCGAAGTGATTGAGGATGCTTTACTATTGATGAGCGGCCAGATCAAACGCTGGGGCAACATCCATCTCATCACCGAACTTGCCCCCGACCTGCCGCGCGTGATTTGCGATCGAAATCAAATGGCCCAAGTCGTCGTCAATTTACTGAGCAACGCCCACGACGCGCTCCCCGCCGGGGGCACGGTGACCCTGCGGACGCGGCCCATCCCCACCGGGCGCGGGGTGATGCTCGAAGTCGCCGACACCGGCTCCGGCATCCCGCTCGACTTGCAACCCAAAATTTTTGAGCCGTTTTTCACCACGAAAGAAATTGGCAAAGGCTCGGGGCTGGGCCTGTCCATTGTCACCCGCATCGTGAGCGCGCATCACGGTCACATCGCCGTGCATAGCGTCGAAGGCCACGGCGCCACCTTCACCGTGACCCTGCCAATGGTTGTCGAGACCTGACCTCGCAGGCTAAACTGGAGACCGCATGAGTACCTTACTGGTTCGTCACGCCGACATTTTGGTTACGATGGATGGGCCGCGCCGCGAAATCCCTGACGGTGGCCTATTTGCGCGCGATGGTTTTATCGAACAAGTCGGCCCCACGTCCGAGTTACCACTCACCGCTGATGAAACGCTCGACCTGCGGGGCCACGTGGTTTTCCCCGGCCTCGTCAATACGCACCATCATCTCTATCAGACGCTGACCCGCGCGGTCCCGGCGGCCCAGGACGCGAATCTGTTTAACTGGCTGAAGACGCTCTACCCTCTGTGGGCCAACCTGACCCCCGAAGCGATTCGCGTCTCGACGTTGGTCGGCCTCGCCGAACTGGCTCTCTCCGGGTGTACCACCGCCTCTGACCACTTGTACATCTTTCCCAATGGTTGTCGGTTGGACGATGAGATTGAAGCGGCGGAACAAATCGGCGTGCGCTTTCACGCCTCGCGCGGCTCGATGAGTTTGGGCGAATCGCAGGGGGGCCTGCCCCCCGACCGGGTAGTGGAGACCGAAGCGTTCATTCTTAAAGACTCACAGCGGCTCATCGAGCAATACCACGACCCCAAACCCGGCGCGATGATGCGGATTGTCCTCGCGCCGTGTTCCCCCTTCTCGGTCACCGCCGACCTCATGCGCGAATCTTCTAAACTGGCGCGGCAGTATAAAGTGCATCAGCATACCCATCTGGCCGAGACGCAGGACGAGGAAGTTTTCTGCCTGGAGAAATTTGGTCACCGCCCGGTGGCATATATGGAAACCCTGGATTGGGTCGGCGAGGATGTGTGGTTCGCGCACTCGGTCCACGTCAATAGCGCCGAGATAAAAAAATACGCCGAGACGGGTTGTGGCGTGGCACATTGCCCCTCGTCCAACATGCGGCTGGCCTCGGGCATCGCGCCCATCCAGCAGATGCGCGCGGCGGGCGTGAAGGTGGGTTTGGGCGTGGATGGCTCGGCCAGCAACGACGGCTCGCACTTGCTGGGCGAGGCGCGGCAGGCCATGTTGTTGGCGCGGCTGGATTTCTCCCTCACCCCCAACCCCTCTCCCGCTGGGAGAGGGGGGCTAATGACTGCCCGCGAAGCGCTGGAGATTGCCACCCTCGGCGGGGCGGCGGTGTTAGGCCGCGACGACATTGGTTCGCTCGCCCCCGGCAAATGCGCCGACTTCTTTGCGATCAATCTCAACCGGTTGGATTATGCGGGCGCATTGCACGACCCGGTGGCTGCCGCGCTCTTCTGCGCGCCGCAACAAGCCGATTACACCATTATCAATGGTAAGTTTGTGGTGAAGAACGGCGAAGTGGCGACGGTGGATATGTGGCGGATCGTGGAACGGCATAACCAACTGGCGCGGCAGATGGTCAATCAATAATGCGTCGCAATTTGTGGTTGCCGTTGTTACTGATTTTGGGTTCAGTGTTGGCGTGCGGCCTCGGCCTGTTCCGCCGCATTGGGATTGGCGAACTGGCTTTTATTCTGGTACCGCTTATGCTGGTGATTATCATTGAAGGTAGCCGGTATGTGGTTCGGCAGTTTAGGAAAGGCTACCGTGGCTGAAAATTCAGTGAGTGCGCCTCTGCTCACACCTCGCCAAGCATCGGTCACTTTTTACTTTTTACGAATCCTCACTCATTGTTCAAAAGGCATCCCCCATGTCCCCTCGTCTCCCCTGGCACGTTGTTTCCCGTGAACTCGTGGATTGCGCTATGGGGCGCGTCCCGGCTGACCTCGTCATTCGCAATGGCGTGTGGGCGTGTGTGCAGTCGGGCGAATTTATCCCGAACACGGATATCGCTGTCAAAGGTTCCCGCATCGCCTACGTTGGCGCGGATGCGGGGCACACGCTCGGGCCGCAGACCAAAGTCATTGACGCGGGCGGGCGCTACCTCATCCCCGGCCTGCTGGATGGGCATATGCACGTTGAATCCGGGATGGTGACGGTGACGGAGTTTGTGCGGGCCGTCGGGCCGCGCGGGACCACGGGCATATTCGTGGACCCGCACGAGATTGCCAACGTCTTCGGCTTGCGCGGCGTTAAGTTGATGGTGGACGAAGCCGCGCTTCAGCCGATTAACGTGTGGGTGCAGATGCCGTCGTGCGTGCCGAGTGCGCCGGGCCTCGAGACCCCCGGCGCGGCTATCGGCCCGGACGAAGTGCGTGAGGCCATGACCTGGCCCGGCATCATCGGCCTGGGCGAGATGATGAACTTCCCCGGCGTGTTCCTCTCTGATGAGAAGATGCACGGCGAGATGGCCGAGACCATGCAAGCCCACAAGACCATTGGCGGGCATTATGCCGCGCCGGATATCGGCCGGCCTTTTCATGGCTATGTGGCGGGCGGGCCGGAGGATGACCACGAAGGGACCCGCGCCGAAGATGCGATGGCGCGGGTGCGACAGGGCATGAAGGCTATGCTCCGGCTAGGCTCGGCGTGGTACGACGTGGCGACACAGGTGAAAGCCATCACCGAACATGGCCTCGACCCGCGCCACTTCATTCTCTGCACCGACGACTCGCATTCGGGCACGCTAATTAACGACGGTCACATGGACCGCGTTCTGCGCCATGCCATTGCTCAAGGCCTGAAACCCATCACGGCCTTGCAGATGATGACGTTGAACACCGCCGAGCATTTTGGCGTGACCCGCGACATGGGGCAGATTGCGCCCGGGCGCTACGCCGATATTGTGATTGCGGCGGACTTACCTAACTTTAAAGCAGATGTCGTGATTGCGGCGGGCGCGGTGATCGCCGTAAATGGTAAGTGGGAAATAGAGCTACCCAAGTTTGAATACCCGGCGGAGGTGAAGCACTCGGTGCATTTGGGGCGGCCCCTGACCCCCACCGATTTTATTGTGTCCGCGCCGAACAAGAAGCCCCCCGTGGTGAAAGCCAACGTGATTGGGGTAATTGAGAATCAGGCCCCAACCAAACACTTGGTCTTTGACTTGCTGGTGAAGAATGGTCAGGCGCTCTGCGACCCCGGGCAGGATGTGTGCAAGGTGGCGCTGGTTGAGCGGCACAAAGGCACGGGCGGAGTCCAAGTGGGGTTCGTGCATGGGTTTGGGTTCAACGTCCCCTGCGCGATTGCCTCGACGGTAGCGCACGACTCGCATCATATGTTGGTGGTGGGCACCGACGAGGCGGCCATGGCCCAGGCGACGAACGCGTTGGCGGCGCAGGGCGGGGGGATGCTGGTGGTGCGGGACGGGCAAGTCCGCGCGAGCGTGGAACTGCCCATCGCGGGCCTCATGTCCGACGAGCGGGCCGAGGTCGTCGCCGGCAAGGCGGAGGCCGTCCTCGCCGAATATCGCGCCTGTGGGTGTCGGCTAAACAATGCTAATATGCAACTCAGCCTACTGGCCCTGGTGGTCATCCCCGAACTGCGGATTTCGGATCTGGGGCTGGTGGACGTGACGAAATTTCAGTTGGTAAACGTGCTGGCGTGAGTTGGAAAATGGCGCGGAGTTGCGTATACTGACGGTTAAGTAAATTGCGATGTCAATCATGACTATGAAAGAATGGGCCGCCGAATATCGGCGGATTAATGAATGGGAGGAACAGGTTTTATTGGCTCGGTTGCCACAGGAGACAATTGAAGAGAGCGTGCGGGCTTATTTTGATTTGTGTACCACGATTTTGGCGCTGACGCATGAAGCTGAAGAACCGCCGGAATTGCAATTAGCGCGGATGAAAGACCACGAGGCTTTAGCCGAAAAGTGGCGACGTTTGGCAAGTCGCAAACCCCATGTTTCCTAACCCGGAGTCGTTAAAAATCGTCACCGCTTTTTTAGCGGAATACCAAATCCCGTATATGATTATTGGCGGGTTGGCTAATTCGGTTTGGGGGGAAGTGCGCGCAACACGGGATGCTGATTTCAAAGTTGCGATAGGTGACCAGCCCGTCAGCGAGTTTCGCAAATTAATTCTCACCCGCTTTTCGGAGCGGATAACAAGTTTGCCGCTCAATATCCAAAGCGCCCATGTCATCCATATCTGGGCCACCGAAGGGGTGGCGGTAGATTTATTAGTCAGTGTTTTTGATTATGAACGCGAAGCAGTTGAGCGCGCCATTGCCATAATCTTTGACGGCGTTCCTGTGCGCGTTTGCACAGCGGAAGATTTAATCGTCCACAAGGCCATCGCCAATCGGGACAAGGACTGGATAGATATTGAGCGAGTTTTGGTTCGGCAAAAATCCAAACTGAACCAAGCTTATATCGTCCGGTGGCTTGAACAATTTTCCGAGGCTTTGGAAACCCCCGAAATCCTGACGCGCTATCAGCAACTCCGAGCGCGTTATGACTCTTAATAACCTCAAAGGAGAGTGAGTTCTATGCAAACCAATCTACGTGGCCGAGATTTCATCGGTGACCTCGATTTTAGCAAGGAAGAGGTCGAAACTGTTTTGGATGTGGCGTGGGATTTGAAGCGCAAACGCGCGTTGGGCGAATCGCACGCTTATTTGCGCGACAAGACGCTGGCGATGCTGTTCTTCTTCACCAGCACGCGTACGCGCGGCTCGTTCGAGGCGGGCATGGCCCAACTCGGCGGGCACGCGGCGTTCATTGATTCCGAGACCACGCAAATCTCGCACGGTGACACGGCTAAAGAGATTGGCCAGATCCTCGGGCGCTATTACGACGGCCTGGCCATCCGCCAGTGCGACTGGCAGTTTGGCAACAAGTATGAGAACGAGGTCGCCAAACACAGCCGCGTGCCGGTCTTGAATATGCAATGCGATGTGTATCACCCGTTTCAGTGTCTGGCCGATTTGATGACGATTATCGAAAAGAAGGGCCGCGACCTGCGCCGAAAGAAGGTGGTGGTGTCGTGGGCCTATGCGGCCTCGTACTCCAAACCGATTTCGGTGCCCCAATCGCTGATTCTGCAAATGACCCGCTTCGGGTGTGATGTGGTGTTGGCGCACCCGCCGGAGTTCAAGCTGATGCCCGAGATCGTGGCCATGGCCGAAGCCAATGCCAAGCGGCATCATGTGGGCTTTGAGATTACGGATAACATGGACGAGGCCTTCAAGGACGCCGATGTGGTATACCCCAAGTCGTGGGGGCCGCTCCTCACGACCACCGGCAAGGAAGACGGCAAGGCGACCATTGATAAATACAAGTCGTGGATTACCGACCAGCGGCGCATTAACCTCGCCAAGGAAGACGTGATTTATATGCACTGCCTGCCCGCCGACCGCAACTTGGAAGTGACCGATGAAGTCATTGACGGGCCGTGCTCGGTGGTGTACGACGAAGCCGAGAACCGTCTGCACGCACAAAAAGCGGTCATGGCGCTGACGATGAGTTAGTCCGGTAGTCAGCTAGTCGGGTAGTCGAGTGGTCAAACTGCTCAACTACTCGACTACCCGACCACCAGACTACAAGACCTTATGTCCAAAGTCGCTGTTGTCGCTGTGGGAGGTAACTCCCTTATTCTCGATGAGAAGCACAAAACTGTGCAGGAGCAATATGCCGCCGCGTGCGAATCCATGCATCACATTGCCGACATGATTCAGAGCGGCTGGAATGTCATCGTCACGCACGGGAATGGGCCGCAGGTGGGGTTCATCCTCCGCCGCTCGGAACTCTCGCGCCACGAATTGCACGAAGTCCCGCTCGATTCGTGTGGGGCCGACACGCAGGGCGCGATTGGCTATATGTTCCAAAAGGCCCTGCGGAACGAGTTTAAGAAGCGCGGGATGGCTAACCAAGCTGTGACCGTGGTGACCCAAGTGCGCGTGGACAAGAATGACCCAGCCATCCAAAAGCCCAGCAAGCCCATCGGCTCGTTTATGAGCGAAGCCGAGGCCAAAGTAAAGATGGAAAAAGAAGGCTGGGCGATGGTGGAGGACGCCGGGCGTGGCTGGCGCCGGGTGGTCGCGTCCCCGAAACCGCAAGAGATTGTGGAGCGGGATGCCATCGTGGCGTTGATTAGCGGCGGGTTCACCGTCATCGCGGTGGGGGGGGGCGGGATTCCCGTCATCGAAAATGAAAATGGTGATTTAGTCGGCATGGAGGCGGTCATTGACAAAGACTACGCCTCGGCCTTCCTCGCCAACAGCATCAACGCCGATTTGTTCATCATCTCCACCGCAGTGGAGAAGGCGGCCATCAACTTTAACAAGCCCGACCAAAAATGGCTGGATAAGCTGACCCTCGCCGAGGCCAAGCAATATACTGCCGCCGGGCATTTCGCCAAAGGTAGCATGGGGCCGAAGATGGAGGCGATCATCTCTTTCCTGGAGCGCGGTGGCAAGCAAGCGCTGGTGACCAACCCCGAGAACATCGGGCGCGCGCTCAAAGGCGAGACCGGAACGTGGATTGTCCCGTGAGCACCTGGTCGGTCACAGATCGGCTGGCGTGGCTGGCAGATGAAATGGAGGTGAGCGTAGGGCAAAATTAGCTGGTTAGTTCGGAAGTGTTTAACGCCAATTCAAGATTTTTTAGTTTACTACTGGAGGAGTGAGAGATGTCTAAACAAAGTTTGTGGCGGGCGCTGAGCCTGCTGATGGTATTGGCAATGGCGATCACCGCGTGCGGTGGTGGGGCGGCGACAACGGCGGCCCCGCAACCCACGGCGGCTCAGGAGCAACCCACCTCGGCCCCCGCGCCGACGACCGCGCCGAGCGATGGTTCGTTCCAAATCCCCGAAGTCGAAGCTGGCAAGTTCAACGTGGCCATGGTGCTCATTGGCCCGCACGATGATGGCGGCTGGTCGCAAGCCCATTACGAGGGCTTGGTTTACATCGAACAAAATGTCCCGGACACCCATGTGGCCTACATTGAGTTAGTCCCGGAAGGCGCCGACTCCGAGCAGGTGTTCCGCTCCCTGGCGCGCAAAGGTTTCAACCTCATCTTCGGCACGTCCTTTGGCTATATGGACCCGATGGAAGTGGTCGCAGGAGAATTCCCCGACACGATGTTCATTCACCTCACTGGGTTTAAGAGCAATACCACGAACTATGGCAACCTGATGGGCGCAATGGAAGTCATGAAGTACATCGCTGGCATGGTGGCGGGGAGCCGCGCCAAGATGGACGGCAACCCCAAGCTGGGCTATATGGCGACCTTCCCCATCCCCGAAGAACTGCGGTTGGGCAACGCCATTGCGCTCGGCATGAAGCGCACTTGCCCGGAATGCACGATGGATGTGCGCTGGATTAACACCTGGCATGACCCAGTGATTGAAAAAGAAGCCGCCGCCTCGCTCTTCGACTCCGGCGTGCAGGTGGTCTTCACTGGCGCGGATACCCCGGCGGCGGGTGATGTGGCCCAAGAGAAGGGCAAGTGGGGCGTGAACTACGACTGGGTCGGCGCGTGCAAAGTCGAGCGCTGTCTCACCACCCCCTACTGGAACTGGGGCCCTGTGTATGCCGATATCGCCAAGCAAACCCAAGCCGGCACCTACAAACCCGGCTGGGAATACTTCGACGCTGACCGCGGCGCGATGGGCCTCTTCGGGCTCATGGAAGGTCAGACCCTGCCCCCCGGCCTGGCCGAACTCCCGGCGGCTGACCTGAAACTAATTAAAGACACGATGGCCGCCGCGATGGCGGGCAAGTTCACCCGCTTCGATGTCTTCAAAGGCCCCATCAACGATAATAAAGGCAATGTCATCTTGGCTGACGGGGTCTCGCTGGAACAGCTCGACCTCGATGGCTTCAAGGAATTTGGCGTGCCCTGCAAGGTCTGTATGTACTGGTGGGCGGAAGGCATTGTCGCGGAACTGCCGAAGCTACAGTAATCCCGCTTGATTTCAAGGCAGAAGGAAGGAGTAAGCAGACCGCTCCTTCCTTCTGCCTCCTTCTTGGACACAGTTTCTAATTCAAGTTTGGTTCCATGACTAACCATTCAGACGCTCCCCTTGCAGTTGAAATGCGCGCCATCGTCAAACGCTTCCCCGGCGTATTGGCGAATGACCATGTGGATTTTGATGTGCGGGCGGGCGAGATCCACGCCCTGCTCGGCGAGAACGGCGCCGGCAAAAGCACGCTGATGACGTGTTTGGCGGGCCTCTACAAACCCGAGGCGGGCACCATGCTCGTCGGCGGCCAGCCGGTTAGCTTTAACTCCCCGCGGGATGCGATGGCCCGGGGCATTGGGATGATCCATCAGCACTTCACGCTGGTGCAATCGCTCACCGTCACCGAGAATATTTTGCTGGGGCTGGATGAGCCGCGCTTTTTCATGCGCCTGTCGGATTACGATCAGAAAATGCGCGAGCTGGGGGAGCGCTTCGGGTTACGCGTCAGCCCGACGGCCAAGGTTTGGCAACTCTCGGTCGGGGAACAGCAACGGGTCGAGATTCTCAAAATGCTCTATCGCGGCGTGCAAGTCCTCATCATGGATGAGCCGACGGCGGTGCTGGCCCCGCAGGAAATCGAGGGGCTGATTAAAACTTTGCGCGCGATGGTGGGGGAAGGCAAATCCATCGTCTTTATCAGTCATAAATTAAATGAAGTAATGCACGCCGCTGACCGCGTGACCGTGTTGCGCCTGGGCAAAGTGACGGCCGCTGGGCTACGCGCCGCCGAAACTTCCATTCCCGAATTGGCGAAGTTAATGGTGGGCCGCTCGGTGGAATTTAATTTGGAAAAGAAGAAACAAACGCCGGGCGAGGTGGTGTTACAACTCACCGATGTGTCAGCCGAAAATGACAAGGGCTTGCCGGCGCTGAAAAATGTTTCGCTCACCGTACGCGCGGGCGAGATCGTGGGCGTGGCCGGGGTGGCGGGGAATGGGCAACGTGAGTTGGCCGAAGTTATCACCGGCCTGAGGAAATGCACCACGGGCAAAATTCTGGTGACCGGCGGCGACGTGGCCAACCATTCGGCGCTGGATGCCATTCGCAAGGGCGTGTCACACGTTCCCGAAGATCGCAATCATGTCGGCTCGGCGCCCAATCTCAGCATCACCGATAACGTCATCATGAAGAGTTATCGGCAGGCGCCGCTGGCCAATGGCTGGTCGCTCAACTATGCTTTGGCGCGCAAACACGCCGAGGCCCTTAAGTCCGAATACTCGATCTTGGCGCCGAGCGTGGAAACGCAAGCCCGGTTGCTCTCGGGGGGCAATTTGCAACGGGCCATTTTGGCGCGCGAACTCTCGGCACACCCCAAATTGCTCATCGCCATGCAACCCACGCGCGGCCTGGATGTGGGCGCGATCGAAGGCGTGCAACGGCTGTTGCTCACCCAACGCGAGGCCGGGGCCGCGATTTTATTGTCGTCGGAGGAGTTGGAAGAACTCATCGCGCTCAGTGACCACATTATTGTGATGTATGAAGGCGAGATCGTCGGCGACCTGGTGTTGGATGACCTGCATGAGATTGGCGGGATGATGACCGATATTGGATTGATGATGACGGGCGGAAAAAAAGTGAACAGTGAACAGTGAGCAGTGAACAGTTATCAGTGGTTTCCACTCAGGTCACTGTTTACTGATAACTGATAACTATTGATTGGCCCAAAGGCGACTATGACGACTGCCCCGCGCAATTACCAATTCCCATTTACCATCCGCATCGAGCCGCGGATCAACGTCCCGCCGTGGCTCAGCCCGGCGGTGTCGGTGGGGGCTTTGCTGGTGGCGTTGTTTCTCGGTGGCATCGTGATCGCGTTTGTCGGCGGCGACCCCATCGCCTCGTATTTGCATATCGGCAAGGCGGCGTTTGGTGACCTGGGGGTGTTTTCGGATACGTTGGTCAAAGCCACTCCGCTCATCTTTGTGGGCCTGGCATGCTCCGTCGCCTTTCGGATGAAGTTGTGGAACATCGGCGCGGAAGGCCAGTTTTATATTGGCGCGTTGTGTGCCAGCGCCGTGGTGTTGGGGGGCCTCGTGACCGAGGAGACTCCGCGCTGGTTGGTGCTCGGCCTCATGGCTCTCGCGGGCATGGTCGGCGGGGCGGCCTGGGGCTTTATCCCCGGCTTTCTCAGAGCGCGGCTCAAAGTCAATGAAATCATCACCACCCTGATGATGAACTACATTGCCATTGATCTGGTCAATTTTTTTGTCTTCGCGGTGTGGAGCGAGGGCGGGTTTCAGATGAGCAAGACGTTTGCCAGAAATGCGTGGTTGCCGCGTCTCGGCGACTATGCCAAACAAATCCCGCTCTTTCGCGGGTTGACCACACATGCCGGGATGCTCATCGCGTTTGTGGCCGTGGCCGTCATTTGGTATATCCTCTACCGTAGTCGCTGGGGCTACGAAATCCGGCTGATCGGCGATAACCCGCAGGCCGCCGAATATGCTGGCATCAGCATGGTGCGCAACACCGTGCTGGTGATGATGTTATCAGGCGGGTTGGCCGGTCTCGCCGGGATGAGTGAAATCGCCGGGGTCGTTCATCGTCTGCAAACGTCCATCTCGCCGGGCTACGGGTTCACCGGCATCATCATCGCCTGGCTGGCCAAACTTAATCCGGTGGTCGTGATCGTTGTGGCCATCTTGTTTGGCGGCCTCATCCTCGCCGGGCGCGAAATCCAACCGGCGGGCGTGCCGCGCCTCATTCAAGGCATCATCTTATTCATGCTCATCGCCAGCGATGTGTTACTGCGTTACCAAATTCGGATTGTGAAAGCCGGAGAAGAATAGTTATGCCACAAATTTTCGAGTTGTTCGGCTACGCCATAGCGGCGCAGAGCGAAACCATTACACAGGGGCGCCACTTGGCGCAGTGTCCCTTCGGGGGCGGGGCGTGCACCGGCGGCGACAGTCGCCGGTTGCCCATGGTCACATTCCCCAAACGCTCCGAGTTGGCGGCCTATTTTGAAGAGAGCCACCTCAAGCAGACTCCGGCGGGCGTGTGTTCGATTCAGCTGACCGAGGGCGAAGCCCCGTGGGTGGTCTGCCCCCGACGGTTACTCTCGCCCGGCGCGGACGAAGATGCGCCTCCGCCCCCCGCTTCCCCGGTGGCGGCGAAACTGCTCGCTTGGTTTGGATATGCTCCGGGCACGCGGTTGGGCGTGTGGCACAAGGTGCGCGTTCCGGTCCCCGACTCTGCGGCGGGGGTGGCGTACACTTTCGAATATGTGATCATGCCGGTTGCCAACGTCCCCTTGCGCCAATTGTATGAAACCCTGGGCGGCGAGCATGAGGACGTTGATAAACGTCTGCGCCAGGGCGGATATGGCTTTGCCGTGCGCCACAAGGAAGTCTGCGCGTTGGATTACCCGGTGGGGCAACCCAATTTCATTGAAGTCCTGCCGGTGGGCGTGGCGGGTGGCAACAAGGATGAGCGCTCGCACATTGCGCTGGCCTTTGAAGACGCCTTACTGGGCAAGCCGCACACCGCGCCCGAAGTTCTCCCCGCGCCGACGCTGGAGCGCCTGCTCGCCGAATTGCTTGCCAAATCACAGGCCGCGCTGGCATGTGGCGGCCAGTTGGTCTGGGTGGCGCAGGATAAACTGCTGGACCAAATTTCGACCAACACCGCCCTCAACCTGGCCCAACAGCGCGCCGACCGACTGGCCGAAGTTAATCTCCTGAGCGTGGCCTATGATGACCTGCTGACAACGCCTGAGGCTGGCCCCATTGAATTGACTCGTCTGCAACTCTTTGCCGGGCCGGTGGCGGCCCCGTCCGCCAGTTTTCAAGACATTGCCCGCGCCCGCGCTTTGCCAGACCAGAACGCTTTTATGACCAGCCTGTTGTCGAAGAAGAAGTTGCGGCATTGGACGGTGGGGTAGGGCAAACTATTCACGCTCATTCGCCTAATTCGCGGCAAAAGACTTTCCCCTCGAGGCCTCATGGATCCCATCATCATTCTCCAAGCCGGAGTTGCCAGCGGCACGGTTCTCCTCTTCGCCACTCTCGGTGAGCTTTTTGCCGAACGCTCGGGTGTGCTCAACCTCGGCGTGGAAGGCATGATGCTCATGGGCGCGATGGTGGCCTTTAGCGTCACCGTCTCCACTGGCAATAGCTGGTTGGGACTGCTCCTGGCCATGTTCTTCGCGGGCCTGCTCGCCCTCCTCCACGGCATCGTCACCATTCACTTCCAAGCCGATCAGGTCGTCAGCGGCCTCTCGCTCACTTTCCTCGGCACCGGCCTTAGCCTCATCTTTGGCGAAGGCCTCAGCAAAGCCGGCACGGTCACGCTCCTCCCCAAATTCACCATTCCGCTCATTTCGCAAATCCCGCTCGTCGGCCCGGTGCTTTTCACCGACCAGAGCATCATGGTCTATCTGGGCTATGCCATGCTCCCGTTGGTGTGGTTCTACATCCACCGCACCCGGCCGGGTCTGCACCTCCGCGCGGTCGGCGAAAACCCCACCGCCGCCGATGCCATGGGCCTCAACGTCTATCGCCTGCGCTATGGCTATGTCATCTTCGGCGGCATGTTATGTGGCCTCGCGGGCGGCACCATCAGCCTCGCCGTCTCGCCCGGTTGGTTCAGCGAACTCACCACTTCGGGGCAAGGCTGGATCGCCGTGGGCCTCGTCATCTTCGCCCAATGGGACCCGTTCCGCGCGGCCTTTGGTTCCTACGCCTTTGGCGCGCTCCGCCGGGTCATCCTCGACATCCAGGGGCCGCAAACCCTCTTCGGTTTTGCCAACCCGTTTTACTTCAACCCCTACTGGGGCTTTTTTATGAAGATGCTCCCCTACGCTTTCACCATCATCGTCCTCGTCATCGGCTCGCGCGGCGCGCTCCGCAAACGCCTCGGCGCGCCCGCCGCCCTCGGCGTCCCCTACGTGCGCGGCGAACGCGGGCATTGATGGACGAAATCACCAATCTCCAATCTCAAATCCTCGCCGCCCTCGGCCAGCGTCCGCTCGACCTCCTCATCCGCAACGTCCGCCTCGTGGATGTGTATGCGGAAAAGATTGTGGAGACGGACCTCGGCATTTGTGGCGACCGCATCGTTTCCGTATTCCCGCGCGAAAACCTCGCGGCCGCGCGGACTCTGGATGCCCGGGGCCGCTACGCCATCCCGGGCTTCATAGACGCGCACATCCACATCGAATCCGCCCTGCTCACCCCCGACCGCCTCGCCGAAGTCGTCGTCCCCACTGGCACCACCACACTATTCGTTGATCCGATGGAAGTTGCCAACGTCGCCGGCTACGCGGGCCTCGAAGAATTTTTTCGCGCCGCCCCCGACTTGCCCTATCGTCTCTTTGTCGAAGTCTCGTCCCGCGTCCCCACCGCGCCGGGGCTGGAGACCACCGGCGGGGAGCTCGGCCCTGCCGCGGTGCGCCGCGCCCTCGCGTGGGAGCGCTCCATTAGCCTCGGCGAGCTTGACCCCTCCAAAGTCCTCAATCCTCAGCGCCCCTACCTGCAGAAAATTCTTTCTGCTCACGCGCGCGGCAAAATCGCCAACGGCCACGCCGCCGGGCTAAGCGGGGTTGAACTCGAAGCCTACGCCGCCGCCCGCCTCGCCGACGACCACGAATGTGTGACCCTCGATGATGTGAAAGCGCGCCTGGCGGTGGGCCTCGCCGTCATCATCCGCGAAGGCTCCTCTGAGCGCAACCTGCGCGACCTCATCTCCGGTATCGTGCGCGACAACCTGCCCACCCGGCACCTGCTGTTCTGTGTGGACGACAAATTCTCCGCCGACATCACCGCCGAAGGCCACATCAACTACAACATCAACGAGTCCATCAAACTCGGCCTCGACCCAATCCAAGCCATTCAAATCGCCTCGCTCAACGCCGCCGAACACTTTCGTGTGGCCGACAAACTGGGCGCGCTCGTCCCTGGCCGCCTCGCCGACTTCATCCTCGCCGACTCGCTCAACCCCATCGTCCCCGCGCAAGTGTATGTGGGTGGGCGATTAGTCGCTGAGGACGGCCAACTCACGGTCAAGGTCAAACCCATTCGCTACGCCGCGTGGCTCAAAGCCACGGTCAAAACTTATCGTGGGCGCGGCACCAAGGCCGTGCACTTCACGCTTTCAATAAATGACCAGCATCCTGAGCGGAGTGCCGCGCGCCCTTCGACTGCGCTGCGCGCCGCTCAGGGTGCGCGCGGCGCGCAGTCGAAGGGGGCCCGCGTCCGCGTCATCGAAATCGTCCCCGACCAAATCATTAACTACTTCCGCGAAGCCACGCTCCCGGTGGTCAACGGCCTCATCCAACCCGACCCCGCGCAAGATGTATTGAAGATTGCGGTGGTTGAGCGGCACGGCAAAAATGGCAATATCGCCGTGGCCTTTGCCAAAGGCTTTGGCCTAAAGCGCGGGGCCATCGGCGGCACGGTGGCGCATGACCATCACAATATCGTCGTTCTGGGCACGAATGACGCTGACCTGGCGGCGTGTGTGCGCGCGCTGGTCAAAATGCGCGGCGGGTTCGTGGCCGTCGCCGGGGGGCGCGTCCTCGCGCGGGTCCCGCTCCCCGTGGCGGGCCTCATGTCCGACCGCCCGGCCGCCGCCGTCAATGCCGCCCTCGCCAAACTAAACGCCGCCGCGCGGGCACTCGGGTCCCCCCTCAACTCACCCTTCATGACCCTCTCGTTTGTCTCGCTCCCCTCCATCCCCGAAGCCGGCCTCACCGACCAAGGCTTGGTGGACGTACGCTCGCGCAAGTTTCTGTCGGTGATACTGGAACCTGATTAACTTTGCTTACTTCGCGTCTTCTGCCGTTCGCCGCTACTTTTTTGCTGGTCGCCTGCGCCGTCAATTCCCAACCTGCGCCGGTGGTCACGAAGCCCCCCCTAGCCACTGCGCCCGCCGCCGAAAACCTCACGGCCCCGCCCCCGTTGCAACTCATTGAGTTCTACGCCATCAATTGAATGGAGTGCCGCGATATGCAACCCATCGTGCATGGGTTGAAACAAAAATACGCCGCGTGCCTGAGCGTGGATAGCATTAACTTTCATGGCAAAGACCCGGCCATCGAGACCCTCAACCCGCTTGGCTCACCCGACTTCTTTTTGCTCGACAGCGCGGGGAAAATTCTTTACCGCTGGCTCGGGCGCGTGGAGCCAGAAGAGTTTGACGAAGTCTTGAAACCCCTGTGCTCGTAACGGCTTAGCCCCCTGAGCGGCACGGCGGTTCTGGCCGTGTAGTCGAAGGGTGCGGCCTTATGCCTATGACTACCTTCCTCGGTTACACCTGCTCCCTCTGCGGCCAAGACTATGGCCCGGCCGAAGTTCCCTACATTTGCCCCAAGCACGGCGAGATGGGCAATCTGGATGTGCGCCTCGACTACGCCGCGATTAACCGCGTGACCGCGCCCGAGCAGATTGCCGCCGCGCGCGATTTTTCCATTTGGCGCTATCTGCCCCTCCTGCCGGTGACTGACCCCGAAGCGTTGGGGACTCCGCTCCGCGCGGTGGGCTGGACCCCGCTCTATCACGCCGCCCAATTGGGTGAATCTCTCCGCCTAAAAAATTTATACGTCAAAGACGATGGTCGTAACCCCACCGGCTCGTTTAAAGACCGTGCCTCGGCAGTGGTGGTTGCGCGGGCGCGCGAAATCCGCGCGGGCACCATCGCCGCCGCTTCCACCGGCAACGCCGGGGCCGCGCTCGCGGGCATGGCCGCCGCCGCCGGCATCCCCGCCGTCATCTTCGCCCCGCAGACCGCGCCGCCCGCTAAAGTGGCGCAATTACTCATGTTTGGCGCAAAGGTGTTATTAGTAAATGGGAATTATGACGCGGCGTTTGACTTGTGCCTACAAGCCTCGCGCGAGTTCGGCTGGTATTGCCGCAACACGGGCTACAACCCCTTCACTGTGGAAGGCAAAAAGACGGCGGCCTATGAGATTTGTGAGCAACTGACGCTGGTACGAAATCCCAATTACCAATTACCAATTACCAAATGGCAAAGCCCGGATAGAATTTTTGTATCGGTCGGCGATGGCAACATCCTCACCGGCATTTGGAAAGGGTTGAAAGATTTATATGCGCTCGGCTGGATTGAAAAGATGCCGAAACTCATGGGCGTGCAAGCCGTTGGCTCGGCGGCCTGCGCCAACGCGTGGGCGGCCAACACCGAAACCATCACGCCCGTTGTCGCCGACACACTGGCCGACAGCATCTCGGTGGATTTGCCACGCGATGGCGTGCGCGCGGTGCGGGCGGTGCGCGAGACGGGCGGGGCGTATGTGATTGTCAGCGATACCGAAATTTTGACCGGGATGCGCGAGTTGGCAAATGGTTTGGCCGTCTTCGCCGAACCCGCCGGGGCCACGGCCTATGCGGGTTTGGCGAAAGCCGCGCGCGAGGGCATAATAGGCGCGGATGAAACGATTGTGGTGATGAACACGGGCAATGGTCTCAAAGATGTGAAAGCGGCCATGCAAGCGGCGGGCGCGGCGATGAAGATTGAACCGACCTTGGCCGCCGCCCGTGAAGCCATGCGGTGAAACAAGCTATGAGCGACTTGATTTTGCATGAACCCTTAGCGACCGAAGTGCGTCAGATGGCGGAAGGAGAAGGCCTCCCCGCTGAAGAAGTGGTTGAAGCCGCCATCCGCCAATACCGCGTGACCGCGCGCCACAAAAAACTCAAAGCCGAGGCGGAGTGGTGGGCGAACACCCCGGCAGAGTTTCGCGCGCAATATGCTAATCGCTATGTGGCAGTATTAAAGGGCCAGGTGGTGGATGACGATGCTGATGAAGACATTTTATTTGAGCGCGTATATCAACAATTTTCTGGTGAAGTGGTGTTGATTACACCTGCTCAAGGCCGCCCCATCATTCGTATTCGGCATCCTCGGATAGAACGGTTGTGAGCGTTTATACTTTGGATTATGACCCGCCAGCGCCGGTGCTGGAGGTTGTGTTAGCGCCGTGGGGAGAAGCTCCACAGTTAGGGCCGTTTTTGGCGTTACTGGATACTCGAGCGGATAGCACCTTTGTGCCACAGCCTTGGCTTGAAGCCTTGGAGGCCCCACCGATTGACACCGTATCGGTACGAGGAATGTTTAGCGAGCCACAGAATGCAGTGCTATATAAAATTGATTTGATTGTCAATAACCAACGGTTGCCGAGTGTCGGTGTCGTTGGATATGCCGAAGAAGAAATGGTCTTGGGACGGAATGTTTTGAATCGCCTGATTCTCTTGTTGAACGGCCCCAAGCAAATTGTGGAATTACTCGAAAAACCACCAGTATTGCGGTGAAGATTACACTGACTCCGCACTCTAACTCTAACTCTAACTCTCTTATGCGATTACTCATCTCTTGCGACATGGAAGGCATCTCCGGCATCGTGGATTGGGAACAGGTGACGCCGGGGGCGAATGAATGGTTGCGCGGGCGCAAGCTCATGGTCGGGGACGCCAACGCCGCCGTCAATGGCGCGTACACCGCCGGGGCCGAGGGCGTCACGGTCAGCGATTCACATTGGCATATGCGTTCCATCGAACTTGAACACCTCGACCCGCGCGCGCGCCTGCACTCCGGTTCGCCCTCGCCGTTTTCGATGATGCAAGGCGTGGACGACCACCCGCCATATGAGGCGGTGGCGTTCATTGGCTATCACGCGCGGGCCGGGGCCAAGAAAGGTGTGTTGTGCCACACCTGGTCGGATAAGGCGCATGGTGTGTGGCTGAACGGCGTAGAGGTCGGCGAGATCGGTTTGAACGCCGCGGTGGCTGGGCATTATGGTTTGCCGGTGGTCGCCATCAGCGGCGACCAAACCGCCTGTCTGGAAGCGCAAACCCTGTTGGGGATGGAGATTGAAGTGGCCGTGGTGAAACTGGCCACTGGCCGCTATTCGGCGGAGTGCCTGCCGTTGGCTGAATCGCGCGAGAAGATTTGTGAAGCCGTGGCGCGGGGCCTGACGAAACTTAAGAGCGGCACGGGGGCGGCTAAACCCTTCACGGTCACGTCGCCCGTCGAGCTGGCAGTCGAGTTCAAGTTCCCGCATCAGGCCGACGCGGCTTTTCTGGTGCCGGGCACGCGCCGGCCCTCGGGGACGCGCGTCGAATTCACGGGCGCGGATCTGGTCGTCGCCATGCGCGCCTTTCGCGCGCTGGTGTCGGTGGCTGGACCTAATTCCTGAGTCTGAGTTATCGCGGCTATGACCATCCGGGTTGGCATCATCGGCTTAAACCACGGCGCCGAGGTTCACCTCAAGACGTATAAAGCCAGTTCCAAATACGAAGTGGTGGCCGTGTGCGCGCGCACCCCGGGGCGGGCCGAAGCCGTGGCGCAGGAGCATGGCATTGCGCGCTGGCATACTGACCCGCGTGATATTTTTCGCGCGCCGGATATTGACCTGGTGAGTGTGGCTTCGCCCCCGGCCACGCATACGGGGTATATCATGGCGGCCATGGCCACCGGCAAGCATGTGGCGGTGGAAGTGGCGTTTGTGCCACACGCCGACGACGCGCATGTGTTGCTGGATATTGCCCGCGAACGCGGAAATGTGGGCGCGGTCGCGTTTGTGTTGCGCTACGCGCCCAATCTGCGCTTTATTGCCGACCTGTTGGAACAAAAAATAATTGGTGAACCGCGGCTGATGCGGTTTGATTACTTCGCCAATTTTTTGGCGTTGAATCCCGGGCAATCACGGTGGATGCTGGATGGGGAAAACGGCGGCGGAATTTTGGCGGGGTCGGTGGCCCATGTAGTGGACCTGGCCCGCCGGTGGTTTGGCCCGGTCCGCGAAGTATCGGCACATCTCACTACGCTGACGGATGTGAGTCAGTTGCCGGGCACCGGGTCGCTGATCCAACGCGGCGCGTTGGCGGATGACACCGGCCAGGTGACCCTGCACTTTGCCAGCGGCATGCTGGCCACCATCAATTACAGCGCGGCGGTCGCCTACCCCCAAACGGTGATTGACTTGCATGGCACGCGCGGCACCTTGCACATTGAGGGCCTGGGGGATGAGGTTTCCTTGTTGCGCATGGGCGAAGCGAGTGCCGAGGTTCTATTTCCTCCAGATCACTATATTGAAGCGACCCGGGGCGGGGATAAATTCCGGGGCGGCTTCACCATCTTTACCGATCATCTGGCGACAGCCATTACCACCGGCACCCCCCCGCCCGAACTGCCCACCTTCCAGGATGGCTGGGAAGTGATGCGCCTGGTGGATGCGGCTAAACAAGCCTCCAAAGAAAAGCGCCGGGTGACGGTTTCGGCTTAGGGCAGACTCGGTATTCTGCCTAAACCCGGTTGGGCAATCTCGTACACGTTAGCCAATGACGAAACCCAGCCCCCGAAGATAATACCCACCATGTTATTCAGCGCGTTCGATGCCAAGCGTTCCCCGCGTCGCCCGGAGCCGATTACGGCCTTCGGTAACTTTGGCTTGGAGACGCACCGCGACTAAATCACGCGCCCAGCTAAATTGTGAACCGAAGGCCTCTCATTTGCGAGAGGCTTTTTTATTTTTTTCTACCAGGAGAAACCCACCATGTCTGCCCTTTGCCCCGAATGTGAAGCCGCCCTCGCCCTCCAGAGTGTTATCCAGGGTGAAATCGTTGTTTGCCCCGATTGTGGGGTGGATCTTGAAGTGACGGCGGTAGCTCCCCAAGTGGCCCTCGCCCTCGCCCCCCAGGAAGCGGAAGACTGGGGAGAATAACAAACCCCAAATTCCAAAATACCAAACCCCAAAATGAAAATCGGCGTCCTTCTTTCCCGCGTGCGCGTTGAGGAAAAATGGCTCTTTGAAGCCCTCGACAAACGCGGCCTGGCCTATGACCGCCTGGATGATCGCGAAGTGAAATTTGATCTGGCGCACCCCGGCGCGTGGCTTGAGTACGATGTGATTTTGGAACGGAGCATTTCGTACGGGCGCGGATTGTATGCGTGCCAGGTGTTGAACAGTTGGGGCATCCCGACGGTGAACACTGCTCAAGTGGCGTTGACCTGCGGCGATAAACTGGCGACCTCCGCGGCTCTGCAAAAAGCCGGGGTGCCGCAACCCAACGCGCGCCTGGCCTTCACCCCCGAGGCCGCGCTGGAAATCTGCGAGGCGATGGGCTACCCGGTGGTCATCAAACCAGTCATTGGGTCATGGGGGCGACTGGTTTCGAAAGCTAACGACCGCGAGGCCGCCGAAGCCATCTTCGAGCACCGCGAGACGCTGGGCAACTATCAACAGCAGATTTACTACTTGCAAGCCTACGTCGCCAAACCGCAGGGGCGCGACATCCGGGCGTTTGTGGTGGGCGAGCAGACCATCGCCGCCATCTACCGCACCTCGCCCCATTGGATTACGAACACCGCGCGGGGCGGGCAGGGTAGCGTGTGCCCGGTCACGCCCGAGTTAAATCAACTGTGCCTCGCGGCGGCCCACGCGGTGGGCGGCGGTGTCCTGGCGATTGATTTGTTCGAGACCGACGACGGGTTGCTGGTCAACGAAGTCAATCACACCATGGAGTTCCATACCTCCGTGCCCACTACGGGCGTGGATATTCCGGGCTATGTGATTGACTATGTGGTTGAGATAGGCAGAAGGAAAAAGGAAGAAGGTCGCGGCTCCACTTACCACTTACCAATTAGTGCGGCGGTTGGAGCGCCCGCATGACCCTGCGCGTCTCCATCATCGGCGCATCCGGCTATACCGGTGGGGAAGTTCTCCGTCTGCTGCTCTTTCATCCGCAGGTTCAAATCGCGCAAGTCACCTCCGAAAGTCACGCGGGGGAATACATCCATCAGCAACACCCCAATCTGCGTAAGCGCACCCAGTTGCAGTTTGTGAGTCAGCAAGCCTTGCAACCGTGTGACGTGCTTTTTCTGGCCCTGCCCCATGGTGAAGCGCAGAAGAAGATTGACCATTACTTTACGCTGGCGCCCAAGATTATTGATCTGTCGGCGGATTTTAGACTCAAGGACCCGGCGCTGTACCAGAAGTGGTATGGCGCTGAACATCAGGCGCCTCAGCATCTGGGTAAGTTTGTGTATGGCTTGCCCGAACTGCAACGTGCGGCCATGTCAACGGCCAATTACATCAGCGGGGTGGGGTGCAATGCCACGGCCAGCAATCTGGCGCTTCTGCCGCTGGTGAAAGCCAACTTGCTCGACCTCGACCAAGCCATCATTGTGGATGTGAAAACCGGCTCCTCCGAAGGCGGCGCGAGTGTGAACCCCGGCTCCCATCACCCCGAAAAGAGTCACTCGGTGCGGGCTTATGCGCCCACTGGGCATCGGCACACCGCCGAGGTGATTCAAGAACTGGGCTTGACCAACATTCACCTCAGCATGACGGCGGTGGATTTGGTGCGCGGTGCACTGGCGGCGGCGCACGCCTTTGTTAAACCGGGTACCACCGAAAAAGATTTGTGGAAGGCTTATCGCGCGGTTTATAACGCTGAGCCGTTTGTCCGCATTGTCAAGGATAAGACCGGCCTCCACCGTGTCCCTGACCCCAAGATTTTGGCGGGCAGTAATTACGCCGATGTGGGCTTTGAGCTTGACCCCGACTCTGGGCGGGTGGTCTCGCTGGCCGCGATAGACAACTTGATGAAGGGCGCGGCGGGGAGCGCCGTGCAGGCCATGAATCTCATGTGTGGTTTCGAGGAAACCGCCGGGCTGGAGTTTCCGGGACTCCACCCCGTTTGATTGCTGATTGCCAAACGCAATTTGCACCGACCAATCAACAATCAGAAATCAATAATCAAAAATCCCAAATGATAGTTATCAAAATCGGCGGCACGAACGGGGTGAACTTTGACGCGGTCACGGAGGATGTGGCGGCGCAGGTGAAGGCCGGCCAGCGCATCATCGTGGTGCATGGCGGCTCAGGCGAGACGAATGCCATCTCCGAACAGCTCGGCCAGCCCCCGCAGTTTGTCACCTCCCCGTCGGGGTTCACCTCCCGCTACACTAACCGAGCCACGCTCGAAATTTTCGCCATGGTCACGACGGGCAAAATCAGCACCCTGATTGTGGAGCGCTTGCAGAAGTTGGGCGTGAACGCGCTGAGTCTATCGGGCGTGGATGGGCGGCTGATGGTCGCGCGGCGCAAAGAGGCCATCCGTATCATTGATCCGGCTACCGGCAAACAGCGCATGTTGCGGGATGACTACACGGGCAAAATCGAAGAAGTAAAAAGTGATTTATTGATGCTGTTGCTCAACGCCGGTTACACCCCCGTCATTGCGCCGCTGGCCATTTCGCCGGAAGGCGACGCGCTGAACGTGGACGCGGACCGCGCGGCGGCGATGGTCGCGGGCGCGGTCAACGCCGAAAAACTCATCATTCTCTCCAACGTCCCCGGCCTTCTGCGGCAGTTCCCCGACGAAAGTACGCTCATCACGCATATTGACAAAGACAAGGTTGAGCAATCACTGGAATTTGCCGAGGGGCGGATGAAGAAGAAAGTCCTGGGCGCGAGCGAGGCCTTGCAACTGGGCGTGGGGCAGGTCGTGTTCGCCGATGGGCGCGTGGCTTCGCCGATTGCAAGAGCCTTGGAAGGCAGAGGCACTGTTATTGCGTGACACGATGACAGGCTGACAAGATGAAAGTCACCTTGTCACCCCTTCATCTTGTCATCTTGTCATGGTTATTCAAGAACTCGAATCTCAATTCACCTCCGGCCTCTACACCAAACGCCCCCTCGCCATTGTGCGCGGTGAGGGCGCAACGCTCTGGGATAGCGATGGCCGCGCCTACATTGACTGCGTGGGCGGGCAGGGCGCGGGCAACTTGGGCCACGCCAACCCAGCGGTGGCCGAGGCTATTGCGGTGCAGGCCCGCACGCTTATCTCCTGCCCGGAAATGTTTTACAACGACCGCCGCGCGGAACTGCTGGAAAAATTATTGAGCCTCGCACCCGCCGGCCTCAACCGCGCCTACTTGTGCAACTCTGGCACGGAAGCGATTGAAGCCGCGTTTAAGTTCGCGTGGGTCGCCACCGGGCGGCGCGAGGTGGTGGCCGCCATGCGCGGGTTTCATGGGCGGACGCTGGGTGCGCTTTCCGCCACCTGGGAGAAAAAATATCGTGAGCCATTTGAGCCGCTGGTCTCCGGCTTCAAGCACATTGCCTACAACGACCTCGCCGCGCTCGACGCCGCCGTGACCGACCAAACCGCCGCCGTGATTTTGGAAGTGGTGCAGGGCGAGGGCGGCGTGCGCCCCGGTACCCCCAACTTTCTGCTCGGGGCGCAGACAATCTGCCGCGAGCGCGGGGCGTTGCTCATCGTTGACGAAGTGCAGACCGGCTTCGGGCGCACCGGCGCGATGTTTGCCTGCCAGCATTACAACTTGCAACCCGATCTCATGTGCCTCGCCAAATCCATTGCAGGCGGCCTGCCGATGGGGGCGACGCTCTTCGGTGATCGGGTGGGGACGTTGCCCGCGCAGATTCACGGCTCGACGTTTGGGGGCAATCCCCTCGCGTGCGCCGCTTCCCTCGCGGCCATCGGCTACCTCGAGGCGAATCATTTGCCCGACCGCGCCGCCGAACTCGGCACGTGGTTCATTGAGCGCTTGAAGCAGGTTCAATCACCGCTCATCCGCGAAGTGCGCGGATTGGGGTTGATGGTCGGGATTGAGTTGAAGCAGAAGGTCACGCCCTATTTGCAGGCGCTGATGGCGCAAGGCGTGTTGGCCCTGCCCGCTGGTCTGACCGTCATGCGCTTCCTGCCGCCGTTGGTGATTGAGCAGGCGCAATTGGAGAAAGTGGCTGAGGCGGTAGCGCAAGTTTTGACTCAGCCTGTCATGGCGGAGGTGTAATGGGTAAGTAGTCATTACCATTTACCAATTACTGTCTCAATGGACGAAGTTGCCCTGCTCGAAAACTTACTCAAAATTTACAGCCCGTCGTGTCACGAGGCGGAGGCCGTGAATTATTTGGTGGGGGAGATGCGGGCCGCCGGGTTGCAGGCATTTGTGGATGAGGCCGGGAATGCGGTGGGGGTGAGCGGCGCGGGGGCTGATGCGGAGACGGTGATGTTGCTTGGGCATATTGATACGGTGCCGGGGTTTATTGAAGTGAAACGCGATGGCGATAAATTGACCGGGCGCGGAGCGGTGGACGCCAAAGGGCCACTCGCGTGTTTCGTGGCCGCAACCGCGCGGGCGCAGTCCCTTAAGCCGGGGCGGCGCATGGTGGTGGTCGGCGCCGTTGGGGAGGAGGGCGACAGTTGGGGCGCGCATTACGTGCGGGAGCAGTACCGCCCCGCGTTCACCATCATCGGCGAGCCGAGCGGCTGGGAACGAATCACGCTGGGGTATAAAGGGAGCGCGTGGTTCGATTATCGGGTGGAGCGCAAGCTGGCGCATACCTCGGCGCAACAGGAAAGCGCGTGCGAGGCGGCGGTGAGTTTTTGGAATCGAGTGACGGCGTGGGCGGGTGAGCGCAATGTGAACAACAAGATGTTCGATCAGGTGAACCCGACTCTGCGCGGGATGAATTCCGGCTCGGATGGGTTTGTGGAACGCGCTGAGTTGAAGTTCGGGGTGCGTCTGCCGCCGGGGTTGACGGTGGAAGAGTTGAATACGACATTGGGCGGGTTGGTGCAAGAGGCCGCTTTGATGATGAACGAGGGCGTGAATGCGTATCGCGGGGAGAAGAACACGCCGTTGGTGCGCGCCTTTTTGGCGGGCATTCGGCAGGCGGGCGGCGCGCCGAGTTTCACGGTGAAGAGCGGGACGTCGGACATGAATGTGGTCGCGCCCGCGTGGGGCACGCCGATTGTGGCTTATGGGCCGGGTGATTCGGCTTTGGATCACACGCCCGAAGAGCACATTTTGGTGTCGGAATATTTGCGCGGGGTGGAGGTAGTGACCGAGGTGTTGCGGGCGTTGTGATGGGGGTTGGGGCACAGTTTCAAACTAATCAGGCATTGGCGGGCAATACCACACCCTCCCGCAGGTTTTCGTTCCAGCGCACTGCTTGACATCCTCAACCTGCGGGAGGTTTCTTGTTAAATCCGGTGGCGCCGATTTTTTTCGTATAATAGCCTTCTCATGTCTGCTCCCCTCCACGCGATTACCGCCGCCACCCGCCTGAGCTATAACGCCGTTCCTTACCTTAGCGCGCCCAAACCATATAGTCATCCCGATCGTTTGGCCACCGCCGCCGCCCTCTATGGTGTCACCGCGCCGCCGGTTGCGACGAGCCGTGTCTTCGAACTCGGATGTGCCAGTGGGGGCAACCTCATCCCCATGGCCCTGGGCCTCCCGCAGGGGCGCTTCGTCGGGGTGGATTTCTCGGACCGCCACATTGCTGATGGGCAAAAGACCATTGATGCGCTGGGCCTTGCGAATATCCGCCTCATCCATAAGGACATCCTTGAACTTGGCCCCGACCTCGGCGAGTTTGATTACATCATTGCCTATGGGGTCTTCTCGTGGGTGCCGGAGGTGGTGCAGGAAAAAATTTTTGAGCTGTGTGCCGCTTGTCTGGCGCCCGGCGGCCTGGCTTACTTGTCGTATAACACCTACCCCGGCTGGCGCTTGCGCGGCGTGGTGCGCGACCTGCTCCGTTTTCACACCCGCCATTCCCCCGACCATGGTGAGCGCATCTTGCAGGCCAAAGATTTTCTGGGCTTCATGGCCGACTCGGTGCCCAGCCTGCTTGGGCGCCTCCCCGAAGATCAGGCGTATGGCCTGACGCTCACCTACGGCCACGAGCGTTTCCAGAGCCAAAGCGACGCCTACATTTATCATGAATATCTTGAAGAAGTAAATCTTCCCATCCACTTCCATGAATTTGTCGAACGGGCGGCCCGGCACGACTTGCAATTCCTGGCCGAAGTCCCGCCGCGTTTTTACGAATTGCTCGCAGGCCACCCCACCACCGCGCCGGTCTTCGATAAGCTCCACGCGCTGACCTCCGATGTCATTGAGCTTGAACAGTATTTGGATTTTCTGCAGAACCGGGCCTTTCGTCAGACGATTCTCTGCCGCCCGACCACCGTGGTTCAGCGGAATCTTGACCCTCAGCGAGTTTGGCCCCTGGCTGTCGCCGCCCAGGCCCTGCCGGTCTCGTCGCCCCCCGACTTAGGCGCCTCGGTCGTCGAAAAATTTCGCAGTCTTCCTGACCTCACTTCGGGTAACTACCTCACCTTTTCCACTGATCACCCCCTCACCAAAGCCGCGCTCCTCCATCTCAGTGAACTTTGGCCCCGCGCCCTCCCGTTCCCCGAACTGCTCAGCGCGGCCCACGCGCGGCTTGGTCTCCCCGCGCCCGATCCCGCCTCCCCCACCGCGGACGCCGACCTGTTGATTACCAACTTGCTGGCTTGTTACGCTCAACAACTGGTCACGCTCCATACGCAACCGTTTAATTTGGCCGTCACGATCAGCGAACGCCCGGTGGCCAGCCCGTTGGCGCGTTTACAAGCGCAAACCGATCTCGCTGTCACCAGCCTGCGCCATGAACTCATCACCCTCGACGACCCATTTTGCCATCGGCTCATTGGCTATATGGACGGCACGCGTGATCGCGCCGCATTGGTGCAAGCGATGACGCAGGACATCGAGGCCGGCCATCTCGCGGTATCGGTTGAGACCTCCCTCGCCGCTTTGGTAGATCGTAACCTTCTGCGATTGTTGCGCGGCGCGTTATTGATTGCCTAGTTTTGCTATTCCGCCAGTTACTTTCTTTGCCACCCAGCCCATGTCCCAGCCGCCTCGCAACGCTTACGATGAAGTCCCCTATTCGAACCTCACTTATTCTCAAACGCACCCGGATCGTTTAGCGACGATTGCCACCCTGCTCGGCCTCGACCCGCCGCCGGTGACCCGCGCCCGGGTGCTGGAGATTGGCTGTGCCGCCGGGATGAATCTGTTCCCCCTGGCGTATGCCTTGCCCGACGCCCAATTCACGGGTTTTGATTATTCCGCGCGGCAAATTGCCGATGGCCAGGCCAAGCTCAAACAACTCGGCCTCCCCAATGTGCGCCTCGAACACCAAAATCTTCTCGACATCGGTCCTGACTACGGCGAGTTCGATTACATCATTGCCCACGGGATCTACTCTTGGGTCCCGCCCGAAGTGCGTGATCAGGTCTTGCGAGTGTGCAAACAAAACCTGGCGCCCAACGGGATAGCCTACGTCAGCTATAACACCTATCCCGGCTGGCATATGCTCGGCGCGGTGCGCGAGATGATGATCTATCGCACCCGCGATATTCCCGCGCCACTTGAGCGGGTGCAAGTGGCCCGTGAATTTTTGGAATTCCTCGCCGCCGCCATCCCCGCGCAAGCCACCGTGCATGGCAACCTGCTCGGCACCTACGTCGAATTTCTCAAAGCCGAAGTGGGCCGCCTGAGCGGGCGCAATACCGATTCACTGCTCTTACACGATGAGTTGGAGACCTACAATACCCCGGTCTATTTCCATGAATTTGTCACCCATGCGGCCCAGCATGGCCTGCAGTACCTCGCCGAAGCCGAACTGGCCCGGCTCGTGGACGACCGCACCACACAAGAAACCGGGGAAGCCCTCACCCGCCTGGCCCGCGACCTCATCGAACTGGAGCAATACACCGACTTCGTGCACAACCGCACCTTCCGGCAGACTTTGCTATGTCATGCCGATTGGCCCATCACCCGCGCGCTCAAAGTCGAACGCCTGTTGAATTTGCAGATTGCCTCCCGTGCTTTGTCGCTCGCCGCCGCGCCGGATATCAATGGCCCGGTGGTTGAGCAGTTCCGCGCTTTTGATAATGCGGTGCTCAAAACTGACCACCCCGTGAGCAAAGCCGCCATGTTGTGCCTGTCCGAAGCCTGGCCGCGCGCCATTTCCTTTCGGAACTTGCTCACCCAAGCCATGGCCCGCCTCAACCCCGAGACGCGCCCGGCCCAAACCCCCGACGCGCTCGCCACCGAAGCCGAAGTCTTGGGGGTCAACCTGTTACGCGCCTATACTTACAGCCGCAACCTGGTTGAATTGCATACCTACCCGCCAGCAGTGGCCGCCGGCGTGTCAGACCGGCCAGTCACCAGCCCCATCGCCCGGTTTCAACTGGATGAAGATAACCGCCTGACCAATCTTTATCACGAGCGGGTCGAATTGGACGGCATCGTGTGGTATCTCTTTCGATACCTGGATGGCACCCGGAATGTGGATGATTTAGTTGAGATTTTATTGTCTGGCCCGGTGGCCCAGGGCGTATTAAAAGTCCAACACGAGAATCAACCCGTGACTGACCCAGCTGAGATTCAGCGTTTATTGCGAGATGAGGTTCAAGTGAGTCTCAAATGGCTCTCGCGCACCGCGTTGTTGGCTGGCTGATAAAGGCTGAGCGGGTTTGGCCCGCGCAGGCGGATTTTGTGCAGTTGAAGGCACGGTTTCTTGCAGTTTTACAAAATAATCGCCCTATCAAGCAGGCTGCGCTCCCATGCGCGGCGGCGTGGGGGCCGCCTCTGTATTAGGCGATTATTTTTTCAATTTGCAACTAACCGCTTACGGTTCGCTCATTTTATAAGGCAGAAACGCAAATTGAAAATCCGCGATTT
>CAYUFY010000019.1:0-31854 GCA_964443795.1 uncultured Anaerolineales bacterium | reverse complement strand
CACGCCCCTTTGCCGACAACTACGTCTGGCGCTTGATGATGAGTGATGGCTGGGTGATTGTCACCGGCATCTTCGCGCTCCTCGGCTCTATCTTCGGGTGTATCGGAATACCGCTGATCTTCGTCTTTGTGGGGATTCCGTTTACGATTATCGGCGGCGCGTTCCTGCTGGTCAGCGTTCCCGTCCTCCGCAAACGTTACACACTGGCCCAGATGACTCTACGGGTTTTGCGCGAAGGCGTGGCCACGCGCGGGCAAATTGACACCGTGGAAGAAAACTACAATGTCCGGGTCAATGGCCGCCACCCCTGGAACATCACCTATCACTACACGCTCGGTGGGCAAAACTACACGGGGAAAGTCTCCACCCTCAACCGCCCCGGCCCGCAACTGAAACCCGGCGCGCCCACACAAGTGCTTTACTTACCCGGCTCGCCGGAAAACCACACGCTGTATCCGCATCCGTAGGTAGGGGCAGGTCTAAGACCTGCCCCTACTTTTTTATTATGCCCCTCACTTCCTTTCTCCCCGCCCCTCCCGCCTCCGACTTCCCAATTCAAAACCTGCCCTACGGCATCTTTACCCGCCCCGGCGAACAGCCGCGTGTAGGCACGGCCATTGGCGAGTGGGTGCTTGATCTAGCGGCGCTACATCAGGCCGGGTTATTCGCTAGAACCCGCCTCGCCGCCGAGAACGTCTTTGCCCGCGACGCGCTAAACGACTTTATGGCCCTAGGCCACGCGGCCTGGGCCGAGACGCGCGCGCGCCTGACCGAACTCCTCGCCGCTGATAACGCGACTCTGCGCGATGACGCTGAACTGCGCGCCCACGCGCTTATCCCGCAAGCCCAAGCGCACATGTTGCTCCCGGCGCGCATCGGCGACTATAGCGATTTCTACGCCTCCGAACATCACGCCGCCAATGTGGGCCGGATGTTCCGCGATGTGAACAACCCGCTCCTGCCCAACTGGAAACATCTGCCGGTTGGCTATCACGGGCGCGCGAGTTCCATCATCGTTTCGGGTGAACCGATTCACCGCCCGAGCGGACAAATTAAATTAACGGATTCCCCCGCGCCGATTTTTGGCCCCACGCGGGAACTGGATTTCGAACTGGAACTGGGCGCTTTCGTGGGGGTCGGCACCCCGCGCGGGACCAGCGTCCCCACGCGGGCGGCGGGCGATCATCTCTTCGGCGTGGTCCTGCTCAACGACTGGAGCGCGCGCGACATCCAGCGCTGGGAATATCAACCGCTCGGCCCGTTCCTCGCCAAATCGTTCGCCACGTCCATTTCCCCGTGGGTGATCACGCTCGATGCACTCGAACCGTTCCGCGTCCCCAATCATCCCCAAGACCCTGCGCCCCTCCCACATTTGCAATGTGACCAGAACTGGGCCTACGACATTCAACTTGAAGTGTGGTTGCAATCGGCGCGGATGAGCACACCAATCCAGATCACCGCCGCCAATTTCCGCGAGATGTATTGGAACCTGGCGCAGATGCTGGCGCACCAGACCAGCAACGGCGTCAACACACGCCCCGGCGATTTGTTTGGCTCCGGCACGGTCTCCGGCCCCGAAGAAACCGCGCGCGGTTCGTTGCTGGAAATCTGCTGGAAGGGAACCCAGCCCCTGACTCTCCCCTCCGGCGAAACCCGCACCTTTCTCGAAGACGGGGACACGATCATCTTCAAGGGTTGGGGCCAGGGCGAAGGCTACCGCGTGGGGTTGGGGGAAGTGCGCGCGAGCGTGATGGGGTGAGTGAGTAAGTGGCAAGTGGGTGGGTGAGACTAACTAACGTTTTGGGATTTGGGGTTTTCCATTTTTCATTTTTCATTTCCTCCTCTCCGAGTTACGTTATAATCCTCTGCGACTATGATCATGGCATCGGTTATGGATTCCCCCAATTCAGCTCAGCGGGCAGAAGTAGACGCCCCCCTCGGGATCGTGACGACCATCATTTTGCCCGCGCTCAACGAGGCCGAAGCTTTGCCGCAAGTGCTGGAGGAACTCACCCGCGTGCTGGACGCGCATTATGAAATTCTGGTGGTAGACGACGGCTCAACCGATAACACCCCCCAAGTGGTGCTCGCGCAGCATTGCCGCCTGGTGCAACACCCGGCGCGGCGCGGCAAAGGGGCGGCGGTGCGCACGGGGGTCGCCAACGCACGCGGGCAATTCATCATCATTATGGACGCCGACGCCACTTACCCGGCCAGCGCCATCCCCCAAATCACCAACTTGCTGGCCGACAATGACCTGGTGCGGTGCAACCGCGAGACCGGGGTGGAAGAGCATATGCCCTTCATCAACAAAGTGGGCAACTGGCTGTTCGACACCCTGCTCTCGAATGTGCATGGGCTGGATGGCAACGATCATCTCAGCGGGATGTACGGCCTGCGGCGGGAGGCGGCCCTTCGCTTGAAACTGCAATCGAACGGATTCGATATCGAGGCGGAGATTGGCATTAAAGCGCGGGCGCAAAATCTGCGCATCACCAGTTTTCCCATTCAATACCAATCGCGGGTCGGCGAGAAGAAACTGCGCCCCTGGCGCGATGGCTTCGCCATTCTCAGCCGGATTGTGGCGCTGGTGTTGCTGTATAACCCGCTGGCCATTTTTGTGGCGCCGGGTTTGGTGCTCATGGGCTTGTTTCTCGGCGCAACCGTGATGTTGCAAACGGGGCCAATCATCACCCCTTATTTTGGGCTGAGCATCCATTCCTTTATCGTCGTTACGCTCGGCGTGCTGGCCGCCTTTCAACTTTCGGTGTTCGGCATGGCGGCGGCGCTCTATGGCGTGGAGGCCGGGTATCAGCCGCCGGGCTGGTTAGTTTTCCTAAGTTCGCGCTACATTCGGCTGAGCGCGGCAGTGATCGGCCTGGTCATGGCGTTCGGGGCCACCATTGATTTGATTGCCATTATGCTTCGGTGGTTCGCCGAGGGCGCGGGGCTTTTTGTCGAAACACAGGCGGTGGTGCTGGGGGCCACCGTGTTGGTGTGGGGCTTGCAAATCGTGTCGGCGGCGTTGTTCCTCTCCATCTTCTACGGTCGTCTGCAAAAGTTCGCGCCCGTGGTTCACCCCGAACCGCACTAACTCATGCCCGCCGACCTACCCCGTGTCTCGGTCGTGGTCGTCAACTACAACAGCGGCGACCACCTGCCCGCTTGCCTCACCGCGTTGGCGGCCAGCGATCTGCCGCTGGAAATCTTCGTGGTGGATAATGCTTCGACGGATGACAGCCTGAAGTTAACCACTGGCTTCGCCGTCCAAGTCCTGCGCAGTGAAACCAACCAGGGCTATGCGGGGGGCGTGAACTTCGCCCTGCCCCATGCGCGCGGCGAGTATGTGCTGGCGCTCAATGCGGATATGCGCGTGGCCCCCGACTGTCTCCGGCAACTGGCGACTTTTCTCGAGACCACGCCCGGCGCGGGGGCGGTGAACCCGCTCATTCTCCTGCAACCCGATGGGGCGCGCATCAACGCCGCCGGGCAAGCCGCGCACATCACCGGGCTGGGGTTCAATCGTCTGCTCGGGCAACCGCGTTACCGCGCGGGCGCGGATCCCGTCCGAGTCTCCGGCTTGCAAGGTGGGGCCGTCCTCATCCGTAAAAATCTGCTGGATAAAATGCGGGGTTGGGACGCCAGCGGGTTTCTTTACCACGAAGATGTCGAGCTTTCCTGGCTGTTGCAACTCATGGGCTACGATTTATATTGCGTGCCGCAGGCCGTGGTGACCCATGATTATCACCTGACGATGTATCCTGAAAAATTATTTTTGTTGGAGCGCAATCGTTGGGCGATGCTGATCACCAGCTTGCGCGCCGCCACCCTAGTTGGGCTCGCGCCGTTCCTGCTGGTGACTGAAGCCATGCTGTGGGGCTATTGTCTCCTGCGCGGCTGGGAATTTCTCAAAGCCAAAGCCGCCTCCTATCGGTGGGTGGGGCAACAGCGGGCCGCGTTGGCGGAGCGGCGGGCGTTCGTCAATACCTTGCGCCAGCGCAGTGATTGGGCGCTCCTGCAAAAATTGCAGTGGGGTTATGTGTGGGATCAGGTCATCACGCTGGGGCGGGAGCGTGGCCCATCTCAACGGCAACCCTCCGGCGGGATGCCCGTCAAAATCGGGGGGGCAGAATGACCGCTGAAGTTGCCATTGTTATTCTCAACTTCAATGGCCGTCAGTATTTTGATGAATGCCTGGCGAGTCTCCAGCGTCTCACCGTGTCCGCCGAGGTGATTGTGGCCGACAACGGTTCCACCGATGGCTCACTGGCTTATTTGCGCGAACACCACCCGCAGTTGCGATTGCTTGATTTACAAAAAAACTGGGGCTTCGCCGAGGGCTACAACCGCACCCTGGCGGAAGTGCCGCACCCGTGGGTGGTCCTGCTCAACAACGATGCCTTGCTGGAACCCGACTGGCTGGAAAAATTATTGACCGTCGCGGCCCGTGAGCCGCGCGCCGCGTTTCTCGGCGGCAAGCTGTTGTTCTATCCGGGCGGGCGAACCGAGCGGGTGATGCAAAGCGCGGGGGCGCGGTTCACCGACTCGGGTGCGGCATTTGAGATCGGCTGGGGTCAGCCTGATACGGGGCAGTTTGATCAACCCGGCCCAGTGGGTTCCATCCCCGGCGCGGCGGTGCTAGTTAAACGCGCCGTGTTCACTGAACTCGGCGGGTTCGACCCGGGCTATTTTGCCTATCTCGAAGATGTGGATTTGTGCTGGCGCGCGTGGTTGCGCGGCTACCAGACGCTGTATGTGCCCGAAGCCGTAGCCTGGCATCATTACGCGGCCACTGGCGGGGGACGGGCCTCGCCGTTTCGCATTCGGCTCATGCAACGCAATCGCTATGCCACCATGTTTAAGAACCTGGAACTGGCCACATTACTTCCCGCGTTGGGGGTGTCGGTGGCTTATGATGCGTATCGGATGCTCGAATTTATCGCCCACCGGCATTGGGTGGGGCTGAAGGCGCTAACTTCAGGCACACTCGCTTTTCTGCGCGCCTGGCCGTCAATTGTGGCCCAGCGCGCCGCCATTCAACGCACCCGCCAGTTAAGCGACCGCGATTTGCGCGCCCAGCGCCTGCTAGTCTCAGCGTGGGAAGCGTTTATCGAATACCGCCGCTTGAGCAAGCTGGCGCGGTCGTGGGAATAGGTTTCCGGACATGCCTTCGCTATTCAAACGCCAAGAGCATTGGGCCTTAGCCCTGCTGTTGGTCACGCGCCTGACTTTAGGTCTGGCTTATAGCCTGATTAATCCACCGTGGGAGGCCTACGACGAAGACGGTCACATGGCCTACGTGCGCTATCTGGCCCGTTATCATAAATTACTCGACCCCAACGATCCCGAGGCGCAACAGATTTGGGAGAAATTTCAACCCCCACTGTATTACATCCTGGCCGCTACCTCAGTCGCCTGGCTCGATTTGGGGCCAGCTTTTCTGGGGCCAGAGCGCAATCCCTATTTCACTACCGGCCAAGCCGGAGTCAATTACGCTATTCACCCCGAACAATTGGCGGGCCTAGCCCAACGCACAACGCTGGCCTTATTGATCGTCCGCGGGTTGGGCGTGGTCATGAGCACAATAAGTGTGCTTTTCGTTTATGGCGCCGCCCGAAAAATTTGGCCCCGCGCCAGGGGGCCTGTCTGGGCAACCACAAGCCTCTATGCGTTTTGGCCGCAATTTTTGTTTATCGGTGGCATGGTGACGAATGATGTATTGGTCACAGCCCTCGCGGCCGGGGTGTTCTACCTAAGCATCGCGCTCGCGGTCGATGGTTTTCAATTAAAACGCGCCGTCTTGTTGGGGCTGGCCCTAGGCGCGGCTTTGCTCACCAAACTCACTGCCGTGGCGCTCGTGGGCGTGGGCGTAATGGCCTTGGGCTTTAGTCTCACGGGTCACAGCCTCAAACGCCCGGCGCATCAGGTTTGGCTGGCACTTATCGGTGTGAGTCTGGCCGTAGTGTTGGCCTTGCAAACCCTGGGGTCTTTGGCGTTTGTCACAGCGCAAGTATTTCAGACTGAGACCGTGCGGTTGTTCATTCAACGCGCGACCGAAGATAACGCGCTTAGATTAATCCTCAAGGCCGTGCCATACGGATTCCGCACCTTTGTGGCCTCCTTTGGTTGGGGGAATGTGGAAGTTTATACCTGGGTCTATCCGCTGTGGAACATTAGCGCGGCGCTGGGAGTCATTGGTTTAGGCGTGGCGGGTGGACAACAAGTAAGACAAGCCCGACGAACGGCACGCACATGGCGGTTGGCTATTCTTCTGGGGTTGCAAGCCCTCACTCCCATGCTCCTCGCCGCCACCCTCGCTGTGGCGCATGCCGACCCGTTTTTAATCCCGGGCCGTTATCTGCTCCCCGCGTTACCAGCGGTGAGTTGTGCACTTATTGTTGGCTGGCAAGCTTTGGTTCCTCTGCGTTGGCGTGGGCTGTTTCTCAAACTAGCGAGCCTGGGATTAGTCGGGTTGAGTTGGTCATTCCTCGGGGGGGTTATTGCGCCCAGCTATGCCAAGCCGCCCGCGTTGACCTCTAAAACACAAATTGAAGTTACGCTCAGCGCAGTTTTTAATAACGAGCTGGAATTATTGGGCTATCAACGGCCAGCCACGATTATTCCCGGAACCGATTTCCGCCTAACCTTGTGTTGGCAGGCGCTTGCGCCGGTGATGAAAAATTATCCACTGGCCCTGGAAATCATCGGGCCAGACGGACAGGGCTATGGCCGCAGGGAGTTGTATCCGGGGAATGGTAATTACCCCACATCTTTTTGGACAATGAATCGGCCTTTCTGCGATAACTATCGGATCGCGGCCCGCGCGGATTTGCCCGCCCCGGCGTTGGCGCGGTTGCAGGTGAGTTTGCTCGACGGTGGAGTGCCGTTGCTTGTGCGGGTCGGCAACCCATCTGGGGAAGCCGCACCCGCGCAGGCCGCAGTCATTCCGGTGCGGGTGCAAGGTCAACCACCGGGCGCGCAACCAGCGCACGAAGTTAGTTATCGCTTCGGGAACGGCTTGCTTCTCAAAGGTTACGAAGTGCAAGGGAGCACCGCGGGCGTGGTCGTGAGGCTGTGGTGGGAGGCGACGACCGATATTGGCGAAGATTACACCGTCTTTGTGCATTTGCGGGATATCCCAACCCATGCCTACGCCCAAGGTGACAACCCGCCGCGCAATGGCTGGTACCCCACGCATTTGTGGCGCGCGGGCGAGGTGGTGCTGGATGAACACATTTTGATTTTGCCGGAGGGCGCGCCGCCCCCGCTGGATTTGTATGTGGGCGTGGTGACCGCCGAGGGGTTACGCCTGCCCGTGACCGATGCGGCAGGTGACGCAGTTTTGAATAATGAGGTGATTTTAGAGCAGGGTTGGCAACCGTAGGTCAGGGAGTGAAGGCAAACACCCACGCCGCGCCGTTGGAGTAAAGCAACTGATAATGGGGTTTGTCCAAAAACATTTCGGGTTTGAGAAAGCCCCCCCGCGCGCCAATGAAAATATGCGTGACACCCGCCGACTGAAGCAGGGCCAGGGTTTTGGGAGCAGTGGCGTCTTTGATTTGAGAGGCCGCGATATTAAAATCGCGCACCGTATCGCGCCAGCCGGGTTGATGGATGTAGTCTAGCGGTGGCAAAGTTGAGGCGCGCCCAAACAGGGGCCAGATCCAGGCGCCACCATCGGACCCGGCCCAAATGGTATTGAGCCAATCCCAACTATTAATCAAAATCACCGCCTGCGCCGGGAGTGCCTCGTCCAACCAGGTGAGGGCGTCCATATCCTCCGCGGTGGCCAGCTGGGTAACCGGGTTAACCATATTGATTTGCGCCGCGAGGCCGCGAATGCCTGCATAGCTAACAAGCCCCGCTATCAAAGCCAAGACCGCCATTCCCAAGATACCCGATAGCCAAACAGGGCGAGGGATGGCAGGCTGTCCATCAGGAATCCTGGAAGATTGACGGGAGGCGGTCACCGCTTGAAACCAAGTGGCCAGGGTTGACTGGGCCCAAACGAGCCAAGCATCCATTCCATAACCCAACAGCAACGCGCCGGGAAAAAACAAGGTAATGGCCCAGGCAGTGTTGTTCACCAACCAGGTGCCGGGGCCAATGTTCAAGAGGGCAAACGTCAGGGCCACCCACCCAGCGACAACCCAGATAACCCGTTCGCGTCGCCACAATCCCCAAGCTAAACCCAAGAGGGCGAGCGCCAGCCAGCCTTCCTCCAATTCACGACGAAAATAATCCACCGGAAAAGCGTTATAGCCGGTGCGGGCGGTGAGCCCGGGCAATGCTCCTAATAGGGGCCGAACATTAACCACCACCAAGCGCACTAGCCACGGGAAAGACAACCCACCCCCTATCAGCGCCACACCAAGCAACGTCTTCCAGCCCCCACGCCGCCCACCCGCCAAAGCGACCAAGGCGAACGTCACAAAAAAAGCCCACAGGCGATAATGCGTCAGCAACAAACCAGACGCCAACAGACTTACCACCAACAAGTTTCCAAAGGTGGAGCGCCAATTGTTTTCCTCTGAACTAGGGGTAACAAGTTGCCACACGACCGCAAGCAATGGGCCAAGAATTAGCAATCCCGTGAGCTGGGTATAACGCCCCCAAACCAAATAGTAAGCCGGAAAGATAGAAACCAAGCCGGTTATGAAGGCGGCGATTAAGCCCGCGCGCGGGCGGCGGGTTAACGTGACCACAAAGGCATACACCGCTAACGGCGTGAGGCCATTGAGGATTTGGCCAACAAAAAGAAAGGTGTCTGGCAAAGATAAATCAGTCAACCACTGCGCCACCACAGCCAAAGCATGAAATCCGAAATGATAGGAAAATTCGCCGACCGGCAACACCGGCTGGTAATCAACCGGAACCCGCCCCAGCGCCATGAGAAGCCGCGCAATGAGAAGATGATGCGATGAATCAACCCACATGGGAAAAGACAAATCGCGGATGGCCACCAAGCGACTGGCGAGACTGACGCATAGCACCGCGGCCATTCCCAAGTGATGCGCCGCATATTCCAGGCTTCGGCCTTGAGACCAGGAGAATGAAGCCGCCTGGCGCCATAAGGCCCGCCCGATTTGCCCAACGGCGACCAAGCCAATCAGGGCATACACAATTCTCAACGCTGTAGCCGACCAGCTTAAACCAACGGTGGTGATCCATAACCAACTTAATGGCGCCAACGCCACACTGAGCCCCAAAGCCAACCCCCAACGTGTCCAACTTGTTTGATAGATTGATACCCCGGTCTCCCATTTACTCAAGATCAATAACCCCGGAGCAAAAAGCAAAACCCACAAGGGCAACGCTAAACTTAGTAACCGCCCTAAGCTGGCGAGCACATCCTGCGCCATATCCTCTGGCAAATAAGTATAGAAAGTAGTAAACCGCAGATCGCCCAAGAAAGGCTGTCCGGATTGAGTCAGACTCCCATTTCTATAACCATCCAGGCTATACATCCAGACGGTGGTATTGTTGCGTTCATCGCCCGCTACCACCAGGGTATAAGACTGCCCCGCAGAATCCGACCGTGGGGTGAAATTAAGCCGCAAGGAGGCATTGTGCGCAAATCCCTGATAAACCGTGGAGGCCAATACATTTTTATTGGCGTCCAATAAGCGCAAACTTAGACCGGCGTCAGAGGGCGCATTCGCATACACCACGCCAACCACTTCAATCGCCGATAAACCATTATGATCTGGCACGAATGTCTGCAGCAGTTGCAAGTTAACCTGCGGCACCGGGGCCGCTTGATTAAGGCGACTTTGATCTAAATCGCGAAAGGTAACGGGCTCCCAGCCCGCCAGCCAGCCCCCAGCAATCAAAGCCGTGCCGAGTAGAAGCGCCGCAAGAAATTTGAGGGGGAATGAGGTCATAGTGTGAAGGAAATTGTGCCCAAGGCGTTTATAATTCAGAGAACTATGCGTGGCCGATGGCTCAATATTTTATTACTTGCGATGGTTCTCAGTCTACCTGACCTGAGCCGAAAGGGGAATGTATCTCCGACGCCAGTTGCCGCCCAAACATTTTCGCCAGCCCCCAGCGCTTTCATGCCCGCTGAAGTTTTAGTGCGTTTGCGGCCCGGGGCCAACCCCAACCGCCTGCACCATTCACTTGGCTCGGATTGGCGCGGGCAGGAAATTCTGACACAGCTTGACATCATCAGGCTCCGAGTGCCGACTGGGCAAGTGTCGCAAACAGTGTATCTCCTTAATCGTTCACCGGAAGTAATTTTTGCCGAGCCTAACTATATCCTACACGCGCAAGTCATCACTCCCAGCGACCCCGGTTGGCCGAGCCAGTATGGGCCTATTAAAATCCAAGCCCCGCAAGCCTGGGAGATTACTACTGGCTCAATCAGTGTGACCATCGCCATTGTGGATACTGGGGTGGATTTAAATCACCCCGACCTAGCGGAAAAAATCTGGAACAATGCGGGGGAAATTCCCAGCAACGGAGTGGATGACGATGCTAATGGTTATCTTGACGATTGGCGCGGCTGGGATTTTGCGAACAACGACAATAATCCGCAAGATGATTACGGACACGGCACGCATGTGGCCGGAATTGCGGCGGCAACCAGCAACAATGGCATCGGTATCACCGGGGTGGCGTGGGGTGCGCGCCTGATGTCATTAAAAATCCTGGATCAATCGGGCAACGGGACGAATGCTGACCTAGCCCTGGCTTTACACTATGCGGTGGATAATGGCGCGCAAATCATTAACCTCAGTGTCGGCGACCCGCCGCCTGACCCAGTAATGGAAGAAGCTGTGAATTACGCATATACTCATGGGGCAGTGGTCATTGCGGCGGCGGGGAATTCTGGCGCGGCCGGAGTATATTATCCAGGAGCCTATGCCAACGCCATTGCGGTAGCCGCGACAGATGCCAATAATAAGGTAGCATTATTTTCCAGTTATGGGTTGGAAGTGGATTTGGCCGCGCCAGGCTCAAGTATCTATTCGACTTATTGGATTTCCGGCACGGGTAGCACCTTTGCCACACTTTCCGGAACTTCCATGGCGACGCCGCATGTCAGTGGCGTCGCCGCTTTGCTCGCCAGCTTGCCGCAATTCAATTCGCCCGATAAAATTCGCGCGGCCTTGGAAGAAACAACATTGGATATTGGCTTCCCTTGTCGAGATATACGCGCCGGAGCCGGTTTGGTGCAAGCCTGGGCGGCCTTACAATTTAATGCTCAGGCCGCGCCCCGTGAGTGCCGGTTGTATTATTTCCCCCTGTTACAATTACCTTGAACTTTAATCGGGCTTTGGCCTCTAAAATCCGGGTGGGTTTTGAGTGTCAAGTTACTCTTTGAAAGCGAATTTCTGGAATGGCTGAAACCACAAATAGCGAATTAAGTGAACGCGAGCGGGAGGTGTTACGACTGGTAGCCACCGGGGCTGGCAACAAAGAGATTGCCCAAAAGTTGTTCATCAGCCCCAATACCGTTAAAGTTCACCTACGCAATATTTTTGCCAAAGTTGGGGCGGCTTCGCGGACAGAGGCCACGTTGTATGCCATTCAACAGGGCATTGTCAAAATAGATGAAGTGCGCCCCTCGCCAGCGACCGAGGCGGAAATCGCTCCCGTCGGGGTCGAACTCTTACCGGAGGTCGCCGCACCCCCGGAGAGCGCGTCCCCGCCCATCGGGATGCCGCTTTCCCCAACGGGTGCCCAATCCCAATGGGGTCTACGGCAAAGTTACCCGCTCATCTTGCTCGTCAGTCTGTTGGCAGTGTCCATCACCATTACAATCGTCGCAGTTTGGCGGTCAGCGCCCACACCCACGCCTACTGCGCTCCCCCCGACCCCGATCATCGCCAAATGGCAAGACCGGGCCCCCCTGCCCACTGCCCGCAGTGGCCTGGCCGTAGCAACCTATGAAAACCAAATCTATGCCATCGGGGGTGCAACCGAAACAGGCGCGACCAACGCGGTTGAAGCCTACGACCCGAACACCAATGCCTGGGTGACGCGCGCGCCCAAACCAGTGGCCGTGGCCGATGTGGGAGCGGCGGTTATCGGTGGTCAAATCTATGTACCCGGCGGGCGATTAACCTCGGGAGCGTTGACCAACCTTCTGGAAGTCTATAATCCGCGTTTAAATATTTGGGCCACGCGCGCCGCTTTACCGATTGCAGTCAGTGGTTATGCCTTGGTGGCGTATGAAGGACAACTATATCTATTCGGCGGCTGGGATGGAACGCGGTACTTGAATTCGGTGTATGCCTATGACCCCACCAACGATGTGTGGAACAAAAAAAGCCCACTACCGACAGCGCGCGGATTTGCCGGCGCGGCAGTGGCCAGTGGGCGGATTTATGTGATGGGTGGAACGAACGGGGAGGAGGTGTTGGCGGTGAATGAGGTTTATACGCCGGAGACTGAAGGTTCAACCACTCCAGCTTGGCAAATACGTTCACCATTGCCCCAGGGTCGCGCAGAGTTTGGCATGACCAGTGTGGCGGAAATTATTCATATTATAGGTGGTCTAGAAACGCCCCAATCATCACCAACGGCGCTAAAGTATTTTTCGCAACGCGATGAGTGGGAAAGTTTTCCGGGACCGATTTCTGATTTGTGGCGACAGCCGGGGTTGGTGGCTTTAGGAACACGCATTTATGCGTTGGGAGGGCGTGGCCTAAATGCTTTTCTAAACCACCATACAAGTTTTCAAGCCATTTATACCATCACCATACCCGTTATTCCATAAACCTCAAGCAGAACATTAGGGATTGGGAGCCGGGGTGATGGGCAAATTTATATAAACCAGCTCACCCAAATCCAGCACTTGCCCAGGTTCAACATCAAAGGTCAAATCCTGTCCAACGTCTTTGGGGTCCTTTAGGAGAATGGCTTCTCGAATTTTATCTATGACCAATAAATAACGGCCTGGAGGCACATCGGCAAAAACAAAGCGTCCCCGGCTGTCAGTCTGGTTTCGTGGCGCGGTAGTGCGCTCATATTGGGCATAAAACGGCGTCCCGGTAGTAGCATGCGCAATGGTGGCCAACCCCAGCAACACACCTGGCAAGGGCTGAGGAAGTTCAGGGTTGACCATTAACATTCCTGTGATGACGCTTACCTCGCCAGATGAGGGAGTAGGAACAATAAGGACAATTCCGGGGGTCGGGGGAATACTAGGAGCAGGGTAGCCTAAGTCGGTTATTGGGTAACCAGTATCGTTACCGGAGGGTGTATCTGGAACAGGGGAAGGTGTGGAAGTGGTGGTGACACAAGCTGTCAAGGCCAGCAATAGCAACCAACCGAGTATTTTTGCGCGAAACATGAATGAAATAACCTTTCTAAAGCAGAAATCGAGGAGTTGCACAGGGCAACTCCTCGATTTCCTGATAACTCAGGCCCAAGCCAGAAAGAGGTTAGTTGTTAGTGCCGTTATAGGTGAGGAAGGAGTCTTCACCCGTACCAAGTTCGTTTACGACACCCACTATCTTGGCATCACCACCAGTGGCGGTGCAACTCGTCGAACCAACATACTTATCAGCCAACTGGTTAAGTTGAACACTGGCTAAAGCGGCTCCAGATGCAACTGTGCCACTGACCACTAAGGTACTGTTGGTGAAGCTACAGCTGACAGTCGTGGATGAAGTGCCAACATTGGCCACGGAAAAGCCAGTGAAATACCCGAAGTTGCGATCCATGATGAGGGGGAAGCTGACCTTACTTGTGCCATTAGAGGGGTTAGCGCCGTTATAGGCCGAGCCAGTCTTATTCTTGGTGTTAATCTGGTTGACAATGGCCACCAACGGCATGCTACCAGTGTTCACCGTGACTTTGCCAGAGCCGACAAAGGCATTGGTCTGGTTGCTTTGGTTGGTGCCGCATCCCGCCGGCATGGGGAGGAAGAAGGTGGCCGAAGCGCCCGCCGCAACGGTCTTGGTTTGAGAACAAGCCGCGCCGGGGAAGCCAGTGCCGGGGGTGAATTGCATGGTCACATCAGTGGAGGAAGCACCTGTGTTTTGGATTTGGATACCGGTCAGGGACCCGAACCAGTTGGTGGAAACCAATGGCATGACTGGCGCGGTGGATTCATCGCTGGTTGTAAAACCATTGTAGGACAATAATGTTTTGGCTGTATCAACGATTTGCATGACAGCCACTACCAGGGGTTGATTAGTGGAAGCATTGGTAACTTTTGCAGCACCCACATAACCGGCCGCCAGACAAGTGTTAGCCTTTTGGTCAAAAATCTTGGATGCGCCCGGGGCAATGGTTCCAGTATCGGTGCAACTGGAACCAGAATAAGTTACGTTTACGGTAGCGGAAGAACTGCCCGCATTCTGCACAGCATACCAAGTGTTATAGTTAAAATTGGCCTTCATGATGAGAGGCAGATTCACGGTAGTTGCGCCGCTGGTCGCGCCGCTATAGGACGCGCCGCCCGCAAAGTCACTGGTAAGGACATTAACGATAGAGGCTAACGCCCGATCCGAGGAGACTATTACGGAGCCACTAAAACCAGTGGGGACAGAGCTCAGAGGGAAGTAGGTCGTGCTACCGTTGGCGGCGATAGTGGTATTAACAGTCGCCGACGTCGCACCGGCCTGATCATAATAGTTAATAGTCACAGTAGCAGCTTGAGCTTCCAAATTTTGCAGTTGGAACCCGGTTGTATACCCACCACCTGACTGTGCACTAACACCAATTGGCATGAGCGCTATCGCAGCCAATAAACTAACTAAAATAAAGGTACGTCTTGTGTTTTTCATAGTTTTCTCCTAAGGATATGAATGGTTCTTACAGATGCCAATGATATACAAACTTTGAGAATTTCATATACTTCTTATGGAATAAAGTGCTAATCCTTTTGGATAATTACAAGTTTAATATACATCTTGATTTGAGTTATGTTAAGTTTTTGTTTTGTATGCTACAAAAGCTGACATAAATTCTAGTATGGTAAAAAAAATCCTAGCGATTATGGAAATCACGCCTGATACAGTCATTGGTAATACAAGGGAAAGTAAAACTGTCAGTGTTACTTCACGTATCCCAAAACCGCTGGGGCTGAAAAAAGCCATAATGGCTATTGCCCCAGAAAGTCCCCAAATTCCCATTACATAAGGAAGTGATGTGATTGATAATAGGGTAATGGTGTTGATAAAGCAATACAAAATTGCCCCACCCACCAACCAGACTAGACTATACATCCCAAGCCAGATGAGTTTCTCCCAATAAGGGCGCGGTGGCGGAATATCACGCTTTAAAAGTTTCAACAACCACTGAGTTACCTTGGGGTGTAGCATCCCCAACCCCAATAAAACCACACTCACCAGCAACCATAGTTGAACTTTTTCAACAACGATGGGAATTATTAAAGCGCCTGTTAATAAACCAGAAACTATCATCAAGATAAGTTCCAAGCCAGAGGCAAGTCCAGTTATTCTTTTACTGATTTGATATTGCTCATACATTACCGCCCGCCCAGCAATATGCCACGGAGCGCCGGGGATACGCCCGGCCACCAAAGTCAGGGCATATATCTTCCAATGTTTTCTGAAAGGCAATCTGGTTGTTTCCAAACTCTCGAGCACTTGGGTCCAAGCAAACACAGCCAGTAACAAATCTACAGGATATAGAATCATGCCTAGGGCCAAAGGCCACCAACGAAACTGCCATTTGAAACCAACCAAAACCGGCCAGTAAGACCAGAGCAACGTCCCCAAAAACACCGCCCCTAAGATAACTGCGCTGGCACCCAAGGCTCGCCAAGCAATCCGCCCCATAACCAATCGGCGTAGCTTGTCCCACCGACTAATAATAAATTGCCGCATCCCGATTAGCGCTTGTCGCACAAAAACACAAAACAGGAAGCCAAATTTAGCGGCACAAACGGCGTCGCTACTAAACGCACCAAGGCTTTGGGGCGTTGCAGATAATGGTGTATATCCGCCCAGTTGGTCGGCCACTCGCGCTGATATTTTATAGTCTGCACAACGCGAAGACCATTACCCTCCAACAAGTCCTGCCATTCATACCGGGCGGCGTACCGTTGAATAGGCTGATTATCTTCAAAGGTGCGGCCAAAGCGAAAGGCATACCAAACGTTATCCAGCAAACTGTAGATATTAGGCAACAACACACAGGCCACCCCGCCTGGGCGCAGAACCCGCGCCATTTCTGCGGCTCCTTGCGCGGGTTTAAGGTAATGTTCCAAGCTACCGATATTAGCGACATAATCAAAGGCATTAGCAGAAAAGGGGAGTTGCTGGGCATCCCCAACCACAAAATCTTTACGACCAGTTTCGCTAATAGCGGTGCGCAAGGCGATTTCTGACAAGTCAAGACCTATCGCAGAGACGCCTGCTTGAGTTGCAAAATGTGCCACCCGGCCTTCACCACAGGAAATATCCAATAGCCGGCGACCGGATTGGAGTTTGAGAAGGTTAACCAGCCAAGTGTACAGTGAATCGGTTAAACGTATCCGAGGCCCAGCATAGATGGCGTTATATTCAGCCTTGCTCCAGGCATTACTGGTATCAGTTTTTTTGCGGATTTCAAGCATGAGGCAGTTTCCGGGCGAAGATGGTGACAATGGTGCTTTGGGCTAGCCGATCAGCTATAGCATAGTATGGCAGGGATAGCAACCGGGCGGGCAGGGAGCGTACCAACCGCATAAAAATTTGACGCAGGGCGGGGTTGGCAAGGCGCTCGGCTGACCAGAATTGCAAACTAATCATTAATGCGCCATAACGCCCAGTAAAATAACTGCGATCCATGATTTCAAAACCGGTCTCCATGAGCAACCGCTGCAAGACATTCCGCCTAAAAAGTTGCAGATGCCTGGGCATATCCCAACCGGCCCAATACGGGCCCAACCAGCGGGCTTCTATGCAATCCGGATCAGGCAGACTAAAAACCAGCCAACCACCGGGTCGCAAAAGCCGCGCGATTTCTTGCAAGGTTTCTTTGGGGTCATAAACATGTTCCAGGACATCCCATAAGGTCACTAAGTCAAAGCAGGCCGTGGGGTAATGGGCCTCCTCCAAACTGCCAGCCAAAACATCCAGTTTTAAACGTTGCCGGGCATATTGGGCGACCTCAGCATTCAGTTCCACCCCTTTTACCTGCCAACCACGCTGGCGCATCCCCTCTAGAAAAATGCCAGTAGCACAGCCAACGTCCAATAAATCGCCAGTTATTTTAACCCGGCGGGACACTTCCTGACAACGTTTGTAAAGCCCGAAACGCCGGTCGAGCCGCCGGAACCAGGATGGCTCATCGTCAATCGCGGGGAGGTAGGGATGATAGTTAGTGGCTGGGTAATAGATGCCAATTTCTGACGGAATTGGGCGAGGGTTAAGATAGATCAGACTACATTGTTTACATTCCACTAGTGTAAATGCGCCTGGCCCGTCGGTTAACCGGTCATAGCCGGTTTGAATGACCACAGGGTCGTCCGCGCCACACAGATTACAACGAATCGTTTCCATAGAGTAACCGTTGATAAAGGGTTTCGATTTGACCAGCAATCACGGGCCAGCTATAGCGGGTCTCGGCAAGCCGCCGGGCCGCCATTTCCATCGTTGGGCGGCGGGGGTCACTGAGGAGGGCTTCAATGCCGGCCGCAAAATCAGCTGGAGTTGGCTTGGTGACTACGCCAACCTGTCCTTCTTCAATCATTTCGTGCACTTCACCACTGGTGGCGGCAACCGTGGCGCGCCCAGCCGCAAAGTAATCCACAATTTTAGAGGGAAAGCGACCACGGTTAGCGGGGATCTCACTAAATGGCAGGCATAAGATATCACATGCCCCTAAATATTGATTAAGTTGAGTATATGTAACAAAGCCCGGAAGATGCAATCCGGCCAGCCCCGGGAGGCGGGCTTTCGGATTACCCAGCATAATAAGTTGAGTGCCGGGCCGCCGGGCTTGAACCAGTCGCAAGGCTTCCATCAATAAATCGGCATCTGGCTGAAATAATGAGCCGACATAGCCCAAGAGGGGAGCCTCCAGCGGCAGGGATAATGCCCGGCGGGCTTCGAGTCGATTCACGGGGTGCAAGGATTGCAAGTCTGCGCCATGCGGCACCCGCAACAGGGTTTTCGCTGACACCCCTAACTTAAGTGCGCGAGCTTCCAAAGTTTTATTGATAACAATTGTCCCGTCCGCGCGGTGGCGGAAGTTCTCTTCATAATAAGTTTCCAGGGGGCGGAGTAACGTGCGGGATGGCTCAGGGCGTAGTTCCACCGAGCCACCCCGCCCAAACCAATCCAGCCATTCTATGACTAGTTTCGCGCCTTGTTGCTGGGCCATCAGGGCTGGATAAATCACCGTGGGGCGGCATTCAAACGCATGGGCGATATCAAAGCGCCGCGCCCTAACCCAGAGCCAGCGGCGCCAAGCTTCATAAAAATCATAACCGTATCGCCAACGCTGAGGCAACAGCGCGGGGGTCTCATAAATTTCAAGCCCGTCTATCGCGCGGCGGGCCAGCGACCAGCGCGCCCGCGCAGAGGTAGCGAGTAAAGTTACCTGGTGCCCTCGGACAACCAATTGTCGCCCCAACTGTAGTGCATGAAAGAAGGCGCCGCCACCAGTAAAGGCAACATTATAAGATAACAGCAAAATACGCACTGTCAATTATTTCCGAAATTTGGCTAACCATGCATCTTTTTCCCCGCGCAAATAAGCCCGGGCGGACTGAAACTGCCCGGCATAGCTGAGGCGCCCAACTGTCCGCAAGGTGCTGAGCGTACGCCAAAACAAAATTATCGGCCACTGCCACCAGGTTAGGTGTTTGCGAAAAAAAAGGACGCTGGAATAACCCATCCAATAACGTTCCGTTGGCGAATCACTGCCTTCACTCGAAACGCTGACTTTGTGCCAGAGTTTGGCTTGCGGTGTCACCAGTAATTTGAAGTTCGCTTGCCGAATACGCAAGCAATAATCCGAGTCTTCGTAATACATGAAAAACTTCTCATCAAATAAGCCTACCTGCTCCAACACCCGGCGCTTAATCAACATGGCGCAACCGGAAATAAATTCCACGGCCAGCGGCTGAGTAAAAATACGCCGGCGATTATGATTATCGGTCAAATCCAGGGTCAGCGGGTTACGCCCAGCCCCGGCCGACCAGATTTTATCAGGCTGTGTAGCGTAAAAGATAACCGGCGCCACCGCTCCCACCTGTGGGTCTTCGGCTTCCAAGACCAGCGCCGATAAAGTGTTTGGCGCAAGCCAGGTATCATTATTGACGACAAAAACATACTCGACCGACTGGGTTAAAGCGCGCCGCAAGCCGACGTTAAAGCCACCCGCAAAACCTAGGTTGCTGGTATTGCAGATGATTTCCACTTCCGGGTAATTCTCGGCAATGATTTGAGCCGAGCCATCACTGGAGCCATTATCCACCACGATGCAAGGCTGGTTGGGATAATGGCTTTGGCGCAGGGAGGCTAAAAATTCCAATGTATCGGAACACCGATTCCAATTCAGGGTAATGACACATACCTCAGGGGAAATCATAGGATTTCCAGTTGTCGCCGTAGACGTGGCCCTAATTGCTCAACGCTAAAATTATCTTCAAACAGGCGGTGACCGTTATGAGCCAGAGCGGCCCGCAAGTCAGGATTATCTCGGAGAAAAATAAGGGCTTCGGCCAGCGCGCGTGGGTTGGCGCGTTCAATTAGGTAGAGATGTTCACGATCTCGCATGGCTGACCGCACGGTGGGCGAGTCTCCTGTAAGAACTGGTCGCGCCACAGCCAAACCCTCATAAATTTTGTTTTGGATGGTCATTAATGACTGCGGAGTCATGCCGAAAACCCCCAAACACACATCCGCCGCCGCAATATGACTCAGTAAGTCCAGCGGGGCCAGCCAGTCAATAAACAGGATATTGGTAAGACTATAGTGAGTCGCCAGGTCTTGGGCACGGTCCCGGTCTGGCCCACGCCCGATTAGTTCAAAACATATTCGACTCTCCGCCCGAAGCAGATTAGCGGCCTCGATTATATATTCCACGCCATGATTGGGAATAAAAGTTCCGTAATAGATGATCCGTAAAATACCATCCGATGGCCGCAAGGGTAAGGGTTGAAATAAACGGCTGTCGGCACCAGTAGGAACCAAACCAAAGCGCTGGCGCGGGAGGCCATAGTTTTTTTCCATCCAGGCCGCATATTCCGCCGTATCTATGATTAACGCATCGGGCAAACGTAGAGCCAGCCATTCCACCCACCATAAAAAATGCCGCGCCGGGAGCGCTCGTTCAAATGCAATTAAATATAGCGACATGAATACGTCCAACACTAATGGACGACCAGCCAACCAGGTTAACAGACGTGCCAGAAAAACATCCAACTGCCCCGCATAGCCTAACATCAACACATCATATGTCCTACGTAGCGGCCAATAGGCGCGCAGTAACGCGATGTAGGCGCGGCATGCCCGTCCAATGAGGGGCAACAACCGTCCCCCGCCTTGAGCGGATTCCACTTTGTCGGCGGTCCCCTGCCATAACGGGACGTGGCACTCGGTCACTTCCACCCCAGCAGTCCGCAGGCCAGCCATCATAATTTGGTTGCGTGAATAGTTTTGGTCGTAAGTACCGAAGTAGAGGACTTTCATTGCAACGGCTCAGCCCTGGCGCTGACACGGGGGGGTGTTCAGGATAAAAATATAAACCCGGTCTTGCTGATAAATAAGCCGCACTACCGGACTAGATAAAAGTTGGGCTGGTTCTAAAACCGGGCCGGAATAATTCATGCGCCCCTGGCGCTGGCCCAGGTAGATGTAGCAAACGCCCTGCGTCTGCAACCGCGCGAGTGTATCAGGATGGGTTATGCCTTGCGCATGGATTTGTGCATTCAGGGCATTGACCTCCTCGCGATAAGTTGTGGTGGGGCCGGTTTCAGAAAAATAATTAATGGGTGGCACGGTAATGCCACGCTGGGTGAGGAGAGGCAACCACCAACCGCCATCGGCGGCCACGACCACACTTGCGCCAAAGGCATCGAATGAGTTAATGGCAAACCGCGCGGTCGGCGGGGTGTTGGCGCGAATCCATGCCGCCGCGCGCAAATCCGGACGGGTCAACAGTGTCCCGGCGGACGGCTGAACATCATTGATACGTTGCCCTGCGCCCCACACGGCCCCGGCCATTACCATCATGAGCCACACGAGCGAGGTGTTGAATTTAGGCATCCGGGCCAAGGCCCAATCAAACGCATTGCCAAACAGCACCGCCGCCGGCAGATAGGCGGCGATAAACAAGGTAAAGTTATTAATGGCACCTTCGCCGGGCAAGTTCAGCCATTGGGGGTTGGTCAAAATACCAGCTACCAAGCACCATAGCCCCAGAATTGCTATGGCGCGCTGACGTTGCCACAAGCCCCAACCAATAATCAATGCTAAGGCCAGCCAAATCCATGTTGGCAAACCAATTGCGGGGTCAACTCCGGCGTTCATGTCCTGCATCCATTGAGATGTCTTAACTGCGGGTGTCGTGAGAAAAGAGTAAACGTACGCCCATAATTTTCCACTGAAGGCGTTAATCAACCACGGCATCACCAGCAACGCCGCGCCAGCCCCAAATAAAAGCGTGTTTTTCAGAAGCCGCCACTGCCAGAGTTTTTGAAACACAAACCAGGCCAGCAAAAAACCACCAGCCAAAACCAATATCCGATAATGCGCCAACACAAGCCCGCTCCAAGCCAAACTGGCTAAAATCAGCCAGCGTGGATTGGACTCTTCCAGCCCAATCCACGCGAGGCACATCGCCGCGGGCAAAATAATTTGTCCGGCCAATTGGGTATACCGTCCCCAATTCACGTAAAACATGGGCATCGAAAGCAACAAACCGGCCGTCAAAACCGCACCCACCCCTGCCCACCGCCGACCTGTCAGCCAGGTGGCTAAAGGATAAAGCGCGACGGCGGCCAAACCGTTTAGCAATTGTCCCCCCCATAACACCGATTGCAGTACATCCATCTGGGTGATCCAATGTAATGCGGCAATGGCGGCATGAAAACCAAAGTGATAGGTAAACGATTGTAAATCCGCATAAGGCGCCCAGGAGCTAAATAGGCCGCCGTGGTCAATCAGTAGTTGAGTGATAAAAGTATGTTGTACCGAATCGCCCCACAGGGGCGCGTCTAATTGTCGCACCACCCAAAACCGCGTGGCAAAAATTAAGCCCATCACCCCCAGCAAGGCCAAATCTGGCCACATGGCCTCAGAATTTCGCCAGAGAGCAAGTTTGGGCCAGCCTAATTGCATTTTTTTTAGGGCGTACACGCTACCCGCCCCCAGAGGTAACCAGGCATAGAGCGGCCCCAGATTTAATCCAATCAGGTGAGTCCAGAGCATGAGTAGGGGATAGAGCGTGAGGCTCAATCCAATGGCTAAACCCATTTTTTCGGGCCAAATTAGCCGCGCCGCCGTGGGTTGAATTAAGCCAAGCAATGCCCATCCCGGAAGGATGTACAAACCTATCGCGACAATTATGAGCAACCCCCAAATCACCCCTTGATAGGCCCACCCCAGCCAAGCTTGCCCCGGCTGATAGATTAACCGAAAAGCCACCTGCGCGTCATCCGGTAGGCCATTTTGATAAGCGCTCCCATCGAGATAAGCCTCGCCGCCAGTTCGCCCCATTAGCACCGCTCCCGTGCCCGTGAGTGTCCATTCAGCATAGTAATAGTGCTGGCGCGAATCTGACTGAGGAGAAAATGCAAAACGATAGTAACCCGCCGTTGTAATACTCGTGAGTGGCAGGGAGGTCGTTGTCAAATCAGCCGAGGTTAAAGCATCGGCCCGCAAGCGCAAGTGGAGTTCGCCCGTCCCAGCTTCCAACGGAGTCAGGAAAATTTCAATGCCGGTCAATCCGGCTTGCCGCGCAACAAACGTCTGACCAGCGCTTTTTGTCTGGCGGATGACCGTTTGCAAGGTCGCCGCCACGCCATTCTGCTCCGGGGCGACAATCCCAGCACAGCCTGACAGGTTAATAGCCAAAATTATCCCCAGGACTACACTGGGGATTTTTTTATTCAGACTCATTCATCACCCAAAGCTGTTTTCTGCCCACGGTCAAGTTCCAACCGCCGCAACCGATACACCACCTCTTCTAAAATTTTGCGGTTGGAACTGGCTAAATCGGCCAGCAAGCCATTGAGGGCAATTTGAAAACCAACGATCAGCAAAACTGCTGAAAGAATGAGCGATTGAATGTGACCCATGCCTTCACCGGTTAAATAAAAATAGAGAAAGCGAAGGCCAATCAGCATGCCTAGGCTGGTGAATACGCCGCCAATAGTAAAGAAAACCGGCAACGGGCGATAGGTTGTATAAGCCCGGATAATAGTCGCGGCAGAGTTCGTCAGATACTGATATAAGCTCCGCATGAGACGCGAGGGGCGCGTGGGCGGGTTGGTGCGTACCGGCACATATTGCACCGCGAACTGCCGCGCCCCAGCCTGAATCAAGGTTTCCAAGGTATAGGAGTAATTACTGAGGACGAGGGTGCGCAGAGCGGCCTCACGGCTGAGCGCGCGAAAGCCACTGGTGGCGTCGGGGACGTGCAACCCGGAGGCTTGAGCCACCACCGCACTCCCTAAGCCCTGCAACCACCGTTTGAGCGGCGAAAAAGTGGGGATACGCGCCACCTCCCGGTCACCGATAACTAGCTCAGCCCGCCCGGTGAGGATAGGTTCAATCAGTTTAGCTACGTCGGCGGACTGATACTGGTTATCGGCATCGGTATTAACAATAATATCAGCTCCCCGTTGCAGACACGCATCCAACCCGGCCACAAAAGCCCGCGCTAGGCCCCGATGCGCCGGAAAATGTACCAAATGCTGCACTCCCTGCGCCTGCGCCACGGCTAGGGTGGCATCACTGCTCCCGTCATCCACCACCAAATATTCAATCACATCCACGCCGGGCAAGACGCGAGGCAAAGTCGCTAAGGTAGCGGGCAGATTTTTTTCTTCGTTATAGCAGGGGATTTGGATCAGCAATTTCATGATTAAGCGATTATAACAGGCCTTAAAACAGGCAGATCTGATGCGGCCTAAGGGAGCGCATCAGATCTGCCGAGTCTTGACAACCGGATTAAGTGTCGGGGGATTATTGCACTATGATCGGCGCCTCACTGCAAACGGTCGAGTTGTTAATGCCATCCCCAACCACCACGCAAATATAGTAAGTACCAGCGGTCACACCGGTGGTATTCCACTGGTAAGTGACCTCATTGGAGACGGGGGCTAGGTCTGAACTATAAAAGTTTTTTCCTAAGACGGGTAGGAAGAGCTTGGTGGGGCCGGTAACACTGGGGGCCGGGGGGGTGTATAAATCCGCCGGATTTTGGGTAGGCTGTTGCTTGTTTGTGGTGTAGTAAAAAGCTCGGCTGGTAACCTCCCCCGGCGGACGATTAAGCCCAATTTGAATGGGGAAGACCTGCCCAGCTTGCACCGTGTCCACTTTGGTCAGCCGGATGTAATCGAGTTGCAGGGTGAAGTCGCCACAGATGACTGCGGGATTGGTGCCTTGCAATGGGTTACACGTCACATTTTCGTCGGGGTCAAAGCGGAGCTTGGTCACCGTGCCCGAGGTTTGCCAGGTAGTGGGTGCGCCATCACAGTCATTGCCGGGGGCCGGGGGCGGGGCCAGTTCTTCAGCAGAGCCTTCGGCGGAAGTGTGCAAGTCAATGCTATAAGTCTGCCAACCGACATCATAGGGAATGTCATGACTAACCAAAGAACATTCGTAGCCCGCGCGACCGGTCGTGCCTTGAATGTACCAGATCCAACGCGCAATCATGCCATCCGGCACGTCCTGCCAGGGCGAGGTCGAGGTAGTGTTCATGCGGAAGGTCATATAGCGATATTGGGTTGGGTTAACCCCAGTTGGGGTATTCATAAAAATCTGGGAGTCATTGCCGCCTGGCAGAGGGCCGGAACTAGAAACCAGATTTAACAGCCCACCAGAGTAACTGGTGCTCTTGAAATTCTGCAGGCCCGGTTGAGGCGGGGCGTTGTTGGTTTCTGGGGTATCGGAGGCATCTTGAAAATCCCAGGGGTTGCCAGCGGTGGAGGCATAATCCTCCCCACTGTTGGTGGAGGGGCGCGCAATAACCGCCAGGGGTTTTTGGTTAATCGTCACCGAACCACTTTGGACAACAGTCGTGGCATCGCTAGGCCGGGTGCCGGTCGCCAATTCGTAAGTATAAGTGCCTGGCTGAACACCCTGCAAGTCCACATTGGCCGTGGTCCCGCTCGCAGTAAATTTGTCAATGTAAATCCGGCGGTTGTCGCTGGTTTTCAGAAAGACATAATAGGTGGTGCCATTAGTCAGCGCCGAAACCGGTAGATTGACAGCCGTACAATCGGTCAGACGTACCCAGTCAACTGCGAAGGTCGGGCTAATCTTAGCCGGGTCTTGAGTTAGGTCAACGCGCAAACCACGCCAAAGAGTTTGGCTACTCCAAACAGAGCCAAGTCCACCAACACTTAAGTCTGTTTTATGAAGTTTCCAGTAAGGCGTAAAGTTACCTGAGCCGGGGGAAAAAATTTCATCAAAGAGCACGAAAGCCTTGTGTCCGGTAACCCCACCGCTACCTGTGTCATTCAAATTTTCATCTTTATACCAGGTGATGTCCATTTGCGCTGGGTTGCCTGAGTTGCGGTTATCATTCACCAGCGCGGCTGTATAAAAACAATGATAAGTCGCGGCATTAATGGGGTAATTTATGCCGACCTTGCCCAGGAACATAGCACCTTTATAGCCGGGCCAAAGCACATTGAAGTAGGGATCTGGCCCATCGGGGGTGCTATTAACCAATGCAAAATCAGGGGTGGTCGTGGCGGTAAAAACGCCGCTCTCTACCTTAACGTTGGTAACATTACTAAAATACCCGCCGTTGTTTAAGTTCTGTGAAATATCCGAGAATTCCGACATATCCCACGGGGATTGCAAAACCGTGGTCGCGTAGTCATTACTCTCCGCCAAAGTTGTGGCGGCGGGCCGGGGGGTAGCCACGACCAACTGACTACTGGAAACTATAAAAGCGCCTATGACCGCCAAACTCAAAAGCGCCCAACCATGAGAAAAAACTTTCTTGACCGATTTCATATCACCATTCTCCTTTCGGCAATTGCCGTTTGATAAACTTCCCGAAACCGTCGGGCAATCTCGGCCCAGGTATACCGGGTGAGGACTTTCCGTCGCCCACTTTCACCCATGGCGTGCGCTAAAGCCGGATTACCCAATAGGGTTAGGATTGCGCCTGACAGGGCTTGATGAGCCTGATACGGGACCAGCAACCCGTCGCGGCCCCCGCTCACCACCCAGGGCACCGCGCCCCGGCGGCAACCAATCACCGGTTTGCCCGCCGCCCAAGCCTCCAAAAAGGCTATCCCAAACGACTCGTACCCGGAGGGATAGGCAAAAACATCCACCGCGCCATAGAGTAGAGGGCGCTCCGCCTCGGTGAAATTATAGCGTAGTATAACTTTGTCGCGATGAGAAGCAAGTCGCCCGGCGAGCGCGGCCTCGATTTGGGTGGCAAAGACCGTGCGGGCGCCGGCAATCAACAACCGGGCCTCCGGGAAAACCTCCCAGACCAACGGCATGGCATCCAGCAGAGTATCCACGCCTTTGTGCCCGCCCAGTTGGCCAATAAAACCCACGACGGGTTGATCAGTTAACCCAAGTAGATTTTTGGCCTCCGCAGGATTGGCGGCGAGAAACGGGGCCGGATCCACGCCCGCGCCGATGGCGGCCACCCGCCCCGGGGGCGCACCCTGCCCTTGCACATATTGCGCTTCGAAATCGGTATAGGCCACATAACCGGAGGCCCGGCGGATGGCCTGATAGATCATCGGGCGGTTATAACCCCATGTATCCTGTGGGTGCAAGCCACCGATAAGGATACACGGGCGGGCCGACTGACGCGCGGCTTTGAGCGATTGAAACATATGCACCAGGGGAAAAGAGGAAGCGGCAATGACATCAGCGGGTTGGCGGCGAATCTCCCGCGTCAGTGAGGGGATAAGCGGCCCCTGATACCAGGTGCGCAAGTAGTCGTTAAAGGGCAGTCTGAAAAGGAAGGCCACGGCTTGCGGCCAATACAACATCCGCCCCAACTCGCTCCATACCCGAAACCGGCGGATTTTCACACCGGCTTGTTCCTCCCAGCCCGTGGCCATGCGGGGCAACCAGGGCCGCGAAAAAGCCTCCCCGCTATAACGGTCAGTGGTAAAGACAGTGACCTCATCCCCATATTGCCGGACCAGTTCCTCGGAGATGCGCTGAATGACACGCTCGGTGCCCCCCATGGCGGGCGCATAACCCTGGGTGACATGCAAAATTTTCATGCGCTCAATTCACCGTTGCGCCAGCCATGCTTTAAGCCAGGTGAAAGCCCGCCGGGTCGTTTCTAGTGGGCCATGCGCTTGCAGGAGATTGAGGGCATGCACAAGGAGCGAAGGCTCGGCTGGGGGGGGCAACGTCATGGACACCGGCTGGCGCACCAACCGGTCGGGCGCATAACTACCCTGCAAACAATAGTGCGCGATGGGCTGAACCACTCGCGCCCAATGCAGGGTAGCCTGCACCTCCGCAAAAGCCGCCGCCCAATCGGTTTTGGGTCGGGCGAGTAAATCGCACAACGCTTCGGCGGCGGCCTCCGGGTTCTGAGGCGGCACAACCCGCCCCAAACCCTTGGCGCGCACCAAATCACTCATTACATCGCCTTCGGGAATCAGGATGGGTAACCCCGCCCAGATAAAATCCAAAACCCGGGTGCGAACCGAAAAATGGGTTTCGAGATGAGGGGGGTGAAACACCGCCCCGACATGCGCCTCCACCAGCATGGACTCGCTGGCTTCATAGGGCAACCAGTCCAGAAAAAATATGGTTCGGTCGCGCTCGCCCAACTCTTCAGCCAGACGTTGGGCCGCCAGCGCCAGCGCATGTTGTGGGACGAGCGGGTTGGGATGGCCATTGAGAAAGACCAGCCGCGCATCGGGGTGGGCGGCGATGACTTTAGGCCAGGCTTTGATTAAAGTGAGCGGGTCAAGCCAATTCCAAATACCTCCGCCCCACCACACGATTTTAGACTGATCGTCAAAGCGTGGATGTACGCCTTTGAGAACCGGCTGGTGATGAATGGGCGGTTGGGCGCGGAGGCCGAAGCCCACCACGTCAATTAACCGCCGCAAGGTTTGGTCATCGGCAAAGGTGCGCGGGTTCAAACGCTGATTGGCCGTGAGCACCCCCAGCCACATATCGCGCTGACGTTCACTCCCGCAAATGAAGAAATCGCCCAGCCGCGCCAGGTGATTGGTGATTTCAACCGCTTCATGATTGTAGACCGCCTGCGTGTCCAGGGCATCGCTCAAATAATAGTGCAGGTTTTCGAGAACAAAGGGGTTAAGCAAATCCACAATCAGGCGGGTGGCCGTATTTTTCAGAAACGGGAATTTTTTAACCATATAGCCCGAAACCAGCGCCACATCGCAGTTTTCCACCAACACTTGCAGGGTTTCCGGGCGATCTTCCCAATATCGGGCAAACCGAAATCCGCCCGGGTCAAGGCTGGTCTCGGCGGGCACGGCTAACGTGACGTCCACCGTGGCGGCGAGGGCGCGGGCCATCTCCAAATAACGCATCCCCCCGCCCGCGCGTTTAACGTCTACCACATCATTGCTAACAATCAGCAAGTGCGGCCGGTGTTGGTGCTGGTCAAATTCAGGCATGGCTTTGGTCTTGTGTGAGTGAATAAGTGGGAAATAATAGTTTTGAACCATATCCCAAGTCAGTTCCGGCAAGCCCTGCCAGGTGCGGGGGGCCGGCAGGTCAGGGGGGAGCGCAAATAAAGTAGCATCTTCGAGACGGCGACGATTCAACAAGGCCTCGCGCTGACGCCGCATTTCCGGGAGGGTTCGCATGAAGTCTGTCCAAGCCGCCAGATAAGCGCCACACGCCCGCCAATCCAAACGACGCGCCGCGGCCAAACAATTGGCCCAATCTTCCCGCAAGTAGTTCCGTAGAAAATGATAGATATAGCGCGGGCCAGGGATTTTGACCGCGAAACGCAGACGGCCGTAGACCACATTGCGCAATTTGCGCGGTGAAAGGGGGTCATCCTGCCCGGTGGGAATGCGCCCCCCAAAAGCATGATACACGACCGCGCGGGGAGCGGCTAAAATAGGGTAACCGAGTAACCGGGCGCGATAGGCCCAATCACTGTCCTCATAATACATGGGGAAGTTAGCATCAATTGGGCCAATGACCTCCCAGGCTTCCCGCCGGATAAGGGTAGCGGCAAAACAAGCCGAAGGGACCTCGCCCCAATCCGCAAATTGGCCCAAATCCAAAGTTCCAATGCCTGCGTCACTCCCCCACGAACTGTCGCGCACATAGTTGCCCAACCCATTGAGAAAAGCCGGGGCCCACCAAAACCGCAAATTGGCCGCGACGGCGGCACAGGGGGGGTTGGCTTGCGCCACCGCCACCAATTCGGCAATCGCTGTGGTTTCCAACCGGGTATCCTGATTCAGGATCAAGCTATACGCCCCCAGCGCCAAAGCCATTGCCTGATTATTGGCCTCGGCAAAAGATTGAGCGGTCGTCAAACGCACCAACCGCCCTTGCGGAAAATGCGCCGCCAACCATTCGGCGGAGTCATCAGTTGAGGCATTATCGAGGACAATGATTTCCAGTGGGGAATAAGTTTGCGCCAACAAACTGGAGAGACAGTCACCTAACCAGGCCTGCCCGTTGTAGGCAATAATCACCACGGAAACGAGCGGGCCGGTGACGGCCATAGGCGACCGGGTCTCAGCCACCTGGCCTTCGCGATCCAATAAACCCGCCTCGGCCAGGCAGGCCAAGGCCGCGCTGACTTTCAGCGGGGTTGCTCCTGGCCTTTTAAAAGCCGCGATAATTTCCAACAAGCTTCGCCCATTCGCCAAGTGCCATAATGTCAACAGCACATCATCTAAGGCGATCTTGCCGCCCAATGAAGTAGACAATACAGGTCGCCCGGCAAGGCTGGCCGATTGAACCGAGGGCGGCTTAAGATACCGATTTAAGTTAGGCACTGACCCTACCGCTTTATTTTTGCAAGAAGCGTCGCTGTAAATAGGCTACAGTTTTGCGGCTTACCGCAATTATCCCCTCGGTTTTTAGCACCTGCCAGGCGAGTGGAAGCAACGGCACGGCAGGGGTGCGGACTTGTTCTGGATGAGAAGAAATCATTGAAGTCACTATGGATTCGACAGGCAATTCCAGTGGAGTGATACGGGTTGAACTTCCAGCGACCAGTGGCCCATCGGAGGGCAGCGCCCCAACGATTACCAGCGACCATTGTGCAGGTTGATAAGCGTAATCCTTAAACCAAAGGTAACCATTATCAACCATGTCAAACTCAATCAGATAATTACCCGGGCGCAGAATGGGGGGAAGCTGACACTGTAATCGCACGCTCTGGTTCGGGCGAATGGCGCGCGGAAGCAACACGCGCGCATAATCTTCCGCCAACAAAGTATGCTGAGGATCAAATAACTGCGCCCCCAGATGAACTTCACCAATGCCATTGGGAGCAGTATTGAGCCAGATCGTGTCACCCCGATTGGTGAGCACCGCTTCAATTTCAATCGGTGCGCCCGCTACCATTTGGGATGAGGTCGGGCGAATGGCTAGTTCAGCGACCAACGCCCGGGGCGTCAAACTGTCGGTCTCAAATTTTCCGACTTTTTGCACGGTGTAAACGTCATGCGGGTGAGTGTCACTACGATAGTGCTGGATCTGGCCGAGCGAGGTATTCTGAATATAGCCAGCCAAACCAGCCCGGTCAAAGCCACGCTCCAAAATACCATGCTGCTGCATGACCGCGACCGATTGGGGGTGGGCCTCATGCTCAATGCCTGGCTCCACCAGAACCATCGTTGTCCCGGGGCGCATAATGCGCGCGAACTCACGCATGGCCTGGGGACGGTTAGGCAGATGATGAAATGCATCAAAGGATAAGACAGCATCCACACATTCGTCACGAAAAGGCAGGTTTTCGTTATCCCCCACCAACAAATGGGGGATGTGCGCTCCCATACGTGGCAAGCCCGCCAAAATATAGTCCCGGCAAATATCCACCCCAAACGCCTGATACCCCAACCGGACCAACCACTCTGTGGTCCAGGCATAGCCAACGCCTAAATCAAAAACTGCCCCACCCAGGCCACATCCCAACCGTGAGACAGTGGTCACATAACGAGCAACAAGATCTATCGAAAAATCTGGGCGCGAAGGATTAAAGGGCGCGACTTGAGCCGGGCCAAAAAAGCCTTCCGGCAAATTCCGTTGCGTCAGCGCCATCTCGGCCTGCTTATAATGCGCGCCCTCATCCTGGGTCAGTTGTCCCGCCGGGCCGGAATGTTCCAGTAAAAACCGCCCTACTGTTTCCAGACCGTTCGCCACAAGGCGGGCGTGATAAGAGGACAACCACGCCACATCCTCGCTCCAATTACGCAAATGGTCGGGTAGCAATTCTGGCAGGCTATCCCGAATGGGGTACCAACGCTGACATGAAGTACATACTAAAACACCTTCAACGACACTGACTTCACGGTCACGACCATCGGAGGCAGGAGGAGTAGCTAATGGTTGGAGCAAATTGCCTAACAGGGTGTCAACATTGGTTTTGGGTAATGGCCCCACGACTGCCCCCAGCCTACTCGCCCGCAAAGCAGGCTTCATCCGCATGGTGGTTTTCTGAGACTGCTCAATGGGTGCCAACAAGGTCAGATCATGTTTGCAACTCGGGCAAACAATTACATCTAATAAAGCGTAAAACATGCAACCTCCATGCCGCTAGGGA
>CAYUFY010000018.1:0-31949 GCA_964443795.1 uncultured Anaerolineales bacterium | reverse complement strand
CTGTGCCAGTCCATGACGTTTTGCCCTCATTTACTAAGAATACAACTATCGAGATGGTAATTACCATTGACCATTGACATTCCACTTATCATCTCTTCCCAAGGATTTCTTATGACCCTCCCCGCCCACCTCCAATCCACCCACCTCCCGCTCGGCGACCAGCGCACCGGACAATTCTACGGGCGCGACATTCTCTCCGTGGCGCAATTCAATCGCGCCGATCTCGAATATATCTTTGGCGTGGCCGAAGCCATGCGCACCATGGTGGCGCATATTGGCGCCTTCGATTTGCTCAAAGGCAAAATCCTGGCGAATTTATTCTACGAGCCGTCCACCCGCACCTCATCTTCCTTCCTCGCCGCCATGGAACGCCTCGGCGGCTCGGTCATCCCCATCAACGAAGTCAAATATTCCTCCGTCTCCAAAGGCGAATCCCTCCCCGACACCGTGCGCACCCTCGAGTGTTACGCCGATGTCATCGTCCTGCGCCATCCCGAGACCGGTTCCGCCGCCATCGCCGCGCAGGCCGCGCGGAAACCCATCATCAACGCCGGGGATGGCATCGGCGAGCACCCCACGCAGGCCCTGCTCGACCTCTTCACCATCCGCGAAGAACTCGGCACCGTGGACGGCCTCACCATCACCCTGCTCGGCGATCTCAAATATGGCCGCACCGTCCACTCCCTCGCCAAACTCCTCGCGCTCTTCGACGTTCACGTCAACTATGTCTCGCCCGAAATTCTGCGTATGCCCGCCGAGCTGGTAACCCAACTCGCCACCAAGGGCCTGCGCCAAAATGAATATCGCGGCCTCGACGAGATTTTGCCGCAGACCGATGTGTTATACGTGACCCGCGTGCAAAAAGAACGCTTCGAAAATCTTGACGAGTACGAGTCAGTCAAAGGCGCGTATGTCATCACACCCGAGACCATGACCCACGCCCGCCCCAAGATGGCGCTCATGCACCCGCTCCCGCGCGTTGGCGAAATCTCCCCCGCCGTGGACGATGATCCGCGCGCCGCCTACTTCCGCCAGATGGAATACGGCCTCTATGTCCGTATGGCACTGTTGGCGATGGTTTTGGGAAAGGCGTAAATTGACAAGGTGAAGGGGTGACAAGGTGACATTGAAGCCTGTCACCTTGTCACCCCTTCACCTTGTCATCCAGTCACCCCTTCATGGAAAATTTCTTCTCTCTCCTCGACCGTCACGTCCAAACCGTCAACTCGCTCCTGTGCGTTGGCCTCGACCCGCACCCCAGCGATTTGCCCGCCCCTACCGCCGAAGCCGCCCTCGACTTTTGTCTGCGGCTCGTGCGTGAGACCGCGCGGTATGCCGCCGCTTTTAAGCCCAACGCCGCTTTCTTCGAACTCTACGGCCCCGAGGGCTGGGCCGCCCTAAAAACCGTCATCGAGGCCATTGACCACGAATCCAATCGCCTCGGCTCGCGCATCCCCGTCATCCTCGATGCCAAGCGCGGCGACATCGCCTCCACCGCCGAGGCTTACGCGCAATCCACTTTTGAGAAACTTGGCGCTCATTGCGTCACGCTCTCGCCCTACCTCGGCCAAGACTCAATCGCGCCCTTCATCGCCAACCGCGAGCGCGGCGTGTTTCTGCTCTGCAAAACCTCCAACCCCGGCGCGGACGAATTTCAATCATTGGTCATTGTAGGGGCGACGCCTGCTTCACCCCTACAATTATTTGAATATGTCACTCAACTCGCCCAACAATGGAATACCAAAGGCAACATCGGTTTGGTGGTGGGTGCGACTCAGCCCGAAGCGTTGACCCGCGTCCGCGCGTTAGCACCGGAGATGTGGTTTCTCGCCCCGGGCGTGGGCGCGCAAGGCGGCGATTTACAAACCGCGCTCGCGGCGGGTCTGCGCCCCGACGGGCGGGGGCTGCTCCTCCCCATCTCGCGCGGCCTCTCCCGCGCCGAGAATTGGACCAAAGCCGCGCAAGAGTGGCGCGACGAGATTGAACGCCTTCGTTATTCTCTCGCGCGGCAGAAACGGGCTCCCCAAAAACCTGCGCCACCCAGCGTTGTGGCGCAACTCGCCGCCAGCCTGCTCGAAGCCGGGTGTGTTAAGTTCGGTAAGTTCACGCTCAAGTCGGGCAAGGTCTCGCCCATTTATTTGGATTTGCGGCAATTGGTTTCGCACCCGCGCTTATTGCGCTTGGCGGCGCAAGCCTATGCCCAAAAGTTACGTGGCTTAAAATTTAATCGGCTGGCCGGTTTGCCCTATGCCGCGCTCCCCATCGGCACGGCGATTGCTTTGGAAATGGATAAGCCGTTGATTTATCCGCGCCGTGAAGTGAAAGACTACGGGACCAAAGCCGCTATTGAGGGGGAATACGCGCCCGGCGAAACGGTGGTGGTGATTGATGATTTGGCGACTACTGGCGACACCAAAATTGAAGCCATCCAAAAGTTGGAGAGCGCCGGGCTTAAGGTCACCGATATCGTGGTGTTGATTGACCGCGAACAAGGCGCGAAAGAAATGTTAGCACAAGCGGGCTACGCCTTTCACGCGGTGACGACCTTGAGCGCGTTGCTGAGCGAATGGCGAAATACTGGCGCGATTAGCGAAACCCAGCGCCAAGAAGTTGTCGCGTTCTTAAAAAATCAATGACCCGGTGACGGGGGATTGAGACTCAATCACCCGTCACTGGGTCCCCCCTTCATGTATCGCCTCATCCGCCCCCTGCTCTTTCGGCTCGATGCCGAGCAAGCGCATAATCTGTCGCTCAATGCGTTGCGCGTGGTGGGTCAATTACCGATGACCAATGACTTGCTACACAAGTTGTTTGACGTGAACGACTCCCGCTTACACGCCGAGGCCTTCGGCTTGGAGTTTAAAAATCCAGTGGGCTTGGCGGCGGGGTACGATAAAAATGGAATCGCGCTGGCGGGACTGAGTGGCCTCGGGTTCGGGCATATCGAGGTGGGCACGGTGACTTTAAAACCGCAGGCAGGCAACCCCAAGCCTCGGGTCTACCGCGTTCCCCCGGCGGGCGCGGTGATAAACGCCATGGGGTTTCCGAATCGCGGGGTCGCCAAGTTAACGTTAGGGCGCGGCACTACCATCGGTATCAATATCGGAAAAAACAAAGCCACGCCCCCCGAGCAAGCGGGCGCGGAATACGCCGAGTTGTTGCGGCAGGTGCATAGTCAGGCGGATTATGTGACCGTGAATGTGAGTAGCCCCAATACGCCGGGGTTGCGACAATTGCAAGGCCGCGCGTTGTTGGAGACCCTATTGCGCGCGGTGACTGAAACCCGAGAGGCCTTGGCCCGGCGCGTGCCGGTGTTGGTGAAGATTGCCCCGGACTTGAGTGAGGCGGAGATTGATGACGTGTTGAGCGCGGCGGAAGGGTGCGGGCTGGATGGCGTGATTGCGACGAACACCACCGTGCGGCGAGAGGGTGTGCCCGAGCGGTGGGCGCGCTTGCCCGGCGGGTTGAGCGGCGCACCACTCCGGGCGCGCGCGACTGAAGTGGTGCGCTATGTGGCGCGGCATTCCCGCTTGCCGGTGATTGGCGTGGGTGGCATTGCCAGCGCCGCCGATGCGTTGGAGAAATTGCGCGCTGGGGCGCGGTTGGTGCAGGTGTATACGGGCTTGGTGTACGCCGGGCCGGGGTTGGTGCGGCAAATTAATTTGGGGTTGTTACACGCGTGCGAACAGAGTGGGGCGAAAACATTGCGCGAGTTGGCGCAGATTTAAATCCGCTCTTCCACCATCGAGGCCTTCAACAAGTATTCACGCGCGGTCTGGGGGTTAGCGGCCAACGCGCGATAGTGGGCATTACGCGCTTGTCGTGCGGCTTCGTCGCGCACGACCATCGCCGAATAAACTTCGTGCGTGTGGCGTTGAACTTTATTCACGGCCCAGGCGCGGCGTTCAGCGGCATACTGGTCAAGTAGCGTGTCGGGTTCGCCCGTCAGCACGCGCCCGAGTTTGTCGGCCAGATTGTGCGCGTCGTGGATGCCGCTATTCATGCCCATGCCCCCCGCCGGATTGTTGAGGTGCGCCGCGTCCCCCAACAAGATAACCCGCCCCACACGGAATTTTTCGGCGACCCGCTGGTGGACGCTGTAAATGGACGGGCCTTTGAGGGTGAAAGGCGTGTCGCCAACCAGCCGTTGCATCCGCGCCCCGAGGGAGGCCGCCGTTAATATTTCGGCCTCATCTTCCTCGGGGCGGATTTGAAACACAATCCGCACCACGTCGGGCAGGTGCAGGATGATGACCCATTCTTCGGTGTCAAAAAAATAATTCACCGGGCCGAGGCCGGGGAATAACGGCTTTAAGTTGATGTCGCTGGGGATGAGCAGAAACCGGTCAGGGTAGGTAAGCCCCTCAAACGTCAAGCCGAGTTGCTTGCGAATCGTGCTCCGTGAGCCATCGGCGCCGCACAAGTACAGGCCACGCACCGTCTTGATTCCATCGGGCGTTTCAAAAGTGGCTTCTACACAATCGCCTTTATCGTCAAAGCGCACCAGTTGGTGACTCATAAACACCGCGCCGTGCGGGTCGGCTTCGACCAGTGGCTTAAGGATGCGTGTGACTTCACACTGCGGCAATTGCACGCGATAGGGATAGGGCGTGTCGCCCGCGATGAGCGCATAATCAAAGTCGGCGACGAGGTGGCGGGTGGCGCGTTCCCAGTATTGCAACCGTCCCACCTTATGCCCCTGCGCCAACACCGGGTCAATCACACCCCATTCCGCAAACATCTCCAGCGTGGGCGGGTGAAACGTGCTGGCGCGCGCTTCGGGGCTGAGTTCGGGGAGCGCTTCGAAAACCTGCGCGGGCAGGCCCTGCAAAGTAAGCGCTCGAGCAAGCGCGAGTCCCACCGGCCCAGCGCCGATGATAAGAATTGGGAGTGTCAACGTGTCAGGTGTCGAAGTGTCAAGTGATGCGTGATACGTACATCACGCACTATGTTTTCTAAAACTCTCTCAGCAATCTTCCGCACCCATACACTTTGTCGTCAATCCCATTGTCGCGCAAAGCCATCCACCAAGTGGCGGCGTTGATGGCGAGAACCGGTTTCTTGAGCCAGCGTTCCGCTTCGTCGGCGAGGCGCACCATGCTGAGATTGGTCCCGGCTTGCACCAGCACATCCACGTCGGGCGCGTTGACTTCTAACAGGGCGTCGCGCAATTGGTCTTCGGTGACATGTGCAATGGACACGGCGGTGGGACAACGCAAGCCTTTAATTTTGACCACGTCATAGCCGAGGTCATTGAAAAAGCGCACCACGTTTTTGTCGCCGATGGGTTGATAGGGCGTGACCACGCCGATTTTCTTGGCCCCGAACAGTTTCAGCGCCCGCTCGCACGCTTCTGCGCCCGTCGCGACGCGTAACCCCTGGCCAGTGCGGTCGCTCACGCGTTGGGCAAAGGCGCGGTTGCCGTCCATGCCATCCCAAAACGTCTCGGCGCTCATGCCCATCACCATGTAGTCGGGTTCGCAGGTCATCACGCGGTCAATCGAGTAACCAATCTCTTCGCGGATTTGGTCGAGCAGTTTTTCAAAATCAGCGTCGCTGGAAAGGTTTTGGTTGCGGATGTGAATGCGCGAAAAATGCGCCGTCACACCGGGCACGCGCATGGTGTAGAAATCTGGCTCGACAATCGTATTAGTGCTGGGGGCGAGGACAGCGAATTTTTTGCGGTAGCCGAGGGAGTCGGTCATAAGAGTCTCCGGAGTGAAGAGTAAAGAATGAAAAGCAAAATCACTTTTCACTTTTTAATTTATTAGTTGAACTTCAGCGGCCCTTCCACGCCCACGACCCGCGTGCCGCAGAAGAACCGAAACGTTTCGGCGGTGCCTTCTTCGCTCATGCCGCTGAGGCCCCAGGCCGGGCGCGGGGCCATGAGATTAAGGCTGAGGATGCTGGACCCGTTAATTTTGACTCCGCCCGCGCGGATGTCGCGCCCGAGCGCCAGCGCGCGTTCCTCATCTTGCCCAAAGACGTAGGCCTCCAGCCCGTAGAGGGTGCCGTTGGCGAGAGCCAGCGCTTCGGCCTCGGTGTGGAAGGTATGCACGGTGCCAATGGGGCCAAAGATTTCGTCTTGGGCATCTGCGGAGCGTAGGCCGGTGACCAACGTGGGGGCAATAAAGTTCCCGCCGAGGTCGGGGAGCCGGGATGCTGAATGCGGTTTCCCGCCTCGGGCCAGCAATTCCGCCAGTTGGCCGCGAATCCGCGCGAGGTGAGTCGAATGCACCATCGGCCCCATTTCAGTTTCCATCGAGACCGAGTCGCCAATTTTTAAATTCGCCAGTTTCGCTAGCGTGGCTTCGAGTAGTTTATCTTGCAAGGAGTCGTGAACAATCAGCCGCCCGAGGGCGCGACACCATTGGCCGTTGAGTGAGGTCATGAGGTTGACCACGCCTTGCGCCGCTTCGTCAAGATTGGCATCGGGCAAGATGACGACGGCGCTATTGCCGCCGAGTTCGAGTTGCGCGGGTTTGAAGTCGTGGGCGCAGGCTTGCGCGATGGCGCGCCCCCCCGCGAGGCCGCCAGTGAACGAGACCGCGCGGATGCGGGCATCGGCGACGAGTTGCGCGCCCACCGCTGGGCCGCCGTGAACGATTTGAAACACGCCCGCAGGCAGGCCAGCGGCGTGCGCGGCTTCGGCAAAAATATCGGAGCCGTTGGGTGCCCATTCGGTGGGCTTGAGGAGGGTCGGGCAACCGGCGGCGAGGGCGTTGGCGATTTTGTGTGCGGCCATGGGCGCGGGCGCGTTGAACGGGACCAGGCACAGCGCCGGGCCCCAGGGTTTGCGATGAATCTCGACGGGATGATTATTGGGGCCGTCCATCGTGGTCAAAGTCCAGCCGCTTTGGAGTTGTTGCGCGGCGAGATGCCATGCGCCGGTGGTGATAATGCCAAGCATGGAGGTGAGGCGGTGAATGAGGCCGGTGGTGAAGGCTTCGAGTTCGGCGATGCGGGCTTTGCGTTTATCGAGTTCGGCGGAGAACGCGGTGAGGTAGCCCACGCGCTCGGCGACTGGCATTTTGGCCCACGCACCCGATTGGTGAACGCGCCACGCGGCGGCGAGGGCTTTCTCTATGTTTGCCGCACTGGTGGCTTTTTGCGGTTGGGCGCGTTCGCCGGTGTTGGGGTTTTCGAGCCACACCCCGAGGTCAATCGTGGGGGTGGAAAATTCTCCATCAATGTAATCAGTGAGTTCGGGGATTTGGATTTGAGAGGAAGGCGTGGGCATGGGCGGTGAGGGCTTGACTCTGGGGGAAGTTGTTATAACATTATGACATTATAGAGATTTGGGTTGCCTTGTCAACCAATCCATTACATCATGCTCAACTTCATTTTTATCCTCGTCGGTCTTATTCAACTCGCCATTGTCATTGTTGGCACGCGCGCTTATTTGAAATATCGCTCGTGGTACACCTTGCTGGTCTTAATTGTGGTCTATGGCTTGGCCTACGATAATCTCGCCATCGGCGCGGGCGCTTTTCTCGGCGCGGGCGCGCTGACGCAGGCGCTCAACTGGCCGCGCTATGCCATTCACGCGCTGTTTACGCCCACCATGATGATTGCGGCGTTTGGAGCGCTCCGGCGGGTGGGCATCCAGTGGGCGCAAGGCCGCACAGCGCATCTCATTGTCTGTGTGGTGGCGACGGCTCTAATTTTATTGGGCAGTTATACCGACATTCTCAATTTGCAGTTGGTTCCCCAAACTGCGGATGGCGTGTTGCGCTATGTCAATGATTTCGAGTTCATCAAAGGTCCGCCCATTCCCGCCGTGCTAACGATTATCGTGGTGCTGGTGTTTGGTGGGTTCTTGTGGCGGCAAATTAAGTGGCCGTGGTTGTTCATCGGCGCCCTGCTCATGTTCCTCGGCGCAGGGGCTATGCGTATCCCGCTGGCGCAGAATTTCGGTGAGCTGGCTTTTGCCGGGAGTCTGGTCAGCACCATGATAAAAACCCAACAGCACGCCGCCTAACCCATTTACTCATCACTGTTCACTATTACCCCATGACCACTGCCCACACTCGCAACATCTCCGATATCCTCGACGAAAGCCCCCAGACCGATAACACTGCCGTTTTCAACCATTTGCTTAACGTCCGCGAACAAGCCTGGAATATGGTTCAGAGCAGTCTCGACCTGCGCGAAGACCAAGCCGGTGCCGACCTCCGCGACCTGCGCGATTTACAGGGCGAAAGCTCGGGTGAGATGACCACCTTCACTGGGAACACGAGTCCCGTGGATTGGCTCATCCGCTCGTGGATTGGCAAACCCGTTACGGGCTTCACCAATATCCACCTCACCAGTTGGCTCAAGCCGATGGTAGATGTGCCACATCTCGGCTTTGCCCTGGGCACCGTGCCGGATGTTTTCTTCTATTGCGACCTCATCCCCCGCGCCGATTTGCCCGCCGCGCCGGAGTATCAGGAAAAATATCTCGCGCCCCTGAATGAGGCTTGGATTAAACTGCGCCGCGACCCGGCGGTGACGGTGTTCAACCCCGTGCATCTCTACACCCGGAGCACCCTCTCCCCCGTCGCGCTCTGTGGGGTCATTCCCTTCCCAGTCTTCAAAGATAAAGTGGAAAGTGCCATGTTGCACTACGTGCGCTACTGGGTAGATTTGGTAAAAAACGCTACCCCCGTGCCCACCGAGCAACAACCCGCCCTCCAAGCCCGCGATGAATTCGTCCGCCGCACCATCGTGGAAAAAGACCCCGCCAATCATCTCGCCGACCGAATGTTTGGCGCGCCCATGCGCGAAAGGCTGGTGCGGATTTTGTGGGGCGCGGAACGGGAAAACCAGTAATGAGTAAATAGTAATTACCATTTACCAAGCTCTTTTATCCCCATGACCTACACCCTCCCCCTCGCCCTCACTGACTTCCTCCCCGTCGCCTTCTCGGCGGTGGGTATGTTCTTCGTCGCGCGCATGGTCGCGCATTTGAGTAAAACGCAGGGGCAAATGGCGCTGATTGGTGCGGGCTTGATAGTGGCGGGCGGCTTCATCAAAGCCGTGTGGAAAACCATCATGGCCGCCACCAACGGCACCGTGAACATTGTCTGGATGGATGATGGCTTATTTGTGTGGATGGCCCCCGGTTTTGTGCTGATGGCGTGGGCCGTGCTTTCGGCGGTGCAACTTGCGCGCGGGCAAAAACCAAAATCCGTGTGGGCCGTGCCGCTCGGCCTCATCGCGGTCATGTTCGCCGCTTCTATCTTCATGGCCTTCCGGCGCCCCGACTCGCCGACGTGGAGTCGCGTTCTTCTAGGCGGGATGGTACTAGCCACAGTGGCGACCAGCGTTCTGCTCATCATCTTCGCCTTCCGCCAAAAAATGTCGCTCATGGCCGCACTCTTCATCCTCAACCTCGTTGGAGTCTTTCTCCTCAACGGCATGGCGCGCATGCCCGACCAGACCATTGCCTTGCAGTGGGTTGAAGAAGCCATCAACGCCGTTTCGTGGTTGGCGTTTGCCTTCGCCGCCTACAAAATCTACCAACATACCCGCGCCACCTTCGGCGTGGCTTAAGCCTCCCTTTTTACTCTTAACTTTTCACCATGCCCTCCGACCTCTCCCTCAACTACGCCGGCGTCTTCGACTCCCGCCTCGGCTTTGGCAAAAAGCCAGCCGTATTGGTCGTGGATTTTATCAACGCCTACACCACCGCCGGCTCGCCGCTCTATGCCGCGCCGGTGGTCGAAGCCGTTAAGCAAACGGTTGACCTGCTGACCCTCGCGCGCAGTAAAAACGTCCCGGTCATCTACACGCGCGTCATCTACAACAAAAACGGATTAGATGGCGGTGTGTTTGTCAAAAAAGTGCCGGTGCTATTGAAGATGGTGGAGGGGGAACCGCTGGCCAACATTGTTCCCGAACTCCCGCCCGCGGAGAGCGATATCATCATCAACAAGCAATATGCGAGCGCCTTCTTTGGCACCTCACTCGCCGCCACCCTCACCGCCCTCGGCGTGGATACGCTCATCCTCACCGGATGCTCCACCTCCGGCTGTATCCGCGCCTCAGCGGTGGATGGCATGCAATATGGCTTCCGCGTCATCGTCCCCCGCGAATGTGTGGGCGACCGCCGCCCCGAACCGCACGAAGCCAACCTCTTCGACATCAACAGCAAGTATGGGGATGTGGTTTCTAAAGATGAAGTGATGAAATATCTGGAAAGTGAAAGGTAAAGAGCAATCTTCACTTTTCACTTCTCATTCAAACTTCTTTTCGCTCAATGCCCCTCACCCGCGTCTCCGCCGTTCAATTTGCTGTCACCAGCGATGTCGCCGCCAACCTCGCCACTTGTTTGCGGATGATTAATGAGGCCGCACACTACCAGCCCGCGCTCATCGTCCTGCCGGAGTTCTGCAATCACATCCTGTGGTTCCGCGACAACGCCCATTGCTACGAGACCGCCGTCGCGCTCGATAGCGAGTTTCTGCAGGCCATCGGTGCCAAAGCACGCGAGCATCACTGTTACATCAAAATCAACTGCACGGTGCAACGCGCCGCGGGCAAAGTGACCGGCACCAATATTTTGTTCAACCCGCAGGGCGCGCCAGTGGCGGTGAACGACAAACAAATTTTGATGGGCAACGAAAATAATTTTCTGGAGCGCGCCACCGCGCCCGCGCCCCTCACGGCAACAAGCTTCGGCCAGCTCGGCATGTATTGTTGCATGGATGGGGTCATCCCCGAACCGGCGCGCAGTCTGGCGGTGCGCGGCGCGCACATTTTGCTCAACAGCCTAAATTCCTTTGCCTTTGATGAAGCCGCCCTGCACATTCCCACGCGCGCGGGTGAAAATAAAACCTACGTCGTGGCCGCCAATAAAGTCGGCTTGCTCGTCCCGCCGGAGCAAGCGGCCATCGTCGCCGCGCGCATGAAAATCTCCGCCGATTTTTTGCACGGCGCGGGCGAGAGCCAAATTCTCGCGCCCGATGGCACGGTGCTGGCCAAAGCGCCGCGCACTGGTGAGGCCGTGATTTACGCCGATATTGATGTGGCGTTAGCGAAGGACAAACGCCGCCCCGATGGCACGGATGTGATGACCATGCGCCGCCCCGCGCTTTACCGCGCCCTCGCGGAGCCGCCGCGCCCGCGCGCCACGCCCCCCGGCGCACCACGCCTGGAAACCGCCACCTACCAACCCCGCGCGACTGGCCTCGAAGCCGTTGAAGAAGTGGCGGAGGTCATCGCTACTTCTTCGGCGCAGTTGCTGGTGTTGCCCGAACTGTTTCATCTGACTGAGGATGTTGTGACCGCCCCCAACGCAGGGGCCGCCGCCTCCGCGCGGATGGTCGAGACCCTGCGGGCCGCGCTGGCCGCCCGCGCGGGATACGTGGCCACCACTCTCGTCGCGCCCACCGCCGAGGGGCGCTATCAACATGTAGGCGTGCTCATTGGCAGTGAAGGCATCGTGGTGCGCCAACCGCAACTGCATCACGCCGGGCGGCACGGATGGGTGACGGCGTTGGGCGATGCGCTGAATTTTTTTGACGCGCCGTGGGGGCGCGTGGCCCTCGTGGTCGGGGGCGATGCGATTTATCCCGAAGTGTTTCGGTTGGCCGCTTTGCAAGATGTGGATGTGGTGGCGGTGCCCACGCGCATTTTAGAAACGTGGGAATTGCAAACCGGCTTATTGGAGCGCGCGTGTGAGAATCGCCTGAATCTGGTCGTGGCTTCGCACGCCGCGAGCGCCATCATCGCGCTCGATAAAGACTTCACGCTCTGGGCGCAATGGGAGCGCCCCTTCGACGGCAAGATTAGCTATCCCATCGTCACGCGCGCCGCTGAAGCATTTGGCCTGACCACCGCGCTCGTGTTCCCCGCCGCCGCCGCCAATCGCATGATTTCGCAAAAGACCAATGTGGTGGAAGGCCGCCCGTGGAATTTGTTGGAAGGGTTGGTGCAATGAAAGCCCTCACCGGAATTCGCCTGCTCGATCTAACCCACATGCTCTCCGGCCCCTATTGCGGCATGATGCTGGCCGACCTGGGCGCCGAGACGATTAAGATTGAACCACCCGAAACGGGCGAAGGCACGCGCAAGTTGTTGGCGAACGACCCGCAGAATAGCCTACATGGCATGGGCGCGTATTTCCTCACGCTCAACCGCAACAAACAGAGCGTCACGCTCAACTTAAAATCGGAGCAAGGTCTGGCGCTGTTTTATGAGTTGGTGAAACAGGCTGATGTGGTGCTCGATAATTTCAGCGCGGGCGTGACTGAACGGCTCAAGATTGACCACGCGCGCCTCGCTGCGATTAATCCACGCGTCATCACTTGCACCATCACCGGCTTCGGCGAAACTGGCCCCGGCAAAGAGTGGCCCGCGTTTGATATCGTCGCGCAAGCGATGGGCGGGGGCATGACCATCACCGGCGAACCGGGCAGTGGGCCCACGCGCTCGGGCATCCCCATCGGCGATTTGGGCGGCGGGTTGATGGGCGTGATTGGCATCCTCTCGGCGTTGATGGCGCGGCAAACCACCGGGCGCGGCCAACATGTGGACATCTCCATGCTCGACGCGCAAATCAGTTTACTCAACTACATGGCCACCATGCACTTTTTATCGGGCGAAATTCCCAGCGCTTTGGGCAACGGGCATTTTGTGCATGTGCCCTACAACGCCTTCCCGTGCCGTGACGGCCACCTCATCATCGCCGTCATCACCGATAATTTTTGGAAAGTGTTGTTGCCGATGGTGGGCCTCGCAGAATTGGACACGCCCGAAAACGAGCGCCAACCCGGGCGATGGAAAAATCGCGGACTGATTAACCGGCGCTTGGCGGAGCAACTGCTGACGAACACACAAGCGCACTGGCTCGAGCAACTTCGCGCCGCCCGCATTCCGTGCGCGCCGGTGAACAACTTCGCTCAGGCGCTCACCAACGAACAAGTGCGGGCGCGTCACATGGTGGTGGAAGTTGAGCACTCCCAAGGCGGGCGCGTACAGCAACCGGGGAATCCCATCAAGCTCTCCGAGACTTACGAAGACACCTATGCTCCGCCGCCGCTGTTAGGCGAACACACCGAAGCAGTGTTGAAAGGCCTATTGAGCAAGAGCGATGAAGAGCTTAGCGCGTTACGCGCGGCGGGAGTGATTTGAGAGATGCTTAGAGAAAATAAAACCAAAGCGAAACTGCAAGCCGGTCAACCTGTTTTTGGCGTGATTGGCGGAGGGGATGACGCTACGCTGGTCGAGATGATGGCGATGGCCGGTTTCGATTTTTATATGGCCGATGCCGAGCATGGGGCGCTCACCCCGGCGCAAGTGGTGAACATCGTGCGCGCCTGTGAAGCGAGCGACATCACGCCCCTGGTGCGGGTGGGGCAAAAGGATATGAAGCTGGTCTTGCAATATCTGGATGCGGGGATGGCGGGCATTATGATGCCGGGCTTGAAGAACGCCGCCGAGGCGCGCGCATTGGCGCAGGCGATGAAATACCCGCCCGTAGGCCAGCGCGGGTTTGGGCCAGGGCGCGCCAATGATTTTATGATTGGCCCGATGCCCGCGCCGGAATATGTGCGCTTTGCGAATGAGCACACGCTGGTCATCCCACAGTTTGAAGAAGAAGGATTGCTGGCCGAATTGCCGGAGATGTGCGCGGTGGCGGGCGTGGACGGCATCATGTTTGGGCCGCGCGATTTATCACTCAGCATGGGCTTCCCCGATGGGCCACAACACGCCGAGGTGCAGGCCGTCATTGATAAGGCGCTGACCATCATTCGCGGGGCCAACCGATGGGCGGGCATCACGGCGGGGACCGCCGAGGCCGCGCGGGCGGAAGTGGCGCGCGGGTCACAATTCATCTTGAACTCGGTGTCAACGCTCATTCAGCACAGTTCCAAAGATTTTCTCCGGGCGCGCGCATGACCATCTCCCTTCAGCAAGTCAACTCCGCGCCGCGTGTCTTTATGGGCACGCTCACCGATAACGCTCAGGTGCATGAGGCGGTGGCGCAAGCGGCGCGCGCAGTGCAGGCCGCCACTGGCACGTTTGAATTATTGGGTGGGCTGACCGAAGTGGAATTTGCCGAATATGATTTTGTGACGCAGACGCGCAAGCCGCCCCTAAAATTTGCGCGGGCGTTGGAGATTGTGGCTGGCCACGGGACGCTGAGTTTATTGGGCGGTGAGATTTTTGTGCATACGCATTTGATGTGTTCCTTCCGCGATGAAACCGCGCCCACCGGGATTGCCCTAGTGGGCGGCCACGCGACCCGCGCGCTGGCGTTTGCGGTCGAGTTCACACTGACGGCTTACGATGGCGCGCCGGTCACACGCGCGCTCCGTGCGGGGACGGGTTTAAAGTTGTGGGACTTGCCGATGCTGACCGGTCAATGAGATGCGTGTGACAAATATAAACCGTTCGCTCCCGCTCCCGTTGCATTTTCAACTGCGGCAAATTTTGCTGGAGAAGATTGAGCGCGGGGAATGGACCGTGGGGGCGCTGATTCCCAGCGAGCAGGAATTGCAAGAAATTTATGGCTTAAGCCGCATCACCGTGCGGCAAGCGTTGGGGGAATTAGAAACCGAAGGCCGCTTGAACCGCCAGCGCGGGCGCGGGACGTTTGTGGCGCAACCCAAGTATGAACACAGCCCAATTGGGCATCGCGGGATTAGTTACTACTTGGCACAACAAGGGCTAACGCCGGGCTGGAAATTGCTCGACAAGAAATGGGTGACCGCCTCGGCGGAGGTGCGGCAAAAACTGGGTCTCAAAAACGGCGGCAAGGTTTATTGCCTTCGGCGGTTGCGCCTCGCCAATACCGAGCCAATTGGTTATTTGATTGCTTACCTGCCCGAGGCCATTGCTAACGACATCAACACAGGCGCATTGGAAGAAGGCGAGGCGATGCGGTATCTCGCGCATTTGCCCCAGATGCACCACAGCCGGGTGGCGCGCTCGTTGGAGGCCGTGGCGGCGCGTAACGAAGAGGCCAAATTGCTCGGCGTAAAAACTGGCTCGCCCTTGATGCTGATAGACCGATTAATCATTAGCGAAGATGGCACCCCGGTTGAGTTTTTGCACGCGGTCTATCGCGGGGACCGGTTGAAGTATCAGTTGGAGATGAGTGAGCAGAATGGAAGTAAACTGTAAGGAGTGAACAGTAACCAGCAAGCAATTTACTTTTCATTTTTCATTTATCAAGGAGTTTTCAATGAAAGCCTATGGCGCTAACCGCCCCCCGGCCTCCCCCTACCAGTGCTTCATGGGCCGCTGGGAGGGCTTGTGCAAAACCTTCTCGCCGGAGGGTGATTTTTTAGAAGCGGGCGCGGTGCATATGGATGTGTATTGGACGGCCGAGAATGTCTGGCACCTGCACGAGGATTTTGAGAATTTTTATCCACTGGGCAAAGCCGTGACATTCCACAGTGACATTACCGTGCGCGGCAAGTTTTGCTATGGCGAGAGCGAACTGGTGAAATTAGAAGGCACAGGCCTCACGCCCTTCAACTATGTCTTCACCATTTGGAGCGGCGTGTCGCAGACCACGGTGTACAACAACCATTACTTCCTCGACCCTAACAATCGCCGCATCCTCACCCACAAGGTGCGCGATGGAAAGACGAATGTGTTTCAGATTCAGGATTTTGTGCGGGTGGTGCAACCGTGAAGGTTGAAAAGCAAAAAGTGAAATGGTGGTTTCCAAGAAGGAGAGCGCATGATTGTGCAATCGGCCCCTGAGGGGCAACCGCGATTTGTAATTGAGCAAACCGACCACGCGCGGATGTGTGGGCAGTTGGCGCGGGCGTTTGGCAACGCGGAATTTGCGACGCTTGACCCGCGTGAGCCGATGGAATATATCGTGACCCATCACGATGAAGGCTGGGCCGCACTGGATGCACAAGCCAAGCGTGACCGGAACACCGGCTTGCCCTATCACCTGACCCAAACGCCATTGGCGGATTTGGTGGACACCAGCGCACGCTCACCGGAGTTCAACGAACAGCACCACCCTTTCTCCGGCCTGATGTCTTCGATGCACACCTATGGGCTGTATCATGGGCGCTATGGTCTCTCAGATTTTTTGTTCATTGACCGCATCCCGCCAGAGTTGAAGGCGAACGTGGACGCGATGTTGCAGGCCGAGTTGGCGCGGCAGGCGCGGCTCAAGACCCAATTGCCCGCCGCGCAAACCGATGAACAATTCATCTTCCACAATTACAAGCTCGTGCAATTCTTCGACACGCTGGGCTTGTACTTCCACATGACGCATGAGACGCAACGCGGCGAGGCCACGCTCAAGAATGTGCCGATGCGCGTGGGACAGGATGTGACGGTGACGATTAAACCGAGTGGCACGGCCGGGCATTACGCCATATCACCCTATCCGTTTCAGCAAGAGCAAATTGAAGTGTGGGTTGAAGGCCGCTATTTGACGCCACAAGCAGATAGCGGGGCGACGATATCAAGCGCCCCCAAAGTCAGGCAGTCATTGGTGTTGGTCAAGGGCGATGTGTTTCGTCTGAACAGTTGACCCCCATGACGCCCGCCACCGTTTTCGCGCAAAGTTTTGGCCGCTGGGCCGGCACCGCCGAAGTCTTTTCGGGCGAGGGGCGTTTTTTGGGCAATGGCGCAGACGCCCGGCAGGTGCAAGATTTGGGCAATAGGCGCACCCGCATTGACGTGAGTTTTGTCGGGCCGTTCAAACATAGCGGGCATTACTTCATCCAAAACGAGGGCGACCACCGGCTGTATCAAGGCCCTGCCAACGTGGGCTATGCTGAGGTGTTGAGCGACTCGCTCGTGGATGCCAATGCGTATTGGGCCGCGCTCGGCATGAGCCAACGCTTCTTTTTGATGGTGTTGCCGGATGGGCAGACGCAACTTTCGTTGGCGCTGATGTCGCGGGGGGAGCAGTTGTTGTACGTGGTGGTCGGTGAGAACCAGCGCGTGCCAGAGGGCGAGGCCGCCGCGCAACCCGTGTTGGTCAGTGGTAGTGCATATGATTTCGCCGATGACCCCGCCGCCGGGCGTAGCGAGATTTTGTTGCATCGCGCGGGCGTGTGGCGCGGGGAACTGACGATATTGGATGCAGCGCGGAAGCCGCAAGGCATCGTGAAATACAGCGAGAGCGTAAAGAGTGAAAAAGTGAAAAGTAATGAAATAAAAAGTAAGGGGCTGGATGTGACTATCAAAGGTGGCTTTGCCGAAGATGCTTTTCGCTTTTCACTTTTCACTAACAACTGGCAAGCGTGGACGCCCGCGGGCAACACCGTGGGCAGTTACAGTCTCAGTGGGGGGCGCGCGTTGAGTGGGCATTTTCATCATCTTGAAAAGTCCTTGCGGGTGTGGCGGCGCGAGGCGGTGAGTCATGATGGGACACAGAAAGCGGTGGTGCATCATTGGTATCGGGGCAGTGAGCGCGTCGCTATTCAATTTGGAGTGTTACGTTTTGCTAAAAGGTAAAAGTGAAGAATCAAATTTGCTTTTTACTTTTTACTCTTCACTTTTCACCCATGTCTGACTCCTTTTTAGGCGCGTGGCGCGTGAGCGAATATGTGTACAACACCGATGGTTCCTTTGCCGGAATCGTGCGGCAACAACGCAAGCTGTATCGGTTGGAGAATGGACGCATGCGCGTGTGGCAGTTACCCACGCCGGGGCCAGAGTTGACGGGGCATCCGATGGGCGCGTTTGCGGGTGAGCGCGTGTTTGAGTTGAGCGTCGAGGGTCGCGCGCGGCGCTATCATGGGCCGGAGGTGATTGGGACGGGGTTGGCGTGGGGCGAGGGCGCGCTGACCGGGCGCGGGGTGTGGCCGAACTTCGGGCACAATTTCACATCGTTCTCGGTGATGCCGAATGCGGAGAAGCAAGTGACCGGCGGGAAGTTTTTTAACGCGGGCGAGATGGTAGCGAATATCATCGGGTTGGCAGTGCCGGAGGCTGGCAATGATTGGCCGGAGTTCAGTGGGCCGCAGTGGCCGGGCGAGGTGGGCGAAGTGTGGCGCGGGACCCGGAGAACCGTTGGGCCGGACGGAACGGTGCGGGACGAGAGTCCCTATGGGCGCAGATATGAACGCGCGGGTTGGCACGATGACGCGGGGAGCAGTATCACGCTAGAGGGCCGCACCGCGTCCGGGTTTATCAATGGCATCTTCAAGCGCTACGGTTGGGCGCTGGAGATTGAAGCGGTCACCACGCCGGAGCAGTCGGTATCGGTGTTGGAAATTTTGGCGGGTGACGATTTGGTGGCGTTGTGGACGTGGCGCGTGGATGAGGTCGTGGAAAAAACGGAAGTGATTAAGTTGAGGCCCATATGGAAGTAACGAAGTCGTTGATGGAGTTGATGGACGAAAGCCCGGTGATTGATAACACGGCGGTGTATCCACGCTTGTGGGGCATCGTGGGCGAACTGCGCGCGAAGTTGGAGGCGCGGTTTGAGTTGCGCCGCGACCCGTCCACCGCCGCGTTGGCGGAATACAGCGCGCCGGGCGTGGCCGATGGGTCGCTCAACACTTTCACCGGGCCGGAGATTGATTGGCTGGTGCATTCGTGGATTGGCAACCCCAAGACCGGGTTTTGCAATATGCATCTCACCACTTGGCTCAAGCCGCACACGCGCGTGCCGCATTTGGGGTTGGCGATGGGAACTATCCCCGATGTGTTTTTCTACATGGATTACATTCCGCGCGCGGATGTGTGGACGGATTTGACGTATCACGATAAGTATTACGAACCCGTCAACGCGCGCTACATCGCCCTGCACAGCGACCCGCGCTTCACGCCCTTCACGAGCAAGACGTTGTATATGCGGACGGGGCAATCGGTGACGAGCCTGTGCTTCACCTGCAAGCCCACCGAAGAAACGCTTGGTGTGATTCGGGATGCCGCGCATGAGATGCTGGATAGATGGCTGACGTGGGTTGATGCGGGGGAGGGGGAGGCGGTGCCCGAGACGGACCAGCTGGCCCTCGCGGAGCGCGACTTGTTCATCCGCCGCGCCATTGCCGAGCGCGACCCGGCGAATGCGATGGGCGTGCGTTTATTTGGCGCGGCGATGACGGAGAAGTTGGTGCGGGGGTTGTGGGGCGGAGATAGAAGTGAAACCGTTATTTGAGAATTTACGAAAGCACCCTGAGCGGAGGCGCGTTTTCCAGCGCCGCAGTCGAAGGATGCGAGTCTCAAATACCCGCCGCATCCTTCGACTGCGCGGCGCGAACAGATGCGCCGCGCCGCTCAGGATGCTATGCTCGTTGAGGATGCACAATGCTTGATTTAATTTCGCAAATTGTCGCGCTGATTATTTTGGTGAGCGGCGTGGCGTGGGGCTACCGCCGCTGGATTAAGCCGCGGGCCCATTTGCCGTTAGCCACACAAGGGTTTCTCGGGCTGATTGTCTTGACTCTGATGGGCGGCTTTATCGGGAGCCCGTTTTGGTGGTTCGATATCCCGCAAAGTTTCTCGTGGGATTTGCCGCCGCTCGCCGCGCGCATGTTGGCCGCGGCGGGCTGGTCGTTTGCGGTCGTGTGCTTTCTGGCGTTGGAGCGCCCCACCGTGCGGCGATTGCGGTTGGTGTTGCTGTTGCTGTGCGTTTATCTTGGCCCGTTAGTGGTGGTTATTTTGTTTTTCCATCTCAATCGCTTTGATTGGGCCGCGCCCATTACCTATGGTTTCTTCGCCATCGCGGGCGGCATGACGGTTGCCACGCTGTGGTATTTAGTTCGGCAACCGGTGGTCGTGCCTGATGATGCGCGGGATACCGCTCCCGCAATTTTTGGCGTGCGGCTGTGGGTCGGCGCGCTGGCGCTGGTTCTGGCTGTATGGGGAATGGCCTTGTTCGTGACAGACGCTGGCCCCCTAAAACTGATATGGGTCTGGCCGGGCGATTTACTTTCCAGCCGTCTCATCGGGGTAATGTTACTGGCAATTGCGACGGGCGCAGTGTTCTCGATGCGGTACGCCGATACGGCGCGCTTATTTTCCAGCGTGGCGCTGACGTATGGCGTGTTCGTTGCCCTCGCCAATCTGTGGAGTGTCTTTGTGGGCAAGCCGATTCAGTTTTCGTATCTCATCGTTTTTGGTCTCATTGGTCTTGGGTCGGCTTTCCTTCTCACTCGCCCTCGCTAACCACTTCACTTTTCACTCATCACTGTTCACCCATGCCCATCCGCGCCCTCTTCACCGCCGCCAACGCCGACAACGCGGCCCCACCGTTCGACACGCTTCATCTGAAAGTGTTTTATCCCGCCTTGTTGGATAAAGCCGATAAGATGACCGGCATCGTGCCGCCCGATGACACCCACGCGCCGTTTCCCGTGGTCATTTTTTTCAACGGCATCAATGTCGGGCCCGAAGCGTATCAGTGGTTGGCCGTCGCGCTGGCCGAGCGCGGACTGGTGGTGGTCACGTATTCGTGGGTGAGCGAGACTCTGCCCCAAGTGATTGGCTTGACCCCGGGCATTGACCTCGCCCGCGTGCGCCCCGACACTTATGGCACCGCGCCCACCGCGTCAGCGTTGCCCGCGCTGTTGGTGGCCCTCGCCGGTTTGCAAAGCAGTGGCGTGCTAGCTGGTAAATTGGATTTGCAAAAAATTATTTTGGGCGGTCACTCGGCAGGTGGCACCATTGCCTTGCATGAACCTAATGCGCGCTTTTATCCGCAAGTGGTGGCGCGCTTTGCATATGCCGGGCACACGCAAGCCAGCACCATGCTCGGCTTTGCGCCGGGGACAATTCTCGCGGCGGGCGCTAAACCCGCTCTGCTCATTGGCGGCACGGAAGATGGCGTGATTGCCGCGAGCCGGGGCCGCTATGGCGATAGCACGAACACCGCTGACCCCATCACGCGCACGTTCCACGAAGGCGTGACGGGCGGGCACAATGCCAGTTATCTGGCTATCCTTACGGGCGCGAATCACTTCACGCTCGCGCATCCCATTGATGAAACCACGGGGCGCAGTTTTCTCGATTTGCCCGCCACCCGCGATGAGGCCGAACTCCGCGCGCTGTGCATGGAACTCATCGGCCAATTCATTGACGCGCACGTGCACCACTCTTCAGCCTTCAATGATTATTCGGCTCATCCGTTACTGGCGACTTTCATACACAAATAACTGATTACTGTTCACTGATTACTGTTTACTATTAACTTTTCAGGAGTTTCTCATGCTCAAAAACTTTTGGTGGCCCCTCGACTTTTCGCCCGAGGTCAAAACGAAACCCAAGCGCATTAGCGCCCTGGGGCAGGAGTTTGTGTTGTTCCGCACCTCGGATGGCGTGGCGCATGTGATGAGCGATTTGTGCGTGCATCGCGGCGGCGCGCTTTCCGATGGTTGGGTGGATAACAAGGATTGCATCGTCTGCCCATATCATGGCTGGGAATTTAAGCCGGACGGCGCGTGCGTGAAGATTCCCGCCAATATGCCCGGCAACTCTGTCCCCAAAAAGGCGCGCGTGGATTCGTATCCCACCGTTGAAAAATACGGCTGGATATGGGCCTTCCTCGGCGACCTGCCCGAAGCCGAGCGCCCGCCCTTCCCCGAACTGCCGTACTTCGACCAGCAAGCCGATTACAAAATGATTTACGGCGAATACGAATGGGATGCGTATTATGAGCGTACGCTCGAAAACAGCATTGACATCGCCCATGCGCCGTGGGTGCATGGCGGCTCATTTGGCAATCGTGAAGAACCACAAGTGGAAGAATACGTTGTGGATGAACTGGGCCAGTGGGGGCGGCGCGCAACCGTGACGCTCAAACCACCCAAGCGCAACATCACGGGTTTGTGGTCGCGCTTGTACGGCCAGGAGACCGAGCAGAAAGGCGTGGTCACCAGCGCCTGGGTATACATGCCATGCATCACCGTGCTGGATGTTAATCTCCCCATCGGCAAAATGTTGCTCTTCAACGCGCATATTCCGGTGGATGATTACAAGACCGTGGTCAAGTGGATTAATATGCGCGCGTTCTTCAAAGGCAACTGGGCCGATGGCGATGCGCGCAAGCGCGTGGTGAAAATTTTCAATCAAGACAAGCCGGTAGTCGAAGCGCAACGCCCCGAGTTGCTACCCTACGACCTCGGCGCGGAACTGCACGTCAAATCCGACACCATTCAAATCGCCTACCGCCGGATGCGCGAAACTGCGATGAACAACGGCTGGCGCATTGACACACACCGCATCGAGTCCGAATACTCGCGCCACACCGCCGTCGTCATCCCCTCCCCCGCCCGCCGCGAAATCCCCGAACTCGCGCACGCATGGGTGATGAAGGAAGTGCCGACGCGAAAAGTGACCGATGAAGTAAAAAGTGAAAAGTAACAGTTCGCTTTTTTTACTTTTCAGGAAATTACGCCATGTCGCTTGCCAAAACCCTCTCTTTATCAACGCTCGAAAAAATTCAGGCCCGTTTTAATCTGGTTGAAGTTGGCGCGCCCTACCTCACGCTGGCTAATCCCGCCATGCCGCAACCAGTCGGCGCGTGCCGCATCTTCAAAGGCACAGCGGTTCACAAACTGGTGTATATCGGTTTGGGCTTCCCACCCGCTGGTTTAGACTCGCACATGATTTTTGCCTTCACCGCGCCGGATAGCCTCATCCCGCACTTCACGCTCGACTCGGTGTTGGCGGGGCCGCACTTCGCGTTTCACCTCGACCTCATCCCGCGGGTGGATATGGGCGCGAACTTGGAATACATGAACGCGCTCTTCCAACCGCTCACCGCGTATTTTGATGAGGCCAAGAAAATCGAAGGCCTCACCCCCGCGCAACTGGGGCCACGCCAATACGCCCTCATGTCGCCGTGGATGCTGGCCTATCGCGCCAACGAAGCCGCCTTCGCGCAGATTGATATCTCAGTGAACAAGTACCTCGACCACTGGTTTGCGCTGGTCGAGAATGGTGTGACCGCGCCCGTGGTCGATGGCTTACCGCCGGCCGAGCGCGACCGCCGCAACCGCGCCGCCATCTTCAGCCCCGAAGTTGACCCCGTGTGGGCGCAAGTGGAACGGCTCATCGGCGCAGAAATGGGCGTGAGGTTGCGAGAGGTTTTGAAGAACCAAGAAGTTGAAAAGTAAAGAGTGAAAAGTAAAAGCGCGAATCACTTTTTACTTTTCTTCAGTTAGGACTATTCACAATGACGACCCAACCCTCCTCTTGGCAAAAACGCATCGAAGGCGAATGGCACGGCCTCCCGTCCATCTTCGATGCGCATGGCAATCACAGCGGCTATAACAAAGTTTATCGCGCCAGCGTGTTCAAAAATGGGCAGACCACTTACACCATGAACACCAAAATTGTAGAAGCCGCTGGCCCGCTCGTCGCGCGGCTGGAAGTTTCCGACACCTTCTCGTTTGGCGTAATAGATAGCGATGCCGACCGCATCTACCTCGGGCCGGATTTTATCGGGGCGGGGCACCCCTACGGGACGCTGGTGGACGCGCATTACTACTCCCCCGGCTGGACCGCTGACCTCCGCACGATGGTGCACATCCTGCCCGACAACGAAACGCAGGTGTACTCATCGCTCTTGTACGATGGCCCGACCATTTGCTCGGTGTTCAACGGTATTTATAAAGTGGCCTTTGATTACCATACCAACCCCGACACCCAAGCGCGCATTGATGCCTTCTGCGAGACCGAGCGTATCAACGGGCGCAATCCACACATATTGCCGCAAAAGAAAGCGGGCGCGTGGGAGGGCGAGATGCTGGTCTATGGCCCCGACCAAAAACCGGCGGGCGTGAACAAAGTGCATATTGATTACCAGCCACTCGATTTGCTCCGCGCCGAAATGACGATTGCCATTGAAGGTGTGTTGAACAAAACTTACACATTCAAGCGCTATCGCAACAACCATCGTCACTTCTTTGAAGGCCCCGACCTATTCGGCAACAGCATTGGCTACGGGCGCGCGCTCTATACCAGCCAGCACTTCTATGGCGAAGCCCTCAAAATCAAAGGCCGCGAGTTTCTCATTGACGACCATTTCACGCTCAGCGCCGTGTGGCAATTTATGAGGAGCGACAAGTTGATGTATACGACGTTTGGGGTGCTGACGTGGAGTGAAAAGTAAAGGTGCTACTCACTTTTTACTTTTCTCTTTTTAGAGAACGACCATTCAGATGATTGATTCAAACGCCTTTAAACGCACTCTCGCCCAATTCGCCAGCGGCGTAACGGTGGTCACCACGCTCGCCGAGGGCCAGCCCATCGGTATGACCGCTAGTTCGTTTTCGAGCCTCAGTATGGAGCCGCCGTTGGTGCTGGTGTGCCTCAACAAAAAACTGTACACGCACCAAGTGATCGAGCAGAGCGGCGTGTTTGCGGTGAACATCCTCGGCGCCGGGCAACGCGAGTTGGGGATGCGGTTCGCGGGGATGCTGCCCAACATCCCGGACCGCTTTGCGGGGCTAGACCATTTCACGGCGGTCACGGGCGCGCCCATCCTCCCCGAGGTGCTGGGCTGGGTGGATTGTCGCTTGTGGGCGCAATACGATGGCGGCGACCATTCGATTTTTGTGGGCGAGGTGGTGGCGGTGAATGCCGCGGAGGCCGACACGCCGTTGCTGTATCACAACCGATTGTGGCGGCGGACTGAAGCCCTCAACGTACCCACCGTGCCTACACAGGTCACGCTCATCGAGGTGGGTCTGCGGGATGGCATTCAGCGCGAGGAAAAATTGATTCCCGTCGGGACGAAGTTGGAATACGTGGGGGGCCTCATCGCCGCCGGGTTAAAGGAAATCCAGGTCACCTCGTTTGTCAATCCCAAAATCGTGCCGCAAATGGCGGATGCCGAAGACCTGTGCGCTCGCTTGCCGAAAGCCGAGGGCGTGGTGTATTCGGCGTTGGTGTTGAACCTTAAAGGGCTGGAACGTGCGCACGCCGCTGGCATCAAAAAAGTGGATATGGGCGTGCCGGCCTCCGAAACGCTGGCCCGAAAAAACGCCAACACCACCATTGAAGATGGCATGCAGGAAATGGCGCAGATGGTGGCGCGCGCGCGGGCGTACGGAATGCAAGTGCGCGCGGGGGTGCAAGTGGCGTTTGGCTGCGCCTACGAAGGGCCGATTGAACGCGGCAAGGTCGTGAGCCTGGCACGCCGCTTTTTGGCGCTGGGGATTGATGAACTGTCGCTGGCCGACTCGGCGGGCCTCGGCAACCCGCAGTTGGTGCGGCGCATCGTGCAGGAAGTGTTGCCCCTCGCGGGCCCGGTCCCGACGGTCTTGCACCTCCACGACACGCGCGGGCAAGGCCTCGCCAATTTACTCTCCGCACTCAAGTCCGGCATCACGCGCTTTGATACCTCGTTTGGCGGCCTCGGCGGTTGCCCGTTCATCCTCACCGCCAAAGGCAACATCGCCACCGAAGACACCGCGCATATGCTCCACGACATGGGCATCCCCACGGGCGTGGATGTTGTCCAAATCGCCACGCTCTCGCGCAACATGGAGACGCTGTTAGGCAAAGAGTTACCGGCGAAGATGCACTGGCTGATGAGTGAAAAGTAAAAAGTGAAAATAGCTGATGACTTATGCCGCTTGGGAAAAAGACGTGCCGGTGACGCTCAAAGGGGATTCATTGTGGCAGATGAAGGCGTATCGGCTGGCGTTGTTTGTGAGTGATATTGGCTGGCAGGATGTGACGAAACTCTATGCCGATAAACGCACTTTGGCGGTGGCTGACCAACTGTATCGGGCGTTGGGTTCCCTTGGCGCGAACTTGGCGGAAGGCTACTCCAAAAGCACGGGCAAAGACCGCGCGCGCTTCTTTGAGTACTCGCTTGGCTCCGCCCGCGAAAGCCGCGAATGGTATTACCGTAGCTGTCACGTTTTAGGCGAAGCGGTGATGCTTCACCGACTCAACTTTCTCACCCAAATCATCAAACTCCTCACTACCACCATCCCCGACCAACGCACCCGCTCGCTGCGCGAATCACAAGCACTTTACCAACTTGCTTCAACCTCTACCGATCTCCCATCACTCGAAGATTTACTCATCAACATTCCTTTATCCGACTAATCACCCCTTACTTTTCACTTTTTACTTTTCATCTCATGTCCTTCTCCTCCTACCAAACCCAATCTCGCAAAACGTGGCAACTCGTTCACGTTGACCATCCCATCGTGTACCCCACGCTCGGCCTCGCCAATGAAGCGGGTGAACTCGCGGGCAAAGTGAAAAAGATTTTCCGCGACAAAGGCGGCGTAATTTCCGATGAAGACCGCGCCGCGCTCAAGGGCGAGTTAGGCGATGTGCTGTGGTATCTCGCGCAGATTTGTACCGAGTTGGATTTGACGTTGGAAGACGTGGCCGCGGCGAATCTTGAAAAACTTTTTTCGCGTTTAGAGCGCGGCCAGATTGGCGGCGAGGGCGATACCCGATGAGCGAAGCCCCGGCCATTGCCCGCACCACTACGCCCGCCACGCGCGCCACCCTCGCCGCCGATTTGCGCGCGCTGGGCCTGCAAGCCGGCATGACGGTGTTGGTGCATTCATCTTTGAGCGCCTTGGGCTACGTGGTCAGCGGCGCGCCGAGCGTGATACTGGCCTTGGAAGATGTGTTGGGCGAGACTGGTACGTTGATGATGCCCACGCACTCCAGCGATTTGTCGGACCCCGCGCATTGGCGCCACCCGCCGGTGCCCGCCGCGTGGGTGGACCCCGTGCGTGATGCGATGCCCGCCTACCAAATGGATTTGACGCCGACCCGCCAGATGGGCGCGATTGCCGAAACCTTCCGCAAACAGGACGGCGTACGCCGGAGCAATCATCCCCAAGATTCGTTTGCCGCACGCGGGCCGCAAGCTGAATTCATCACGACCAACCATCGTTTACAAGATGGCCTCGGCGAGTCATCGCCCCTAGCGCGTCTGTATGATTTGGACGGCTGGGTGTTGCTCTTAGGCGTGCGCCATCAAAATAACACCTCCCTGCATTTGGCCGAAACGCGCGCGCAGTGCGCGGGCAAAAAATTTATCACACAAGGCGCGCCCATCTTCGTCAACGGTGAGCGGCAGTGGGTGGCCTTTGAAGCACTGGATTACAACGATGAAGATTTTCCGGCCATCGGCGCGGCGTTGGCCGAAACCGGCGCGGAGCGAGTGGGTCGCGTGGCGCTGGCCGAAGCGCGCCTCATGCCGCAACGGGCGTTGGTGGATTTTGGCGTGCAGTGGATGGAGAGGAATAGAATGAAAAGTGAAGCGTAAAATTTCAGCGCCGTGGCTCCTTATTTTTCACTTTTCACTTTTTAGAACGCCCATGCCCCACACCCTCGCCGAAAAGCTTATCGCCCGCCACGCAGGCCACGCCGTGCAACAAAACGAAATCGCCATCGTTCACGTGGATGCGGTGATGGCGACGGATGCCACCGCGCCGTTTGCCATCAAAGCCTTCCGCGAGATGGGCGGCCAAAAGTTGTGGGACCCGGCGCGTGTCTCGCTGGTCATTGACCACGCCGCGCCCGCGCCCACTGAGCGCGTCGCCAACTTGCATAAACTGATGCGCGACTTCGCGGCGGAGATGCGTTGCAAACTCTACGACATTGGCGAGGGCATCTGCCATCAACTGATGGTTGAGAACGACCACGTGCGCCCCGGCGATTTGTTTCTCGGCGCGGACTCGCACACCCCCACGTATGGCGCCCTCGGCGCGTTTGCCATCGGCGTGGGTTCCACTGACTTGGCCGCCGTGATGCTCACCGGCAAAACGTGGCTTAAAGTGCCGCACAGTATCAAAATTGAATTGGATGGTGTCTTGCCGCGCGGCGTAAGCGCCAAAGACCTCATCTTGTTTATCACCGGCCAACTCGGCGCGGAAGGCGCGAACTATCAAGCCATCGAATTCACTGGCTCCACCATCGCGCCACTCACCCTCGCCAGCCGCATGGTATTGGCGAACATGGCCGCCGAGATGGGCGCGAAGGCGGGCCTCGTGGACACCACTGGCTTGGAGTTGCCCTACGCCTTTGAGTCTCTTCAACCCGATGCGGATGCCGAATACCGCGCCGTGCATCGCTTCGATGTCTCACGCTTGCGCCCCCAAATTGCTGCGCCCCACTCGCCCGATAATGTGAAACCGATTGATGACATGCTGGGCCGCAAAGTGACTTATGCCTTCATCGGCTCTTGTACCAACACGCGGCTGGAAGATTTGCACGCCGCCGCCGCAGTGCTAAAGGGCCACCGCCTCGCGCCGGGCGTACGCCTCATCATCGCCTCGGCCTCCAAGCGTGTGTTCAACGCGGCCTTGCGCGATGGCACGCTTGAAATTCTCTCCGAAGCGGGCGCGACCTTCATCACCTCCGGCTGTGGCCCGTGTGTGGGTTCACACCTCGGCGTGCCCGGTGATGGTGAAGTCGTCATCTCCAGCGCCAACCGCAACTTTCAGGGGCGCATGGGCAACCCGAAGGCTGAAATTTATTTGGCCTCACCCGCTGTGGTGGCGGCGAGCGCGGTGGCGGGAGAGATTGCGGAGCCGGAATGAAAAATAAAAAGTGAAAAGTGAATATCCCTACTTTTTACTTTTTATCCACGACCCTATGCCTACCCTAAATGGCCTCGCCCACGTTTACCCGGTGGACAACCTCGACACCGACCGCATCATTCCCGGCAAGTACACCAAGACGCTGGAATTGAGTGACCTCGCGCGTCATGTGTTGGAAGACCTCGACCCCACGTTTAGCGCGCGGGTGCGGGCGGGTGATATGTTGGTGGCGGGCAACAACTTCGGGTGCGGATCATCGCGCGAGCAAGCGCCCCTCGCGCTCAAGGCCGCCGGGGTGTCGGTGGTCATCGCCAAATCCTTCGCCCGCATTTTTTATCGCAATGCCATCAACGTCGGCTTGCCTGTCATCGAAGCCCCCGACCACGCGCTGGTCAACGGCGCGACCGTGAGCGTGGATTTGGAGACCGGCTTCATCACCAGCAACGGCCACACCTACCGTGCCACCAAAATGCCCCGCGTGATGATGGAGATTTTGCAAGCAGGTGGGTTGGTGAATTATCTGGTGAAGCAAGGCAATTATCGGTGAGGCGTAAAGGGTGACGAGTGAAAAGTAAAGCTTTACTTTTCACTTGTCACTTTTCATCCCCGCCCTTCAAACGCCCATGCCGCCTCTTCCTCTTTCCGGCCTCCGCGTCCTCGAATTCACCCACGCCGTCCTCGGTCCGGCGTGTGGCATGACGTTGGCCGACCTCGGCGCGGAAGTCATCAAAATCGAGAAGTCGCCCGATGGCGACGACACGCGGCGCCTCAAAGGTTTTGGTACCGGCTATTTTCCGTTTTTCAACCGCAACAAAAAGAGTCTCGCCCTCGATATTAAATCCGATGCGGGGCGCGAGGTGATTTACAAGCTCGTCCCAACTGCCGATGTCGTGATTGAAAATTTCGGCCCCGGCACCATGGATCGCCTCGGCTACGGCTACACCTCGCTCTCCACGCTCCACGCCCCACTCATTTACTGTTCTCTCAAAGGCTTCCTCCCCGGCCCTTATGAACACCGCCTCGCCCTCGACGAAGTGGTGCAGATGATGAGCGGCCTCGCCTACATGACCGGCCCGCTCGGCCAACCGTTGCGCGCGGGCGCCTCCATCATTGACATCATGGGCGGCGTGTATGGCGCGTTGGGCATCCTCGTGGCTTTGCGCGAGCGCGAGCAAACGGGCAAGGGCCAGTTGGTGCAAGGCGCGTTGTTCGAAACCGCCGCCTTCATCATGGGCCATCACATGACCTACGCCGCCATCACGGGACAACCCGTACCGCCCATGCCCGCCCGCGTCAGCGCGTGGTCAATCTATCGCACGTTCAAAACGCAAGACAATACCCTCGTCTTTGTGGGCGTGACGAGCGACAAACAATGGGCGCGCTTCTGCCAAGTCTTCGCGCGCCCCGATTGGCTGGCCGATGAACGTCTGAAAACCAACAACGACCGCATCAACGCGCGCGAGTGGTTTCTGCCCGCGCTTGAAGCCATGTTCGCGCAACTGCCGCAAGCTGAAGTCACCCGCCGGTGCGAAGAAGCCGACCTGCCCTTCACCCCCATCGCCCGCCCCGAAGATTTATTTGACGATGAACAACTGCTCGCGGGCGGCAGTCTGCTCGACACGCTTTTACCCAATGGCGCCACCGCCCGCCTCCCGCGCTTCCCCGTGCGCCTCGCCGACCACGACTTCGGCCTGCGCGCCAACCCACCCCGCGCCGGCGAGCACACCCAGGAAATTTTGCGCGGCATTGGTCTGACTGAAACAGATATAGCCCAATTGCTGGAGCAAGAAATAATCAGTGAGAAGTAAAAAAAGTGAACCGCCCTTTTACTTTTCACTTCTCATTTTTTCGGAGCCCCCATGCCCCTCGACCTCCTCATCAAAAACGCGCGTGTCGTCCGCCCCAATAAACAAGCCGTAGATTTGCTCGATATCGGCATCACCGCTGGCAAAATCACGCGCCTCGCGCCAGAGATTGACGCGGGTGAAGCTAAAGAAATATTCGATGCCAAAAATTTATTAGCCTTCCCCGGCCTCGTGGATGCCCACATGCATGTTGGCATTTATCAGCCATTGGAGCAAGACGCTGTCACCGAAAGCAAAGCGGCGGCCATGGGTGGCGTGACCACCGCGCTCACCTACACCCGAACCGGCCAGTATTACCTCAATCGTGGCGGCGCCTATGCCGACTTCATGCCCGAAGTCTTGCGCCGCTCGCACGACAACTACTGGGTGGATTACGCCTATCACATCGCGCCCATTGCGGCATCTCACATAGACGAGATGGACTCACTTCTCACCCATTTCGGCGTGCCCTCGTTCAAAATTTTCATGTTCTACGGCGGCTATGGCTTGCACGGCAAGAGCGACAAGCAAAACGAGTTTTTGATGATTGGCCCCGATGACCGTTACGACCTCGCGCACTTCGAGTTCATCATGCGCTCGGCGCAACAGATGATGCGCGCGCACCCCGAGATCGCCGACTACATCAGCGTAAGCCTGCATTGCGAACTGGCCGACATTCTCAACGCCTACACTAAACTGGTGGAGCGCGAGGGTAAGCTGACGGGCCTGCGAGCCTACAGCGCCGCCCGCCCGCCCCACTCCGAAGGCCTCGCCATTTGGATTGCCGCCTATCTGGCTTACGAAACGGAATGCCTCAACATCAACCTCCTGCATCTCTCCTCGCGCAAAGCGCTCGAAGCCGCCCTGATGATGCAGACGATTTTTCCGCACATCAACTTCCGGCGCGAAGTCACGGTCGGCCACTTGTTGCTCGATGTGGACTCGCCCGCTGGCCCACTCGCCAAGGTCAACCCGCCCATCCGCCCGCGCGAAGATGTGGAATTCCTCTGGCAAGCCGTGCTTAACCGTCAGGTCAGTTGGATTGTCAGCGACCACGCCTGTTGCTCCGCGGAACAAAAGACCAACCCCGCCGACCCACACAACATCTGGCCCGCCAAGTCTGGCTTCGGCGGCACCGAGTATTTGCTCTCCGGCGTGCTCAGCGAAGGTAGCAAACGCGGCATGAGTTACAACCACATGGCCGAACTGCTCTGCTGGAACCCCGCCCAACGCTACGGCCTGCTCACCAAAGGCGACCTCGCCCCCGGCTACGATGCCGACATCGTTTTAGTTGACCCGCGCGAAACCTTCACCGTCCGCGCCGCCGAATCCGCATCGGGGCAAGGCTACACGCCCTTCGAAGGCCAATCCCTCACGGGCCGCGTCAAACACACCTTCCTGCGTGGGCAACACATCTACAACGGGCAAATCCTCGGCCCAGCGCGCGGGCAATATCTCAAACGCCCCACCGGAATCTAAAAGATACCCGCGCGTCACCTGCCCCCGCACCCTTATCGGCGCTCCCGCGCATTCACCGTCACCCCCACGGTTTCCCCCGCGCCCACCGCGTCACCGGCCCCCCAACCTGTCCTCCCTTTACGCATCGCTTATCACGCCTTACGTTTCGCTCCCACTCTAACTCTCACCATGCCCCTCACCG